>CAMWTI010000026.1 GCA_947177135.1 uncultured Porphyromonadaceae bacterium | reverse complement strand
CTTCGACCGTATTGTGGAGGTTATGAAACAGACAGGCCATGATCTGCCGTCGCTATATAAAGAAACGGCCAAAGGCGGCCTGGCGGTGATAAAATGAAGATTATGCTGATGGCCGTCGGGCGCACTCAGTCACAGTTGATGCGTCAGGGCATAGATATGTATCTTGACCGGCTCCGGCACTATCTGCCGGTTGAAGTGAAGATCGTGGACGACGTCAAGGCTTCGCGGTCGCTTACCCGTGAAGCCCAGAAGCAACAGGAAGGGATGGCGATTCTTCGCCAGTTGCAGCCTGGCGACAGGGTGATTCTTCTGGATGAAAACGGACGCGAACACACGTCACGCGAATTCGCATCGGTGATCGAACGTCATCTCGGCAGCGGCCTGAAGAGGCTGATTTTCGTGGTTGGCGGTCCATTCGGATTTTCCGATGAAGTCTATTCACGGGCAGATTCCAGACTATCGCTTTCGCGCATGACGTTTAATCATGAGATGGTGCGTCTGTTTTTTGCCGAACAGCTTTATAGGGCAATGACTATTATACGCGGCGAGAGTTATCATCATGACTGAGCCATGTGCGCAGAGGGTCGATTGTCAGCGCTCCGATTCCGAGCGAGCTGTAGAAGCCGAGTCCGCAGTGGATTATGAATCCGAAAACAAAAGCACATGCGGTGCAGATTATCAGCACGACAGACAAGACTGCGGCTGTGAAGCCGCTGACTGCCAATCTGCTTGATTCTGGTGCTGAGGAATGAAGTGTGACATTATTCATGGGCATTGGTTGTTTATTCATTACAATGCAAATTTAATCACGGCATCGGGCGTATATATTGCCCGGTGGCTTTAATAAAACTTAACAAAATGACTGATTTCAAGTCTTTAGGTGTGCGCGAAGACCTGCTCCGCGCTATAGAAGAAATGGGTTTTGAACACCCGATGCCTGTGCAGGAAAAAGTTATACCGCATTTGCTCACCGCCGACAACGACGTGATAGCTCTTGCCCAGACCGGTACTGGCAAAACCGCTGCCTTCGGTTTGCCGGTGATTCAGCGTATTGACACGGCCAATCGTTCCACACAGGCTCTTATCATAGCTCCGACGCGTGAACTCTGCCTTCAGATCGCAGGCGATCTCGCCGATTTCTCAAAATATGTCGACGGGCTTCTTGTCGTGCCCGTCTATGGCGGCTCATCGATCATGTCGCAGATCCGAGCGTTGCGCCAGGGTGCGCAGATAATAGTGGCGACCCCAGGGCGTCTGATCGATCTGATCGACCGTAGGGAGGTGAAACTCAATGACGTCCACACTGTTATTCTCGACGAGGCTGACGAAATGCTGAACATGGGATTTCTGGATAGCATCGACGCCATTCTGTCTCATGTGCCGGATCAGCGGAAAATGCTTATGTTTTCGGCCACAATGCCATCTGAGGTTGCCCGAATTGCAAAAAAATACATGCATGATCCGGTAGAATTCGTGGTCGGAACCCGCAACTCTGGCGCTGAAAACGTCAAGCATATATACTATATGGTGAAAGCGCAGGATAAATATCTGACACTGAAGCGTGTGGCCGATAACACCCCCGGAATCTACGGCATTATCTTCTGCCGCACCCGCAAGGAGACCCAGGAGGTGGCCGATGCCCTGATTCACGACGGATATAACGCTGACGCCCTTCATGGCGATCTGTCGCAGCAGCAGCGTGATATTGTTATGAAAAAATTCCGCGACAGGGTTCTCGCATTGCTGGTTGCCACTGACGTGGCCGCTCGCGGACTTGACGTTGACAATGTGACTCATGTGGTTAATTATGGCCTGCCTGATGACACCGCTGTCTATACTCATCGCTCGGGACGTACCGGACGCGCCGGCAAAACCGGAGTGTCTGTCGCCATAATTCATTCGCGCGAAAAAGGCAAACTGCGCGAAATTGAGAAGAAGATCGGCAAGACCTTCGAGCGTAAGGATGTGCCCACTCCAGAACATATCATCGAGAAGCAGCTCTATAATATGGCCGACAGGCTGGAGCGTGTAGAGGTTAATGAAGACGAGATCTCGAAATATCTTCAAGGCGTGAGCCGCAAACTGTCGTGGCTCTCTGAGCAGGATCTGCTCAAGCGCGTTCTTTCGCTTGAGTTCAACCGCCTGCTCGATTACTATAAAGACGCGCCTGTCATCGACAATATATCGCCAGAAAAGCCGAAAAAGGAGAAAGGGGAGAAACGTCCGATTCCGTCAGATGCGGAGAAAGACCGCCGCACGGCGCCGCGCGGCATGGTGCGCATCTACGTCAATCTTGGCAAGAAAGACGGATTTTTTGCAGGCAATCTCATCGATATGCTCAACCACACTGTGGCCGGACAGCGCGTCAATGTGGGCCGCATAGACCTGATGCCGTCATACTCGCTTTTCGATGTCAACAAATCGGATGCTCCGCGGGTGGTGCAGGCGCTCAAAGGATGTGAATTTTTCGGGAAACGTGTGTTTTCGGAGATCGCAGACGCTGACCGCGACTATGCCCGCGCATCTGCCCGCCGCGATCGTGAAGCAGCTTCAGGCGCCGGATTCGACAAGTTTATGAAAAAACGCAGCAAGCGTCGCTGAATTTCAGTGGCATGACCAATGACAAGAGCGGCAGATCTGAAAACATAGGTCTGCCGCTCTTGCTATTATCTGTTGTCTGTGTGTGCAGATCACATGGTGATCTGCTTCTGCTTGTAATAGCTGGATGCTCCCGCAACCTCCAGAAAGCAGCACACCGAATAGGCAATCATGGCTATGCCCGTGATCAGCACAATGTAGTTCTTGACGGTGGCGGCGCCAATGATCAGCACCACAATGCCGGCTACTGCCAGGAGAATCGGCAGCAGATAGAATGTAAAAGGAAATGACACAGGCTTGAAACCGAAAGCCAGCAGACATATGTGATAGACACCTGCTATTATAAGCACTCCGGCCAGCACATAGACCACCATCGAGCTGAGCGATGCCGGATCGAGCAGCATCCACAGCCCTAATGCCGCGGCGGCTATAGCGGTCAGTACTGATCCTGCCGAAACGCCGCTTCGCGGCAACCGGCGCCCGTTCTCATCGACTGTGATGCGCGTGGAGCTGAAGATAAAATACAGGTTGATAGCGGCGGCCAACAGAAACATTGTGCCGATCACCATCACAATGATGTTGATTGCGGTTGCCCGGAGAAAAATCAGCGCTATGCCCACAATGAGCACAATCACTCCGGTCCATGTCAGGCTTTTTGATCTCATAATAAAGTGGTAATAAAAAAGTTGTTAAACATGTTTTATTGTTTAACAACTTAAAGCAGTTGCCGGTTGAGCGGACGGTGAAAGTTTTAAAGGTACACGTCGAGTGCGGCGGGGAATATCCGCTCCGGGTCAAAGAATTCGGCGCAACTGTTGACCATGTTCTCCACATTGAGATCCACACGGCCATAGAATACCTCATGTCCGTTGATTATCAGAGTCACTGGTTTTGTGAGATCGACCATCTGTTCGTCAAGATATATTTTCACGCGTCCTTCTGTGGCTCGTGTGTATGATTTGTTGAATTTCAGATGTATTCCCCAGTGTGGGTCGGTTTGTGTGGTTGTATATGTGACAAGCTGCACGTTCAGGCGTATTGTGTTTCCGGCGATTGTCATGTCATAGAGGGTGCGCGTGGAGTCGTTGGGATTGGAACGCTCCATGACGTAAAGGTTGCCGAATCCGTCGCGATACCGTCCGTCCATTTCAAAATTTTCCCAAGTCAGTCGAGTGGCATGTGGCTGGCGAGTGAACTGCTTGAGCCATGGGGTGGTGACACGATAGTCTATGTGGTGTCCTCGGCCGGGAATCAGTTCTACCTCATGGATGTAATATCCCGGATTCTCCACCGCGACACTATCGAGCGCGTGTTTCGTATAAGAGGTGAGCAGATCGCGGTAAAATCCGTGGTCGTCAGCGCCGGTGCGCAGCGAGAACGCTACGTTTCGCAAGTTTTCCACCGGTGCGTTTTTCAGCGGTTCACCACCTGCCATCGGACCGGCGCCGGCCAGATAGTCAGCATAGAAAGATGCCAGACGCTGACTTCCGTATCCACCTTCCGAAATACCAAAAAGGTATATGCGGTTGGGGTCGATCTTGCCTGATGCGAGAGCACTTCTGAGCAGGCGCTCCCATGCCCATTGCTTTGACTGCTGATACCAGCGGTAGTATTCGCCTTCGTTCGGTATGCGTGGCACTACATAGACCGACGGCGAGTCGTCAAACATCTCGGCCAGACGGAATCCTGTGTCCCATTCCGCATCACGCGGTCCAGAACCGTGTAGATATAGGAAGAGCGGCAGTTTTTCGACGGTGGCCGTATCGCCTTTGAAGCCATAAAAGTAATCCATTAAGGCATTCGGCTCCAATGAATCAGGCAGAGCCCAGCTCAGGGAATCACGCAGGGATAGGGGGCGAAGTTCGGGCAAAATAGTGTCTGCTTCATTCGCTTTGACCCAGGCCTGCCACACTTCCGCTCTCGCTTCGGCCAGGTCGGCAACCTTCAGTTTTGTGCTGACTTTATATGGAGCATCGGTCCGGTCTGTTATGTATGATTCAAAATAGTTTACTATATTGTTGTACGTTTGTTCATTGATTTTGTCTTTAGCGTGTGCGCCAAACGTCATTGTGGCCATGGCGACCAGAGTAAGACTTTTGATGGTGTTCATTGATGTAATATCTATGGAATTAGGTTTAAACAGTGCAAAGTTAGCTAAAAAATCCAATGTGTTCGCTTTTTTACACAAAATATATATAGAGCCCGTTGTGCAGCGTTAACATATGTAGGGGAACGGGACATAGTCCGGCAGATGACCGAAAAAGGGGGATGTCCGGTTTGTGCTATTGTGTGAAACTGGGAAAATCTGTATCTTTGCAGCGTGAAAAAGCTGAGCAAAGAAGAGTCGGAACGCTATAAGGCTCATCTGTCGCTTTGTGAGATAGATCTGCCAGGCCAGCAACGTCTGCGCCAGTCTCGGATCGCAGTGGTGGGTGCGGGAGCGCTCGCTTCTGCGGCTTTGCTGTATCTGGCTGCGGCTGGAGTCGGTATGATCCGTGTGATTGATGGCGACACTGTCTCACTCAGTAATCTGCAACGTCAGATCATACATTCCACACAGGATATTGGCCTGCCTAAACCGCAGAGTGCGGCAGCTAAGATTGCCGCGCTTAATCCGGATGTGGATGTGGAGCCTGTGTGTCGCATGCTTGACGCTGACTGCGCCTTGCAGTTGCTGGCTGATGTGGATGTGGTGCTTGACTGCACGGATAATTATGATGCGCGAGTGCTTGTGAGCGATACTTGCGTGGAACTTGGGAAGCCGCTGTGTTTCGCGGCCCTCAGCCGTTTTGATGGGCAGGTGATGACCCATATGCCAGGAACCGCGCACTATCGGACCGTTTTTCCGGCTCCTCCGACCCGTGAGCAGCTTGAGTGCCGTTCATGTGCCGTCTCAGGTGTGCTTAACGCTCTTGCCGGAATCGCCGGCAGCATGCAGGCGGCCGAAGCGATCAAAATCATTATAGGTGCAGGCGATCTGCTCACAGACAGGATGGTGCTGATCGACGCGCTCACGTTCACCTTTCGAGAAGTGAGATTGAAGAATTAACGTCTAAACGTTTTGATTTATCGAATGAAATTCATCAGAAATATATGCCTGGCGACTCTGGCTGCAACATCATTGACTGTTTCGGCCGACCTGAATCTGCCGGTGAAGACAATAAACGGCATCGAATATTACTATTATGAAGTCAAGCCGAAGGAATCGATCTATTCGCTGGTGCGTAAAATCGGTGTGAGCCGAGACGATATCATGCGTTGCAACCCGTCGGCGGTCGATGGTCTGCGTGCCAATCAGCTGTTGCTGTTCCCTGTGAGCGAGTTCGCCGGTAACGAACGCCGCAAGGTCTGTCCGGAGGAATCTGAGGCAGATGGTCCGCGGACGGATCTCGGTGGTGAGACGGAGGAAACTTCCGTTGATGCAGTTGAAGACATCGATACAAAAGAGGAATTGCTTTCGGCGACTTCTGATGATGAATCTGCCGTTGATTCCGTCGATACTACTATCCGGCTGGCTGTGGTGTTGCCGTTTATGCTTGATGCGGAACGAACAACCAAGCAAGCCGAGAATTACACTGAATTCTATCGTGGTCTGCTGATGGCTGTCGATACTGTGGCGTGCAAAAATCCTGAGATGAAAATCTCGGTCACTGCGTTTGATTCGGAAGCTTCGGCTGAAAAGGTGGCTGCGCTTGCTGACGATCCTGGACTGCGGTCGGCCACTTATATAATAGCTCCTGATGACTCTGTATGTATTGAGCTTTTGGCCGATATGGCTGACCAAACTGGAGCGACCGTGGTCAATCTCTTTTCTGTGAAAAACGATGCCCAGCAGCGTCATCCGTCGGTCTATCAGGCCAACATACCGCACGACAAGATGTACGACAAAGCCATTGATGCGTTTATCAGCGATTTCGCTGACTATACGCCGGTGATTCTTTCGTCTGCCGATATTGCGGCCGACAAGCAGGGATTTGTCGCTGAACTGACCGCGCGCCTTGATGCTTCGGGGCGCCGCTATGAGACGATGGATGTTCCTGACGGATTTTCAGACAAGGCCATGAGTCCCGACAGATTTCCTGCTGACGGACGCTTCGTCTTCATTCCTGCATCAGGATCGCGCGAGATGCTTACACGAATTCTTACGCCGTTGATTCAGTTGCGACAGAAAGCGTCATTGCCTGATAACGTGCGGTTGTTCGGTTACCCGGAGTGGGTTATTGTGCGAGGCGAGCAGGCTCGCAAACTTCACAGTCTCGACACCGTGATATATTCACGATTTGCATCCGATACCGACTCATATCCGACGCGCCTTCTCGGAATGCGCTATGATGACTGGTTCGGAACAAAAATGGCGAATGCGGTTCCGGTTTACGGATTGCTGGGTTACGATGCCGGCCGATGGATGCTCGGCGGAGGCCGGTCTTATGTCGGACTCCAGAATTCGTTTGAGCCTGGCGCTGTCAACTCAGCGCTCTATCTGATTTATTTTTCGCCAGACGGACAGGTGAGAGTCAAAGCGCTATGATGAAGCAGTTTTTGTGCAGACTTGCCGGAGCCATTGCCTTGCTTGCTTCGGTTGTCGTTGCCGGCTCAGCCACGGTATTGGGTCAGCGATATTATTCGCCTGACTTTTCAATCGGTGTGAAGGGAGGCGCCACACTGAGCCGGATGGACTTCGTGCCCCACATAAGTCAGAACATGACGCCTGGCATGACATTTGGCATCATGGCCAGATATTCTGAAGAAAAACTTTTTGGCCTGCTTGGTGAACTTAACATCACTCAACGCGGATGGGCTGAAGATTTCCGCGGGCTTCCGGTCAGCTATTCACGTCATCTAACATATATTCAGCTGCCGCTGATGACTCAGATCCGTTTTGGATGGAAGCGGGTGAAACTTTTTGTAAATCTTGGTCCCGAAGCTGGATATATGCTTGGCGACAAAATCAAGTCGGACTTTGATTATTCCGATCCAGTGGCGTCAGTGCCAGGATATTCTTCCAATCGCCACAACGAGCAGATGACAATGGATGTGGCCAACCGCTTCGACTATGGCATTGCCGGTGGACTCGGCGCCGAATTCTTTGTGGCGCGGCGTCATTCCATGACACTTGAAGGCCGTTTCTATTACGGAATAGGCAATATTTTCAGAGCCACGCGCACAAGCACGTTTTCTGCGTCACGCGGATTGTCGGTTGAAATCACTTTGGGCTACTTCTTCCGCGTGATCTGACCGAATAATTTGTCAGGGCAATGAAAAAAGCTTAACTTTGCATAGCTTATAGAGCATAAAGAGAACATAAAAATATATGGTTAACAGAGTTTTAATACGACTTAAGGTTGTGCAGGCACTATATGGCTACCTGCTCACCCGGAGCGAATTCAAGATCGAGGCCCCGGTGGAGACATCGTCGCACGACCGTCGTTATTCTTATTCGGCATATGCCGATATGTTGCTGATGATGCTTGAGATGTCGGGCTGGAAAGTCCAGGCAGACCGCTCGTTGCCGCCATCAGTCACTTCATCGGTTGTCAATGCGCCTTATGCCGACAGTGCCACCGCACGTTTCCTCATGGGCAATGACGAAGTGAGGGAACTGATCCGCACACGCGGTGCCCGCATGGCCGAATTTGACAGTGCCGTTATCGAACTTGCTCAGCGTATCAAGGCATCCAGCCCTTACCGTGAATTTTTGAAAATACGCAAACCGGAAGTCTCGGATGAAATAGCGTTCTGGACTCAGGTGCTCCGACTTGTCGCTCCGAAGACTCCGGCGCTGGTCGACGCAATGCGCACTGATCCTGAATTCACTGTGCGAGGAATGGAAATGGGACTGAAAATGCTGGCAGATACACTGTCAAACTATTCCGACACTCGCAATGTGCTTGCCGATTGCCGTCGCGATCTCACCCGTTCGCTTGACAAGGCATATGAACTCTATGTGGCCCTGCTGCTGCTGCCGGTGGAGATAACCCATGCGCAGTCTCTTCGCATTGAGTCCGCACGTGAAAAGTATCTGCCCACACCGGAAGAGCGCAACCCCGATATGCGCTTCGTTAATAACGCCTATGTGGCTGCCGCATCGTCAAGCGATGCAATTGAGGAATTCACCAAAAAGACTCCGGTTCTGTGGGATGACGAACCTGGATTTATCAGCCAGTTGCTTGATCTCGTAACCGACAGCGATGCCTATAAGGCATATATGGCTACTCCAGGAGAGAAAACACTTGCCGAAGACTGCGATCTGTGGCGAACATTGCTTAAGAATGTCATTGTCCCGTCAGACGTGTTTAGCGAATATCTGGAGTCGAAGTCGATTTTCTGGAATGATGACCTGGACGTTATGGCCAGTTTTGCCATCAAGACAATCCGCACGTTCGCTGCTTCGGAAGCGCACTCCGACATTGAGCTTCTGCCGAAATTCAAAGACGACGAAGACTCCGGCTTCGGAATGCAGCTGTTCAACAATGCTGTGGCCCATCGTGTTGAATACCGTGAATGGATCGACGTGTTCATCAACACCAAGCGCTGGGACGTTGACCGTGTTGCGCTGATGGACGTTGTCATTCTGCTGACCGCTTTGTCAGAAGTCATGAGCTGTCCGTCCATTCCGCTGACTGTCACCGCCAATGAGTATGTCGAAATAGCAAACCGTTACTCCAATCCCAGGAGTGGATCGTTTATCAACGGCATGCTGGCGGCCATCACTGACAAGCTCCGTGCTGACGGATTGTTGCATAAAGACTGGAAATAATTCACAAAATTTTAAAATACGAAAGAAACAATGCTTAACTACATTCTTCTTCAGCAGGCTGCTGCCGCCGACATGCAGGGCGCGGGCTGGTCAAGCTGGATCATGATCATCGCAATCATCGTAATTTTCTACTTCTTCATGATCCGTCCCCAGCAGAAGCAGCGCAAGGAAACCCAGAAATTCCATGATTCTCTGACCAAAGGCACGAAAGTGATCACCGCCGGAGGCATACATGGACGGGTAGTTGAGGTCGACGGTCCTGTTGTGCTTCTTGAAATTGCTTCAGGCATAAAGATCCGCATCAACAAGACCAGCATCTATCCTTCGCATGAAGCTGCTGGCGCCGATGCTGCAAATCCTGTGAATGCCGAAAAGAAATAACATATCGGCACGCGTCTCCGAAGCAGTGCGCACAACTCGCGCGCTGCTCGGTTCGTCACGGGGGAAAGACATTCTGCTCTTTCTCCTGTTCGTGTGTGTCAGTTATGTGTTCTGGCTGATTCAGACTCTCAACGAAGATGCCCAGAAGGAAGTGCAGGTGCCTTTGAAAATCGAAGGCGTGCCTGATGGCATTACATTCATCTCCGATGTTCCGCAGACGTTGCTTGTCAGCGTCAGAGACCGCGGCACGTCGCTCTTTAACTACACTTGGAGCGGAGTTCCGACGCTCAGTATCCCGTTCAAGGAGATGAATGCCGAGTCTGGAGCGTCGCGCGTCACCATTCCTGGCAATGAAATGTCGTCGAGAGTCCGCTCGCTTTTTGGGCAGCAGGCCCAGGTGCTTTCGGTCAGACCGGATTCTCTTAATCTGATCTACACCGACAAGCCTGGACGTCGGGTAAAAGTGACACCCGACGTCAGAATCACACCGTCATGGCAGAGCGTGAGCTCCGGTCCTGTGCAGGTCGAACCAGATTCAGTCACGGTCTATTCCGTGGCCAATATGTCTGGTGGATTCGATCGCATAAGCACAGTCGAGCTTAATCTTGACGATGTGTCGGAGACCTACACCGGTCTGCTCAGACTGAAGGTCCCGGCCGGTGCGCGCGCGGTGCCCGACGTGGTCACCGTCACTGCGCCTGTTGAGCCGCTGATCGCCAAGCAGCGGTCTGTGGCGGTCAAGGTCAATGGCGCACCGGCTGAAGCGTCGGTGGTCTTGTTCCCTTCGCGTGTGGATGTGACATTTCTTGTGCCGATGAGCCGATATAATTCCGAAGTCGGTGTCATCACAGTTTATGCCGATTTCCGACATCGTTCGCCATCCACGGCCAAAATGCCCGTATATCTCGGCAGTGCGCCTGAAATATGCCGTGATGTGACTCTGGCTGTGGACAGCGTCGAGTATTTGATTGAACAACACGGCAAATGATCGGACAAACTCACATAGTGGCCATTACAGGCGGAATCGGCTCAGGAAAGTCTGTGGTCAGCAGGATTCTGCGCTGCATGGGCTATCCGGTCTATGATTGTGACTCGGAAGCACGCAGGCTCATGGACGGGTCTCCCGAAATCCTGTGTCGCATTGCCGATGAAATCACTCCTGATGCCATTGGCGCCGACGGGCGGCTTCGGCGAGACGTGTTGTCGGCCATGGTGTTTTCTGACGGACGCAAGCTGCAAAGCCTCAACGCTATAGTTCATGGTGCGGTGCGTAAACACCTGATGGCTACGATCGCTACATATGGGACTACGCTTTTCTTCTTCGAAACCGCCATACTTTATGAAAGCGGATTTGATTCTATTGCTGACGAAGTTTGGGAAGTCACAGCGCCCAGATGCGAGCGGGTGATCCGCGTAAAGTCCCGCAGCGGACTTTCTGCCGATGAAATTGGCCGGCGGATGGCGTCACAGAAGAACCTGTCGTTTCCTCACCACCGTATCATACATAATTCATCAACCGATGCTATCCTGCCTCAGATTCTGGCCTTAATAAATGAACAACGATAATTCACTGCACGATTCATGGGATCGTGAACACCTGTGGCATCCTTACACGTCTACAATAGACCCGTTGCCGACTTATAAAGTTGATCATGCCGAAGGTGTCGGCATATTTCTGTCTGACGGCACCCGCCTGATTGACGGAATGGCTTCATGGTGGTGTGTGATCCATGGCTATAACAATCCGCGCCTGAATGAAGCGGCACGGCGCCAGATTGACAAGATGAGCCATGTGATGTTCGGCGGATTCACACATGCCCCCGCCATAGAGCTTGGCAAGAGATTGCTTGAAATGGCGCCTCCGCAGATGCACAATGTGTTTTTTGCCGATTCCGGATCTGTGGCGACCGAGGTTGGCATGAAGATGGCCATACAGGCGGCGGTGAGCCGCTCAGGCTCGCATGGCAAGACCAATTTTGCCACCATACGTGGCGGATATCATGGCGACACATGGAATGCCATGAGCGTCTGCGACCCCGTCACCGGCATGCACGGTGCATTCGGTCCGGCACTGCCTGTGCGTTATTTCGCTCCGGTGCCGCAGGTGAAATTTGGGGCAGAATGGGATCCGGCAGATTTTGAGCCGATGCGTGAGTTGCTCGTCAGCCACTCCGAGTCCCTTGCCGGAGTGATTCTTGAGCCGGTTGTGCAGGGAGCCGGCGGAATGCGGTTCTATCATCCTCAATATCTGTGTGAATTGCGCAGACTTTGTACGGAACTTGGCATTTACCTGATTTTTGACGAAATTGCCACAGGATTCTGGCGCACGGGCCGTTGCTTCGCTCTGGAGCATGCCGGAGTGGTTCCTGACATAATGTTGCTCGGCAAAGGCCTGACTGGCGGATATATGACTCTCAGCGCCGTTCTGACAACGGCTGAGGTGGCCGACACAATTTCGCGGGGCGAGGCTGGGGTGATGATGCATGGCCCGACTTTTATGGCCAATCCTTTGGCCTGTGCTGTGGCATGTGAATCATTGAAAATGCTTGGTGAACAGGATATGGCTGCCCGTATAGCCCATCTCGGATCTTTGATCAGTGAAGCAATTGCTCCGGCGGCGCAATTGCCGTCTGTTGCCGATGTGAGGTCGCTTGGTGCCATCGGAGTGATCGAAATGAAAGAGCCGGTCGATGTGGGACGTTTTCAGCGTGAGTGCGTCCGTCGCCACATCTGGGTCCGTCCTTTTGGTAGAAACGTCTACATCATGCCTCCGTATGTCATATCAGACGATGACCTGCGCTATCTGATCGGGCAGATGATTGAAATTATTCGAGATGGAGCGTTATGAGTCTGTGGTCGGCCGGCTGAAGGAGACCTGCAATCACCGGACGATTCCGTCGGATACTGTCGGGTCTGAACTGGTCGACTTATCAACCAATGATTATCTCGGTCTCGGATCGCGGGCCGATCTGAGGCGCGAGTTTCTGGAGCGGGTGGGGGTTGATGGACTGCCGCCATTCACGTCGTCGGCGTCGCGTCTGCTTGCGTCTTCTCAGCGCTATTATGATGAACTGGAGGCTTTGCTGGCTGATGCTTACGGAAGCTCTGCGTTGCTTTTTAACAGTGGCTATCATGCCAATACTGGCGCAATATCGTCGTTGGCCGACGAACGCACGCTGATTGTGGCCGACAAGCTGGTGCATGCCAGCATCATCGACGGAATGCGGCTGAGCGGCGCCTCGATGGAGCGGTTCCGCCACAACGACGTGAATCACCTTGAGCGTATTCTCTCACGCAAGGCCGGTTCGTTCGACCGTGTGCTGATCGTCACGGAATCAGTGTTCAGCATGGATGGCGACAAAGCCCCGCTGGACGACATCGTGCAGGTGAAGTCACGCTATGGTCAGGCGCTGCTTTATGTCGACGAAGCCCATGCTTTTGGCGTGGAGGGCCCGCATGGTCTTGGCTTGTGTGCGTCGATGCCGGAAGTCGACTTCATTGTCGGCACTCTTGGCAAGGCCGGAGCCTCGGTCGGAGCGTTCATTGTGTGTTCGCCGCTTTGCCGCGACTATCTCCTCAACCGTGCGCGTTCGTTTATTTTCTCCACGGCGATTCCTCCGCTTAATTGTGCATGGAGCGTTTTTATCATAGAAAAAATATTGGCAATGGACGACGGACGCGCCAGACTCCGGCGGCTGGGTCAGCAGCTGGCCAGGATCACCGGAGCGTCTTCGGGCCATATTCAGCCGCTTGTCACCGGTTCGGCCGAATCGGCGGTGGCATTGTCGTCCAGATTGCTTGAACATGGTTTTAAAGTGTTGCCGATACGCACTCCGACTGTTCCTCCCGGAACCGAGCGCCTGCGCTTCAGCTTGAGTCTTGACGTCACTGAAGCCGACCTGGAGCGCCTTTCGGCGATTGATTTGACATGAATTTAGAGTATATCACACAAGGATCCAATCGGCGTCTGTTGCTGATTTTTGCCGGTTGGAGCACTGATGCTTCCGCTTTTGCCGGGCTGAAGGCCGCCGGCTATGACATTGCGGTGCTTTCGGACTACACTTCGCTGCATGTGCCTGACGTCGGTGCCTATGACGAAGTGGTGGTGATGGCTTGGAGTCTTGGCGTGTGGGCGGCATCGGTGGTTCTTCCGGACTCTTCGCTGCCGGTCACTCTGTCGGTTGCCGTCAATGGCACTCCGTGGCCGGTTTCTGATCTCCGCGGCATTCCTGAGTCAGTGTTCCGTGCCACGGCCGAATCGCTGACCGAGCAGTCTTTCAAGAAATTCAGGCGTCGAATGGGTGGCGCCGGACTGCCTCGTGGTCCACGTTCAATCGAGTCGCTGGCATCGGAACTGAGAGCTATTGACGGATCTCTGATGGCTGTCGACCGGTTTGTGTGGGATAGGGCGGTTGTCAGCGACGCCGATGCTATTTTTCCGCCGGTCGGGCAGCTTGCCGCATGGAGCGGAACCCGGACGGCAGTGACACAGGTGGACGGCACGCACACTCCGGAGTCATGGCAAAGTCTGGTCGATGCTTATGTGATAAATAAAACACTGGTCCGGCAGCGTTTCTCACGAGGAATCACCACATATTCCGACGAAGCGTCTGTTCAGCAGCGCATCGCCGCCCATCTGTGGGACCTATGGCAGAAACATGGCATTCGGCCGGGGCTGGTGCTTGAAGTGGGATTCGGCGACGGCACTCTGACCCGTCTGTATGCAGAAAAGTATAAGTCGGCCAGGCTGATGCTTTGGGATATGATCGATGTGGCATGGCCTGGAGCTGATGTGCGCGTGTGTGACGGAGAAACTGAAATAACATGCCTTGAGCCTGAATCGGTCGATATTATAGCTTCGGCGAGTACGATCCAGTGGTTTAATTCTCCGGCGCGGTTCATTGACCGGGCTTCGGCTGCGTTGCGCCCGGGCGGAATGCTTGTGCTGTCGACGTTCGGGCCGGAGACCTTCAGGCAGCTCACTGCCGCCGGCGTGGTGCCCCTGCCATATCTGAGCGTGGAGCAATGGCGCGCATCAGTGCCGGAATCAATGGAGATTCTTGAACTGCACGACGGTGTTGTCACCCGGATGTTTGCGACGCCTGTCGACGTGATCCGTCATCTGCGGGCCACCGGAGTCAACGCCCGCCCTGCCAATGTGTCGTTGGCCGGGGTGTTGCGCGACTATCCGCTTGCCGCCGACGGACGTGCACCGCTGACATATCAGCCGATATACATGATACTGAAAAAGAAATGAACCACAACAGCAAAGTGATATTCGTCAGTGGCATACACACTGATGCCGGAAAAAGCTATGCCACAGGCTGGCTTGCGTCACAGCTCATGGCCCAAGGCCGGAGCGTGATAACGCAGAAATTTATTCAGACGGGAAACAACGGTCTGTCGGAAGACATCGCGGTGCATCGCCGTCTCATGGGAACTGAACTCCATGACCGTGATCTTGATCACACAACCGCCCCTCTGATATTTTCATATCCATGCTCGCCGCAGCTTGCCGCTGAAATAGATGGCCGCCAGATCGACCTTGCCGAAGTGGACCGCGCCACGTCGATTCTGGCAGCCGAGTTCGATACTGTGCTTGTCGAGGGTGCCGGCGGTCTGATGGTGCCTGTGACCGATGATTTCTTTACGATTGATTATGTGGCGTCACGTCAGCTGCCACTCTGTCTGGTGACCAACGGCAGCCTCGGCTCGATCAACCACACGGTGCTGTCGCTTGAAGCGGTTAAGGCGCGCGGCATAACGCTCGATTCGGTGATATATAATCAATTTTTCGACAGTCAGGATCAGCGCATCGCCGCCGATACTGTCGGGTTCATCGGCCGATACCTCGACCGCCATTTCCCCGGCACTCCGCTTTTGCTCTGTCCGCCGATGTGATCAGACTCTCTCTTATGGGAGAAGATGAGGAAAAACGCGGTTTTTTGCGTATCTTTGTAGTCCGAATAGAAACTGAATTCAATATGAAAATACTGGTAACAGGTGCTAATGGCCAACTCGGCAATGAGTTGCGGCTGATATTACCCGGGGCGTTCCCTGATGCCCAGGTGCTGTTCACTGACGTGGCCGATCTGGATCTGACTGATTCGGCAGCGGTAAACCGCTATGTGGAAGACCGCGACGTGACACACATTGTGAACTGTGCCGCCTATACTGCCGTCGACCGAGCCGAAGAAGACAAAGCCGCCTGCACTGCTATAAATGTTGATGCAGTCAAAAATCTGGCTCTCGCTGCCGATTCACATGGAGCAAAGGTGATACACCTCTCCACGGATTATGTGTTTGACGGACGTGCGTATCGCCCATATAGGGAAAGCGACAAAGTGAACCCCTGTTCTCACTATGGCACGACGAAACGCGCCGGAGAGACTGCGCTGCTTGCTCTTGCGCCCGAAAGCATAATCATACGTACCGCCTGGCTGTATTCGCCGTTCGGC
This sequence comes from uncultured Porphyromonadaceae bacterium, assembly GCA_947177135.1. Taxonomy (GTDB): domain Bacteria; phylum Bacteroidota; class Bacteroidia; order Bacteroidales; family Muribaculaceae; genus UBA3263. The sequence continues at coordinate 8,494 of CAMWTI010000026.1, read as the reverse complement.
CATAATTTTGTCAAGACCATGCTCGCGCTCGGACAGACCAATCCCTCGCTGCGGGTGGTCTATGACCAGATCGGCTCGCCGACCTATGCCCCGAATCTGGCAAAAGCCATTGTGTGCATACTCAGATCTGCTCAGTGGGTTCCCGGCATATATCATTATGCCGACAGTGGCGTGACCTCATGGTATGATTTCACAAAGGCGATCCACCGTCTTGGCGGAATCAGCGGATGCGAAATCCGTCCGATACCGTCGGAAGACTATCCGACCGCTGCTGTAAGACCGTTTTTCAGCGTGCTCGACACGACACGCATCCGCCTGACCTATGGCGTGGAGACACCATATTGGCTTGACTCTCTGCAAGACTGTATAAACCGATTGAAGAAACAATAAAAAATGTCAGCACTCACCGACGAAATAAAACGCCGACGCACGTTTGCCATCATCTCTCATCCTGATGCCGGCAAAACTACTCTCACTGAAAAACTGCTGCTGTTTGGCGGCGCGATCCATATTGCCGGAGCAGTAAAAAGCAATAAAATCAAAAAAACTGCCACTTCCGACTGGATGGAAATCGAAAAGCAGCGCGGAATTTCGGTGGCAACGTCTGTAATGGGGTTCAATTATGGAGACTATAAGATCAACATTCTTGACACTCCTGGTCACCAGGACTTTGCTGAAGACACATATCGCACGCTAACGGCCGTTGACTCTGTGATCATTGTGGTCGACGTGGCCAAGGGCGTGGAGCAACAGACGCGCAAGCTGATGGAAGTGTGCCGCATGCGCAACACTCCGGTGATCATATTCGTCAACAAACTCGACCGCGAGGGCCGCGATCCGTTCGACATTCTTGATGAACTGGAGGCTGAGCTGAAAATATCCGTCAGACCGCTTTCCTGGCCCATTAACATCGGAGCCAAATTCAAGGGTGTCTATAATATTTTCGAGCATTCTCTCGATCTTTTCACGCCCGACAAGCAGCGCGTGAGCGAGCGTGTGGAAATCGACTCGGTCAATGATCCGCGAATTGACGAAGCTGTCGGCGAAGCCGATGCCAGGAAACTGCGTGAGGATCTGGAACTGATCGAGGGCGTTTATCCGGAATTCAACACCGAAGATTATCGTGGCGGACTCGTCGCTCCGGTGTTTTTTGGCTCGGCTTTGAATACTTTCGGAGTGAAGGAGCTGCTTGACTGTTTCGTGCAGATTGCGCCGCATCCTGGTCCTATTGAGGCGATGGAACGTTCTGTCGATCCGCAGGAAGAGACATTTTCCGGTTTTGTGTTCAAGATTCATGCGAATATGGATCCGAATCACCGCAGCTGTATTGCATTTGTCAAAGTCTGCTCTGGAAAATTCGAGCGCAATGCCCCGTATCTGCACATACGTTCGGGCAAGACGTTGCGCTTTGCCGCTCCAACCGCGTTTATGGCGCAGAAAAAGAATATTGTCGACGAGGCATTTCCAGGAGATATTGTCGGCATTCCTGACACTGGAAACTTCAAGATAGGCGACACGCTTACCTGTGGAGAACAGTTGCATTACAAAGGATTGCCGAGTTTTTCGCCTGAGATGTTCAAATACATCGAGAATACCGACCCGATGAAGACCAAGCAACTTGACAAGGGTATACAGCAACTGATGGACGAGGGAGTCGCGCAGCTGTTTGTCAATCAGTTTAACGGCCGCAAGATCATCGGCACAGTCGGACAACTGCAATTTGAGGTCATCCAGTACCGTCTGTTGCACGAATATGGCGCCCAATGCCGTTGGGAACCTATTTCGCTATATAAAGCATGCTGGATAGAAAGTGATGACCCCGAAGCGCTTGAGGCCTTCAAAAGGCGCAAACACCAGTTCATGGCTGTTGACCGTGACGGTCGCGACGTATTCCTGGCAGATTCAGGATATGTGCTGACGATGGCCAAAAACGACTTTCCGAAAATTCGATTCCATCACACCAGCGAATTCTGACGTCCATCAGTCAGTTCGATGACTTCCATGTCGGCCGGAGTCATGACGGGGCCTCTGAAAAATTCAGAGGCCTCGGTCGCATACAGGAGTGGCCTGGATTCGGGATCGCGGTCTTCGCAATGACACAGGATCAGACAGCCGACACCGGCTTCGGCCGCTTCCCGGGCAACGTCGCGAACCGTGTGGTGATGCTTTTCGTATGGGTGGAAAATATCACGGTCGGCATAGCTGCAATAGGCGCCACACACCAGATAGTCTATGCCCGACACCTGCTGGAGGTTGCGTCCGGTCAGTGATTCGTCGCCAAGAAATCCAAAAGTGACTCCGTCGGGTAGGGTGGCCACGAATCCCGTCTGAGTGCACCCTCGCGAGCACGCGTCGATGAACTGCAGGGAGATCGATCCGATCCTGGTCGTGTCGCCAGGGCTGACCGTTGTCAGACTGATGACGCTTTGCATTCGTTCTGTATAAGCCGGAAGGAGAGTCAGACGGCAGATTGTCTGAATCGCCGCCGTGACCTCTGCGTTACCTAACACCTGAAAAGTTCCTTCATAAGAATTTTCAAGACTGAGCTGCAACACGCGGCGTATCACCCAGACCGCTCCGAAAATATGATCGGTGTGGACGTGACTGACAAACATGTGGTGAAGGCTGGCTGGCGACATTCCGGCCTGGTCGAGCCGATGAAGTATTTCCATACCGCCGCCGCCGTCGGCCAGCAGAGAGTCCTTGCCGGATTGCAGCAGAAAGCAACTGTGGTATGACTGTGTCGGGAACGCACTTCCGGTTCCGAGCATTGTGAGTCTGTTGGATATCATGATAGAGAATAACCTTTTTTACTGGAAACAGGAATCAAGGATGAGAAGTGAGTCTGTGGCTGTCGAAACCGCAAGTATCAGACGTGAGGCACCGGCAGTGCGAGCCATTGCTTCTGCGGCCGAGGGCGACATCAGCATCGACGCCGTGGCAAGTGCGTCTGCCTCCATGGCTGTGTTGGCGATCACTGTGGCGCTAAGCACTGTTGAGTCGGAATCTTGAGTGTCGAGTGTGACCGGACGTCCTGTAACCGGACTTATCGTGTGGCTGAGCTTGCCTATGTCTGTCAGTCGGTAATTTCTGTAATTGCCTGAGGTAGCTATTCCGCAGTCTGTGGCCGAAATGGTCATCATTTCGTCATGGACTATCCGGTCGTTGCTTTCATGAGGCGCATCGACCATGATTCTCCATGGTCTGCCATGGGGAGAGTGGCCGCTGACACGGATCTCGCCTCCGATTTCCACAAGAAAATCGTCGCATCCGTTGCGTCTGAGCATATCGCCGACAGCGTCACAGCCATAGCCTTTTGTTATGGCACTGAAATTAAACTCTGTGTGCGGGTGTTTTTTCTGTATGCCGGTGTCGGTGAGTCTGCAATCTCTGATGCCGACAAGATCCATTATTGAATCAGGAGTCGTCGTTACGGAATCATAACCGAATCCCCAGTAATTTACCAGAGGAGCCACCGTCGGGTCAAACATTCCTCCGCTAAGGGCGCTGATGCGCTGTGATGCCAGAAAAATGCGTGTCAGATGGTGGTCCGCGCTGTCGGTTTCGCCGCGGTTTATGCGTGAGATAAGAGACTTGTGCTGGAATGGCGATAGCGACATTTCAACATCATGTAGTGTAGCCACGATAGAGTCCGATAGGTCGCCACCGGCGTGATAGGTGACTTTGTAGAGCGTGTTCCATATCGCACCTTGTGAGCTGATCCAGCGCCTGTTGCCGCTTGAACTGCATGCAGGCAAAAGCGTCAAGGAAGCTAAAAAAAGAATAAAATTTTTCATAAAGTGGTGCAAATCTAAGAAATAATTGCGATATTTGACAAAACCTATCTAAACAAAAAACATAAAAATTTTTTCTGATATGAATTACGTGTTCTTAGCTCCTGGCTTTGAAGAGATCGAAGCTGTGACTCCCATTGACGTTATGCGTCGTGGCGGCATGCAGGTGACCACTGTCGCCGTGACGGCCGACGGAAGTAAAGATGTGACAGGTGCACATGGCGTTATTTACATTGCTGACACTGACATCGCTTCGGTTGATCTTTCGGCCGCCGAATGGATGGTATTGCCAGGAGGAATGCCTGGAGCCTCCAATCTTCATGATTGTGAGAAACTGACTGATGCCTTGCGCGACCACGCTGCAAAAGGCGGTAAACTGGCTGCTATCTGTGCATCGCCGGCTGTGGTTCTCGGCAGTCTCGGCCTGCTTGAAGGCCGCAGTGCTACCTGTTATCCTGGCTTTGAAAATCTTTGTGATGGCGCTGAAATGACAGGCGCCGACGTTGTGGTTGACCGCAACATCGTGACAGGCAACGGTCCGGCCTCGGCATTGAAATGGGCCATTGCCATTCTGAAAGAGGGATCTGGCCAGGAAGTAGCCTCTATCGTCACTGACGGAATGTTATGTGAAAAATAAGGCCATATGTTTTGCAGTTAGACAAAATTTTGTTAACTTTGACCCTATATTTCTTACCTAATAAAAGCATAATTCCAACTTCATGAAAACTGAACAGACAGAATGCTCCAAAGTCATGGAGCAGAAGATCCACGAAGAATTTTCTACCCGATTCGGTGGCGAAGGCATTCTCTATGCATCGGCCGGCCGCATCAATCTGATCGGTGAACACACCGACTATAATGGAGGCTTTGTTTTTCCCGGTGCGATAGACAAAGTAATCATGGCGGAAATCCGCCCCAACGACACTGACCGCGTGCGTGTATATTCGGTCGACATCAACGAAACTGCTGAATTCGGGCTCAATGAAGAGGATGCTCCGAAAGAACAGTGGGCACGCTATATCTTCGGCGTATGTCGCGAAGTGATCAAGCGCGGCGGAACTGTAAAAGGCTTCGACGCTGTCTTTGCCGGCAATGTTCCTCTGGGCGCCGGACTCTCTTCGTCGGCGGCTCTTGAAAGCTGCTTTGCTTTTGCCATGAACGACCTGTTCAACGACAATAAGATCGACAAATTTGAACTGGCAAAGATCGGACAGAGCACAGAACACAATTATTGTGGTGTGAATTGCGGCATCATGGACCAGTTCGCGTCGGTGTTCGGCAAGAAAGACTGCCTGATGCGTCTTGACTGCCGTTCGCTCGAATTTGAATACTTCCCATTCAAACTTGACGGTTATACTCTGGTGCTCGTTGACTCTCGCGTTAAGCACGAACTTGTTGACTCGCCCTACAACAAACGTCGTCAGAGTTGCGAGCGCGTTGCCGCCAAGCTCGGAATCGAAACCCTGCGTGACGCAACGATGGAAGACCTGAAACGCATCGAGTCTGAAATTTCGGAAGAAGACTACAAGAGAGCCGAATACGTGATCGGTGAGAAGCAGCGTGTGCTTGACGTCTGCGACGCGCTTGGCCGTGGCGACTATGAGACTGTTGGCGAGCGCATGTATCAGACCCACGAAGGCATGTCGAAGCTGTATGAAGTGTCATGCGAAGAACTCGACTTCCTCAACGACGTGGCTCGTGAATGTGGGGTAACCGGTTCGCGTATCATGGGCGGAGGTTTCGGCGGATGCACCATCAACCTTGTCAAAAACGACCTTTACGAACCGTTTGTGAATGTCGTGACCAAGAAATTTGCCGACAAGTATGGCCACGAACCCAAAATCTACCCGGTGATCATATCTGACGGCGCCCGTCGTTTCAGCTGATAAACAAGAATGGAAATCAAAACCAAAACATATCCGTCGAAGAAGGGTGATATCACTCTCTTCACTCTCACAAATGACAGGGGCGCCCAAGTGGTGCTCTCGTCATTGGGTGCCGGTCTGGTGTCGGCCATCGTGCCCGACGTCAAAGGAGAGATGGCCGACGTGGTGCTTGGCTACAGCGATCCCGCCGACTATTTCTATGACGGTCCTTGCGCCGGCAAGATCCCCGGACGTTGCGCCAACCGCATAGCTGAAGGCCGCTTCTCGCTTGACGGCAAGGAATATCATCTGGCAATCAACAACGGACCCAACGCGCTGCATGGAGGTCCTGAAGGCTTCCAGAACCAGATCTGGGCGAGCGAAGTGACTCCCGACGGCAAAGTCCGCTTCACTTATGACGCAAAAGACGGCGAAGAAGGCTATCCCGGAAACCTCACCGTCGTTGCTGAATATGGCTGGAACGACAACTGTGAGCTTTGTCTCGAAATCAAGGCCACGACCGATGCTCCGACTTTGGCCAACTTCACCAATCACGCCTATTTCAATCTGAGCGGTGAAGGATCCGGTTCAGTTCTGGATCATGAACTTAAGCTGGAGTCACATCTGTTCCTGCCGACATCCGATTCGCTCATTCCCACAGGCGATCTGCTTTCGGTAAAGGATACTCCGATGGACTTCACTGCTCCCAGAGTGCTTGGCGCCGACATCAAGGCCGATTTTCCTGCATTGGTCTATGGCAAGGGTTACGACAATTGCTGGCTGCTTGATGGCTGGAATGCCGGCACTCTGCGCCGCGCGGCCACTCTGACCGATCCCCATAGCGGACGAGTGCTCGAAGTAGAAACCACTCAGCCTGGCGTGCAGATCTACACCGGCAACTGGCTGGCAGGTTCTCCGGTTGGCAAGTGCGGACGCTCTTACAACGACTATGACGGAGTGGCGATCGAATGTCAGGGACTTCCTGACTCGGTCAATAAGCCCCAGTTCCCGTCCGTCGTGCTTCGTCCCGGCCAGACATATGATCAGAAAATTATTTTCCGTTTCACAAACAAGTAACAAAATATCCTAAATTCAGGTTATGAAACCAACCCTCTTTGTGCTCGCTGCCGGTATGGGCAGCCGCTATGGCGGCCTCAAGCAGCTTGATGGTGTAGGCCCTCAGGGACAGACCATCATGGACTACTCCATCTACGACGCCATACAGAGCGGCTTCGGTAAGGTAGTATTCGTTATCCGCAAAGACTTTGAACAAGATTTCCGCGATAAGGTGCTTAGCAAATACGAAGGACATATCCCGACTGAAGTTGTGTTCCAGGCTCTCGACAATCTGCCGGAAGGCTATGCTTGTCCGGCCGACCGCACCAAACCCTGGGGCACCAATCACGCTGTGCTCATGGGCAAGGATGCCATCAAAGAACCGTTTGCCGTGATCAATGCCGACGACTTCTATGGCCGTGACGCTTTCCGCGTGATTGCCCGTGAACTTTCCAAGGAATATGACCGCAAGGGCGACTACTGCATGGTGGGCTTCCGTGTCGGCAATACGATGACCGAAAACGGTTCTGTGGCACGCGGTGTGTGCAGCACCAAGGACGGTCTGCTCACTTCAGTCGTGGAGCGTACCGCCATATCTTTCGACCCGGAACACCGTATTGTCTTCACTGACGAAAACGGCCAGGAGCAGACTCTTGATCCGATGACGCCCGTGAGCATGAACCTCTGGGGCTTCACTCCCGACTATTTCGACTATAGCGAGCGTGAATTCAAAAAATTCCTTGATAAGGACCTCAACACCCCCAAGAGTGAGTTCTTCATTCCTCTGGCTGTCGACGCCCTCATCAACTCAGGCGAAGCCACAGTCAAAGTGCTTGACACTGACTCCAAGTGGTTCGGCGTGACATATGCCGCAGACCGTGAAGGCGTTGTGGAAAAACTGGCTGCACTCCACGCTGCCGGTGAATATCCTGCATCCATGTTCTGAAAAGGTTTCCCTATAATATAAGACCGGGGGGATAAGTTATGGCTTTTGCCAATAACTTGTCCCCCTGGATTATTATAGTCGGTCCGGCAAGACGTCTATATGTCGCCGCGCATCATGTCTTCAAACACTGACAATGCCGCTTTCGCGCCTTCGCCCATAGCGATAACTATCTGCTTGTAGGGCACTGATGTGACGTCGCCGGCGGCATAAACGCCTTTGACTGACGTCCGGCACCCTTCGTCAACCATAATCTCGCCCGACTTTGTCAAGGGCAGTTTGTCCTTAAACAATGAGCTGTTGGGCACGAGACCGATCTGGACGAATACTCCGGCAACAGGATAGAACGTCTCTTTCCCGGAAACGCGGTCTTTCACCTTGATACCCGACACGTTTTTGCCGTCGCCGACAATCTCCGTCACCTGCGAGCTGAGGTGTATGTTGATATTCTCCATTGACGAAACTTTGGTCTGAAGCACTTCATCGGCTTTCAGCGTGTCTAAAAATTCAAAAACGTCGACGTGGGGACACATGGCGGCCAGATCTAAGGCTGCCTCAATGCCGGAGTTGCCGCCACCGACGACCGCAACGCGCTTCCCTGCATAAAACGGCCCGTCGCAGTGAGTGCAGAACGCCACTCCGTGACCTATGTGCTCGGCTTCACCTGTCACCGACAGCTTGCGCCATCCGGCACCGGTCGCAATGATCAAGGCCTTGCTTCTGAACACTTCATTTCCGCATTCAAGAACTTTTTCCTTGCCGACCGCTGAAACGGATTCGACAGTTCGGTTTTCAAATATATCGACAGGATAACGGCTTATGTGTTCCTTGAGATC
>CAMWTI010000025.1 GCA_947177135.1 uncultured Porphyromonadaceae bacterium | reverse complement strand
ACATACAACTGTGGAACACTCTCCAATCGCCCACCCCATCGGCTTGATCTGACAGGGAGTTGGGACAAAGAGGCGAGTGTTCCACCGTTGAGGGCGTATTTTAGACTTGATCTAAAATACGCTAAATTTGAGATAACGCTTCGGATGGGCTTTTATATCGACAAACAGCGAATCAAGACTGCTCACTGTCGCATTCAGATTATTATAAAGTGCCGGATCATGCAGCAGCAGACCTATGGAGGAGTCCGAACTTTGCAGTTCAGCAGTAACGGCGCTCAGATCGGCAGTGATAGCTTTGACATTCTCCATTGTCTCGTTCAGAGGCATGGCGTTGAGAGCGGCGGTCAGCGAATCGAGATGCCCCGACATGCGATGGAGATTGCCGGTGATGATCCGGGCGTCGGCCACCACCTCAGGCAGCGGGCGGGCCGCCGCCGACACTACCACCGTAGTGGCCTCGAGATTGGCAGTGATGGCATCAAGACGCTTGATCGACTGACTGAGCGCAGGATCCGACACCAGCACGGTCACCGCGCTGAGCAGCGAATCGATCTTAGGCACCATGGCGCTGACAGACGGAAGCAGATCGCCTCCGAGCGACTCCATCAACCCGGCATTGATCCGGGTCTGCAGTTCAGTGCCCACGGGAGCATAGTCGGTCGAATCAGGCATCTTCAGCTGGATCGACGCGGTTCCCAGCATATCGGTAGCCAACACGGCAACCGTGCCGGCGGGCACCTTAAGCTCGCGGTCAAGCGCAAGTTCGGCTGTGACATGACCCGGATTGTCATATTGATATCTGATCTCCCGGACCTGGCCGACCTTGAAACCATTGGCTGTGACGGGAGCCGACACTGACAGTCCGGTCACGTTAGTATAAGTGGCATAGTAATAATTCGACGAATGAAAAACATTGATTCCTTTCAGATAATCAATGCCACACACCAGCAGCACCACGGCCACGACCACCGAGATGCCGATTACAAAAAGTTTACGTGAGTTCTGCATATTTTAATATATAATTTTCTGTTTTTACTCGCCGGCATGACCGGCACGACAATCAGTCGATCCGTTGCCCGTCACGCCATTTGATTATAAATGCTTTCGGAAATTTGCCGCGCACCGACTTGCAGGCATAGCGCTCGGCAGCATCCTCGGTCGGGAAGTCTCCCCCGACTGTATATTTGTAAAAACCTCCCTGCCTGTAACTGTCGACGTTTTTCAGTCCTTTGAATTCAGGCGAATTATCCGACAGCCGGCGATCGCAGGCCATTATCTGCACCCGATATGTGACAGCGCCTTTCGTCGCCGCGGACTTCTGCTCAGGCGCGGCGGCATCTTCCGGCTCGGACTCCTCCATGTCGAAAGGCTCGGAAGCCTCGTCCACTACCATGTTTTTCGACACGGGCATGGTGCCCGGATGGGCTTCGGCATACTTCACAATGGCATCAGTCAGCGCCCGCGCCATCTTCTCCTTACCCTTGACCGAATGAAGAAACTGCTCTGAAGTCGGATTGCATATAAAATCCAGTTCCACCAGCGCCGCTGGCATCGCGCTGGCCAGAAGCACCCAGAATCCGGCCTGAAGCACACCGCGGTCAGCTCGCCCGGCCGTCTTCACCAGTTCACCCTGTGCCATCTGCGCAAAATTGATGCTCTGCGTCAAATGCTTGTTCTGACTCAGTTCAAATATAATATAGCTTTCTGTCGAATTAGGATCGAAACCTTGATATGTGGTTGAAAAATCAGGCTCAAGCTCCATCACCGAATTTTCACGCTTGGCCACTTCAAAATTGGCATTCGACCGATGCAGACCGAGAGTATAGACAGACGCTCCTTTCACCGTCAGACGATTCTTGCTGCGCCGGTCGACAGAATTGACATGAACCGACACAAAAAGATTTCCTTGGGCGGCATTAGCGATATCAGCCCTCTGCTGAAGCGACAGAAAAGTGTCGGTGCTGCGCGTCAGCACCACCTCAATGCCGTTGTACTCACTGAGCATCTTCCTGATCCGCAGAGCGACGTCCAGATTGATCGTCTTTTCATTGGTCACTTTCCCGATGGCGCCATAATCCTTGCCGCCATGGCCCGGATCGATAACCACCACAAACGGACGCACGTCACGCTCAGAAGCAGAAATACCTGAGGGACACAGCGCCACAACAGCAGCCAACAGAAAGGTTAATAGTCTGTTCATATATTTTTAATAAAAACTCCGGCAAATTTACTCATTTTTGCGCGGTTTTGCCCTATCTTTGCATTGTTAATTCCGAACAGCAACGCCAAAAATGCCAAAAAACAGGAAAATCAGACTACTTGCGTTTGGGCTGGCAGCCTCAACACTCGGCGCCTGCATCGGCGGAGACGGAGCGGCCGACAATCGTCCGACGCCCCCGGAAACGATGCTTCGCCTGGATCTGGCCATTGCCGCCGACAGCGCGCTCGATCCGGTCATGGCCGCGGGATGGGACGATATGGCCTCGGCCATGGGCACCGACATATCCTGTTCCGACTACTCCGGACTGCCGGCTGTGAAGTTGTTTTCCGCCGACGTGCAGAGGCTATTGCCCCCGCTTGACTCGGTGGAGACAGTGCTCGGACATGTCAAAGCCCGCATGGCCGAACAGCTGCCCGACATCGGATGGAAACACACTTTCGCCATCGTCTGGCCCTACAGCCAGAGCATCTCATATTGCTCCGACGGATCGGTCCTTGTGGCGCTGAACCACTATCTCGGCGCAGATTATCCGGGCTATGCCGGCCGCTTTCCGGCATATATCGCGGCCAACAAGACCCCCGGAATGCTTCCGGTAAATCTGGCTGAAGCGATCCTGAGCAGCGAATATGCGTATGCCGGTCCAGACAACGGCAACCCGCCCACTCTGCTGAACCGGATGCTCCATGACGGCGCAATCGCATACGCAATGAAATCATGCCTGCCTGCGGCGACTCCTCTGTCAACCCTTCTCGGCATCTCGCCTGAACAAGCAGAGTGGCTCATCAGGAACGAAGCCGAAGTGTGGCGACTGATGATGGAGCGGCGACTGATATACAGCACAGATCCACAACTCGCCGACAGACTGCTCGGCCGCGCCCCGGCATCACATGCCATCAGTCCCGACGCCCCGGGCATGACAGCGCGCTTCATCGGCATGCGCATCATCGAGGCATACGCTGAAACCCATCCCAGCACAACCATCGGCCATATGCTAAGCCCGGACTTCTATAACTCAACACAATCACTCATCGACTCCAACTATGCCCCCCGTAAACAATAATTTCAGTCGAAACACTCCCCGCCACCAGTCGCAGCTCGACGTGTCGGGACGAATCCCGCCACACGACAAAGACATCGAAGAGGCCGTGCTCGGCGCACTGATGCTCGAAAAAGACGCATATCCCACCGTCTGCGACATCATCAAGCCCGAAACGTTCTATGAACCGGTAAACCAGAAAATATATGAAGCCATCCAGGCCCTCGGAGCGTCGCAAAGTCCGATCGACATGCTCACCGTCACCGAGCAACTACGATCCAACGGCACCATCAACGAGGTGGGCGGACCGGTGTTTATCGCAGAACTGACATCGCGCGTGGCCTCGGCAGCCAATATCGAGTGGCACGCCCGCATTCTTGCCCAGCAATATCTGTCGCGCGAGCTGATAGCCTTCGCATCCGACATCAACGCCAAAGCCTTCGACGAAAGCAACGACGTCGACGACGTGCTCCAGGAAGCAGAAGGACGCCTGTTTGAACTGTCGCAGCGCAACGTCAAAAAAGAAGTGGTGCAGATCGATCCTGTCATTGCCCAGGCCATCGAGACCATACAGGCCGCCGCAAACCGCGAAAGCGGACTCTCGGGACTTGCCTCCGGATTCAACAAACTCGACAAAGTGACCTCAGGCTGGCAGAACTCAGACCTGATCATCATCGCCGCACGTCCGGCCATGGGCAAAACGGCATTTGTTCTCTCCATGGCCAAAAACATGGCCGTAAACTACAACACCCACGTGGCGGTGTTCTCTCTGGAAATGTCTCGCTTGCAGCTGGTCAACCGTCTGATCCAGAACGTCTGCGAGATCGAAGGCGAGAAAATCAAATCAGGAAAGCTCTCGGAAATGGAATGGGACCAGCTGATGACGCGCATAAAAAACCTGTATGCAGCACCTATATTCATCGACGACAGCCCGGGCCTGTCTATTCTTGAACTCCGCACAAAGGCTCGCCGGCTGGTGCGCGAAAAAGGAGTGCAGTTCATCATCATCGACTACCTGCAGCTCATGAACGCATCTGGAATGAAATTCGGAAGCCGAGAACAGGAGGTGAGCATGATATCACGCTCGCTGAAACAGTTGGCCAAGGAGCTTAATATCCCCATTGTAGCGCTCTCGCAGCTCAACCGATCGGTCGAATCGCGATCAGAAGACAAGCGCCCGCAACTCAGCGACCTCCGCGAGTCAGGCGCCATCGAACAGGACGCCGACATTGTCTGCTTCATCCACCGCCCGGAATACTATCTGCACGGCGCACAACGCGACGAAAAGCCAGAGCTCCGAGGCAAAGCCGAATTCATCATCGCCAAACACCGCAGCGGCTCGGTCGAAGACGTCGACATGCGTTTCCGCGCCAAATATGCCCGCTTCGAAAACTGGGACGAAGGCGAAGCCCGCTTTGGCGAGGCCGCATCGGCGCTCAACGACCAGCTGGCCGATGATCCGCTGGCCGGACCTGCACCCGCTCTTGGCGGAGGCTCGGCCGACATATCAGCGTCGCCGGATGCAACTCCGTTCTGACCGCCAGAGTAATGCGTCACGGCATCGACTTTTGACGTCTATCGGATTTTTGCTAATTTTGCAGCGCTATGGCTGACGATTATATCGGAAAAAAAATGGAAGACTACCGGCGCAGAGTCAACGCGTCGGCCTATCGGCGAAAAATCACACCGACAGGAACGTCGCGCGGAATCTGGCCGGTGAAATTTCCGGCCCGCATCGCTTTTGTGACCGGGGGTGCCAAAGGCATCGGTCGCGAAATCGTGAAAACCCTTTGTCAGGCCGGATGCCGTGTGGCATTCTGCGACACCGACACCCATGCAGGCACCGCCACCGCCCAGGCAACAGGATCGCAGTTTCATCCGGTTGATGTGACCGACGCCGACGCGCTTGACTCGGCGTTGTGTCACGTGATCAAAGCATGGGGCGGCCTGGACGTGATCGTCAACAATGTCGGCATCGGCGGTTTCAAACCGCTCACAGAAAGCGACATCACTGATTTCGACCGGATCATCGCCACAAATCTGCGACCGGTATACGTCACGGCCAGACGCATGGCAATATATCGCAGCGGGCTGACGCAATTGCCCGAACTGACTGGACGCATCATCAACATATCGTCGACGCGGGCCGCTATGAGCGAAGCGGGCACTGAAGGCTACTCGGCGTCAAAAGGCGCGGTCGAAAGCCTTACCCACGCGCTGATGATGTCGATGGCACCGCTCAGAGTGACTGTGAACTGCGTCGCTCCCGGATGGATAAACGTCGACCCGAACGAAGAACCGCGCGACACAGATCACGAGTTTCATCCTTCGGGTCGGGTAGGATGTGCGGCCGATGTGGCACAGACAGTGACATGGCTGTGCTCTCCTGGAGCCGACTTCATCAACGGAGAAATCATCAGAATCGACGGCGGAGTGACCAGAAAAATGATATATCCGTCCTGACCGCCTCCGACTCTCTTTTCGCTACTCAGCCTCAGGCCGGAACCAGGGCATTGGTTTCGGAGGCTATGCGGCGCATATTCAGCAACGCATAGCGCATACGCCCCAGAGCAGTGTTGATACTGACGCCCGTCTTTTCTGCAATTTCCTTAAACGACATATCGCGATAAAAACGCATCATCAACACCTGGCGCTGTGCCTCAGGAAGCATATGTATCATCCTGCGGATATCGGCAACCAGCTGACGCTGTTCGATGCGATCCTCGATATTCTCTTCACACAATTCCTTGTTATTGAACAGATCGCTCTCCACATTATCGTTGCTTACCGTATTTTCTCCCTTCTGGCGGCGATAAAAGTCAATGATCAGATTGTGGGCCACACGTGTGAGCCATGCCGAGAATTTGCCATTGTCCTCATAGCGGCCCTGACGTATGGTCGTGATGGCCTTGACAAACGTCTCCTGGAAAATATCATTTGCCAGATCGTCGTCCTTTACCGTGCGGAGTATATAGGAGAACACTGTCTTCTGATGCCTGCTGAGCAAAACATCAAAAGCTGCGTTATCACCATTGGCATAAGCGGCCACCAACTCTTTGTCGGTGAACTTAGTCATTGTCTGCATACTGTATTGTCCTTTTGTTTTTAAGTTAGAGTAGCAGTGTGGCGATAGGCAGATATAAGTGTTAATTGGTTTATTAATAGAGTGATTATTAGCATCAGGCCACATCTGGCCCATTGCCCTTTAGGCAAAATTACAACAAACATCCGTAATTTGCAAATTTTTTCCTCTTTTCATGCAATTTTTTTTCTCCGCGACCGTTAGACCATATATATAGGCACCGGTGAGATCAAGATGCCGGCGAAGAGAAAAACCGAGAAATGCGCATATATGAAAAAAATACTCTATCCGGGAGCGGCGGCGGCAATGCTTTCGATGACCGGCTGTGTGCTTGACAGCGAACATACACGATCGCTCGGAGTCGGCGACAGGCTTCCGGAGTTCACAATCGTCATGTCGACCGGCGACACTCTCTCCACAGCATCGCTTGCGGGCCACACTTCTGTGATCACATTTTTCTCGACAGCATGCGAAGACTGCCGGCGCGAACTTCCTCGCCTACAACTGGCCATGGAGCAACATCCAAACGTAATGTTCATATGTATCGCCCGTCAGGAATCAGACTCGACCATTGCCGAGTTCTGGCGCAGCCATGGGCTCACCCTGCCCTATTCTCCACAACCAGACCGGGCAATCTATTCACTTTTTGCCGAATCGGTCATCCCGCGCATATATGTGAGCGGCCCGGATCTTGTGATCCGCGAAACATATGACGCCAATGACATTGAATGATTGTAATTCATCAGCCTGCCGCCTTCAATAAGTCTCAATATCGGGTTGACAAGCAGTTGAATATCATGATCACTGTAACAAAAATTATGGAATCAGCTCAATTCAATCGTTCTTTGTTTTGAAACAGTTCTTAGGACAAATACGAACACATTTCATACAACCGACACAATTCTTGCTATCGCTTATTTTTACATGACGGTGTCCTAAAAAGTCGATTTTTCCCAAAACGCCTTTCGGGCAGGATTTTACGCACTCCCAACAAGCGATGCACTCGCGTGGGTTTAATCTAATATATTTTGTCTGATGATGATATGCACGGAGCTTGTCAATTATTCCCATAGCTGGTCCACAGAATTTATAGTCAGATACTTAATAATTACTGTCTCAGAGCTCAAGAAGTCCTTCAGGCAAAATCATTTCCACAATGCACGCCTGATGGTCAATAGCCTGAATCATTTCGTCGACAATCGGAATGAGCTGCCCGGAATCGCGCATAACAAAATACCAGCAATCAGGCCCAAGTTCGCGGATATCGTCGATCACACCCACAGGCCTGCCTGAATCCACGATCGAATAT
Organism: uncultured Porphyromonadaceae bacterium; assembly: GCA_947177135.1. Lineage (GTDB taxonomy): Bacteria > Bacteroidota > Bacteroidia > Bacteroidales > Muribaculaceae > UBA3263. The sequence goes on along the minus strand of CAMWTI010000025.1, from coordinate 17,126 downwards.
CCGACAAGTCGGTCGGCCGTCAGCTCTTCTCCGTCATCGTCCGGATCAGCGTTCTCGCTCTCCTCCTCGTAGACATAGAGCGTGCGCCCCACAAACATAGCGGCGGCGGCTTCGTCATCCACATCGTCAAACGTCAAAAGCAGGCTGTCACGCCCGCGCCCACGCACCGCCGACACAAAAAACGGCACATCAAGACCGTCGATATCAACAATCACCGGATCGCCGGGCCGCAACTCTCCGTCAAACGACTCGTCTGTCGTGACCGACAGTTCGCCCTTGACTCCGTGGGTTTTCACCACATACCCTACAGCTATTTTAACGCAACCGGACAACAGCATCACTTACGGCGTTTTTTCTTTTTGCCGGCAGACGGCACAGGCACGATATTGAAGTCATGCAGATGACAGTTTTCGGAGTTCAGGCGTATCTGTCCCGACGACAGAATCTCCAGATCCTTGAAAATACGCTCATCTTCCACTCCGTCTGGATTGATCTGGAGCATCAGTTTCTTCATATGGTTGGCGATCAGCAGAACCAGCTCATCGCGGTCAGGATTTTCCGGATCAAGAGCAAGAGCATTGGCGATCATCTGTTCCACATGATGACCATACTGCCGCATGGCGATATAGTGGCCGGGCAGCGGCATCGATGCCGGAGGCGCGGTGATTTCCTCGCGCGCGGTCACAGCGTCAGGATAGTCTATGTCCAGACGGAAGTCCGACATAATGGCCAGATGATCCCATAATTTGGCACGCCATTCGGGGCTTGTCTTATGCTGAGGAAAGAGATTACAGATCGTATAGACAATCCCGCGGGCATAGGCATTACGCTCGGCGCGATCCTCTATGGTGAGACATTTGTCCACAAGACCCTGCACATAGCGGCCATATTCCGGCATGGTGAGTTTCGTGTGATGGGTGTTGTATTGCAACATATAGCGGATAAGTGAAGCCCGACGGTGTCATCATATCCGACACCGTCGGGTTTTTAAAGGTAGAGTATGAAGTGGTGATGATTTTACATATTCATGCCGCCATCGACCTGAATTACCTGGCCTGTAACGTAGGAACTCATGTCGGAAGCAAGGAAGGTGGCCACATCGGCGATATCTTCGGGTCTGCCGCCGCGGCGCAACGGAATTTTCTTGCACCATTCCTCGCGCACTGCCTCAGGCAAAGCGGCTGTCATGGCTGTTTCGATGAATCCGGGAGCGATAGCGTTGGCGCGGATGCCGCGTGAGCCGACTTCCTGTGCAATGCTTTTTGCCAGAGCGATGAGGCCTGCTTTCGACGAAGCATAGTTGGCCTGGCCGGCATTGCCGTGCACACCGACAACAGAAGCCATGTTGATGATCGAGCCTGAGCGCTGTTTCATCATCACTGGCAGCACGGCCTTGATGAAGTTGAACGCCGACTTAAGGTTGACTGTGATCACAGCATCCCACTGGGCTTCGGTCATGCGCATCATCAGACCGTCTTTGGTGATGCCGGCGTTGTTCACCAGAATGTCAACACGGCCAAAATCAGCAACAACCTCTTTGACCACTTCCTGAGTCTGTTCGAAATCAGCGGCATTCGAGGCATAAGCCTTTACTTTCACGCCAAGAGCGGCGATCTCGCTTTCTGTGGCCTTGCCGTTGTCGTCAATGACCAGATCGGTGAATGCTATGTTGGCGCCTTCGGCTGCGAAACGCAGAGCAAGAGCCTTGCCGATGCCGCGTGCAGCACCGGTGACAAGAGCTGTTTTTCCTTCCAGAAGTTTCATTGTCTGTAAAGTAATTTGATATTAATGGTTTTTATGTATGGTTATGTTTGGATTTCATCGGTGCCGGTCGGAATCCGCCGAAGCGCATCGATGATGAAATCAATTGCCTTCTGCATATGCTCCGACGACGGCGGCGGCGGAATTCCGGCATCGGCGCTGTTGTCTCGGCGAAGCAGATCCCAGTCACTGCCAAGCACCAGAACGGTGAGCAGACTCGGCACCCGTGATGCCTGAACCGGATCAAACGCACCTGAGTCAACGCCCTGACGCAGAATCGAGTCCATCGTGTCAAGCACGTAGTCTTTGACATAGGCACGTATACGGTTGTCGCGCTTGGAGTCGCGGCTGAACAGAGACCGCAGCCAGACTTCCGGCCTGTTGGCTTGACGGCCGGCCAGAGCTATGCGGAATTCCATCAGCTTGCGCAACTTCATCTCTGGAGTCTGCTCGCGGTCGACAAGGTTCTGAAGTTCACGACACACCTTCCTGCTCTCGCTCTGAATCACGGCCTCATATATCTCATGCTTAGTGCGGAAATATGTATAGATCGTGCGCCGCCCTTTGTCTGAAGCGGTGGCTATCTCGCTCATGGTCGTATTCTCCAGTCCGTTGTTTGAAAACAACTGGCGGGCTACGTCAATGAGCCGTTCGCGGGTCTTTGATGAGAGGGTGTCGTTTGGCATTTCAATAACCCCGGACTGCTTTCATGATCAGTTTTGGCAGGTCGGTGTTGTCGTTCATCGAACCGAACAACTCCGATCCGGCACCGACAGCAAACACCGGCACCGGATTGCCGGAGTGGTTGCCAGTCGTGAATCCGAATCCGGCCCGACGGTTGACAATGTCGAACACCTCCTGCGAAAATTCCGGAAAATCATTGTAGAGCGAATGCTCGACAGTGCCTTCACGGGTGACAAAAGTCTTGTTGAACTTTTCCTTCAGCACTTCCTCGCGGTGAGCACTCACTGGGATCTTGCCCCAGAAGCCAAACTTCTCAGCCAGATACTGCTTCATTTCCTCCCATGAGCAGGGAGTATTGTTACGGATCATGTTATGACACATATTGGAAAAGGCGTCTTTCGACACTTTCTGGCTGTCAACATAGTCCGTATAGCAGTTGTAGCCGGTCGATGCCTGGCCCACTGACATTCCGCCGGTCTCATGATCGGCGGTGACAACGATCAGAGTTTCATCAGGGTGAGCCAGATAGAACTGATAGACGCGCGCAATGGCTTCGTCAAAACAAAGCACTTCCTTGACAATCGTGGAACCGTCATTGGCATGTCCGGCCCAGTCGATGTTTCCTCCTTCGACCATCATGAAAAAACGGTCGGGGGTGTTTTTGAGCATATGGTCAATGGCCAGCGATGTCACTTCAGGCAACGTGTTCTCATTGCCGCGACAGTCAATGGCATGGCCGGTATGGCCCACAAGAGTGTCGGCATCAAGCAACAGAATCCGAGGCGACTGGCTTTCACGAGCCTGACGCATGGAGCGGTGCACTTCAATTCCGTTGGAAGCAAACTCTTCATAAAGACCGTTATATCTGCCGTCGGTGCGGGTGCCGCGCAGATTGCTTCCGGCCAGGAAGTCCACTTTGGAGCGGGCGGCAGCCAGACCTATCTCATGAAACATTCCACGATGCGGAACGTGAGCATAGAATGCGGCCGGGGTAGCATCATCAGGAGCCACATTGGTCACAAGAGCAACGCCATATCCAAGCTCCTTGAGATCATCGGCGATGGAACGCACGGCAACAGAGTCAAAATCCTGCCCGAGCATATTGTTCCGCGTCTTGTGTCCGCAAGCGAGAGCGGTACCTGCGGCAGCAGAATCTGTCACCGGACTCGATGCCGACCAGGTCGTGCACAAGGCCGACACCGGCATGCGCATCATTGTCAGTGATGAATCGTTCCGGAGCGTAAGGCGGTTATAGGTCTCGGCGGCCATGACCTGACCGGGCCCCATGCCGTCTCCGATCATATAAAATATATAACGTGGCGACCCGGCAGCGGCAGAGGCCACCGCCGCCCCTAACATAGCGGCAAATACAAAATGTTTCAGTTTCATCAGATGTAAGGTTTTAATTCCGACGTGAGTTCATCGAGATTATCAACTCGCTTCTGCACTCCGTCGGGCGTTATAATAAATGTGACAGGAAAATAGCTCACTCCATATTGCAGCAGGTTAGAGGCAGGAGCACTCTCCGACTGGTAGACCGACACCCATGGTTTATTGACAGCGACATTGCTCCATACATGTGCGTTGAAGTCCACTCCGACCTGATATATCTGCAATCCGTGATTCGAGAATTTTTCGTAAGCAGTGCCGAGTGCGGCATTGAGCAGTCCGGCTTCAGGATCGCTGTAATCCATGAAGTTCAACACAGTAACCTTATTAGCTTCGACCACAGAACTGAGCGAACGCATGTTGCCCTTGGCGTCAGGCAATGAAATATCATAATAACCGATTTCAGGGACCGTGATCTCAAGAGTGCGGCTCTCCTGACCCGAATCCGAGCGGCGAAGCGCCTCGATCTGCACATAATCAGCCACAAGCTGGCGTGTGCGTGGATCGTCAGGACGCAGGCCGCTGAAAGCGTTGGCCACGGCACGCATCAGCTTGAAATCAGCGTCATTGGCCACCGGATCAAGCATCCGTCGGCCGTCGATCTCCTTCCTCACCACATAATATGCGGCATGACTGTCATAATGCCCCGACAGTGCTTCCAGCAACTGGCGCTTAAGCTTTGCATCAGCCTCCTTATCGCCGGATAAACCGGAACGTATGATCTTGTCGACGCGGGCGAATATATCGGCGCCCTCGGTGCCCTCCACCGTAAAGTCAGCGGCATTGAACGTCAGTGCCTCTGTCGAGTCGACAGGAAAATACGCGACCTGACGGCCAGAACGCAGACGCATGATGGTGCTGTGGGCCGGACGCGGCACGTCAAGACAGAAGGCACCGGGCGACACAACGGAATCCACAACATACCACCGGCCGCCGTTTGCCGGCGCCTCGACATAGAGGCTTCCAGCCGATTCCGGCATCTCGCCCTCAAGCGACCATCCGTCGGCGCGACCTCCGCAACCGGTCGCCGCGATCAGGGCGATCACCCCGGCGCATATTGGATACAACGCTTTCATCAGTCCATCAGTTTGCGGTAACGGCGACGGCGCGGTTCCTTGCCATCAGGCGTGTGAGCCTTCTTGTATTCCTCATAATCGGAGTAGGAACCTTCATAGTAAACAACCTCTCCGTCTCCCTCGAAAGAGAGTATGTGGGTGCATATGCGGTCAAGAAACCATCGGTCGTGGCTGACCACGACGGCACATCCCGCAAACTGCTCCAGACCTTCTTCAAGCGCACGGAGGGTGTTCACATCGATATCGTTCGTCGGTTCGTCAAGCAGCAACACGTTGCCCTCCTGCTTAAGGGCCATGGCCAGATGAAGCCTGTTGCGCTCACCGCCTGAAAGCACTCCGACTTTCTTTTCCTGATCAGCTCCGCTGAAGTTGAACTTCGAGAGATAGGCACGGGCATTGACGTCGCGGCCACCCATCCTGAAGCTCTCCACTCCCTGAGAGATAACCTCATAGACGCTCTTTTCGGGAAGCAAATCATGGTGTGTCTGGTCAACATAGGCGATCTTCACAGTCTCGCCGACGTCAAACGAACCGCCATCGGGCTGTTCCAGTCCCATTATAAGTTTGAACAGAGTGGTTTTGCCGGCTCCGTTCGGACCGATCACGCCGACAATGCCATTTGGCGGCAACATGAAGTTCAGATTGGAAAACAGCTGCTTCTGACCGAAGGCTTTGGACAGGGCGGAAGCCTCGATCACCTTGTTGCCAAGACGCGGACCGTTAGGAATGAATATCTCCAGTTTTTCCTCACGGGCCTTCTGGTCCTCGTTCAGCAGTTTGTCATAGGAATTCAGACGGGCCTTGCCCTTGGCCTGACGGGCCTTCGGAGCCATACGCACCCACTCCAGCTCGCGCTCCAGAGTCTTGCGGCGCTTGCTTGCCTGCTTCTCTTCCTGAGCCATACGCTTGGTCTTCTGGTCGAGCCATGAAGTATAATTGCCCTTCCAGGGAATTCCCTCGCCACGATCCAGTTCAAGAATCCATCCGGCCACGTGGTCAAGGAAATAGCGGTCGTGAGTAATGGCAATGACAGTGCCTGGATACTGCTGCAGATGCTGCTCCAGCCAATCGATAGACTCAGCGTCAAGATGGTTGGTCGGCTCGTCGAGCAACAGCACGTCGGGCTGCTGCAGAAGCAGACGACACAACGCCACACGGCGGCGTTCACCGCCGGAGAGAGTGGTCACCGGCTGGTCATCCGGCGGACACTGAAGAGCATCCATAGCGCGCTCCAGCTTTGAATCTATATTCCACGCATCAGCGGCGTCAAGCTTGTCCTGCAACTCGGCCTGACGCGCGAGCAGAGCGTCGAAATCGGCATCAGGATCAGCAAACGCCTCGTTGACCTTGTCGAACTCGGCGAGCATGTCCATGACAGGCTGCACTCCTTCGCGCACAACCTCGATCACCGTCTTCGACGGATCAAGCTGCGGTTCCTGCTCAAGATATCCGACAGAATAACCTGGCGAAAACACAACCTCGCCCTGGTAGTTCTTGTCAATGCCGGCAATAATCTTCAACAACGAAGACTTACCGGAACCGTTCAGACCGATAATGCCGATTTTCGCACCATAGAAAAACGACAGATATATATTTTTGAGAACCTGCTTCTGTGGAGGATAGATCTTACTGACCCCCACCATCGAGAATATTACTTTTTTATCGTCAGCCATTTTTATGAATAGTTGATTTTTATTATTTACGTTTTTTTGGAGCGGACACTACACGATAGCCACAGCTAACCTTGCCCTCCACTATGCCGCGCAACTTTGAATGCAACAGCATGCGACGCGTACCCGACACATGATCCATATAGACCTTGCCTTCAAGATGATCACATTCATGCTGCACGATGCGCGACAAAAAACCGCTCATCTCTTCACTGTGAGACACGCCGTCAAGTCCAGTCCAGTCAAGGCGTATATGCTCCACACGCTCCACGTCCTCACTCAGACCGGGCAGGCTCAGACAACCCTCCGATCGCCTGACCGGATCGCCGTCGAGCACTTCGACTTCCGGATTTATCAGCACCAGCCTGCGTCCGGCACACTCCGGATATGAATCCTTAAGCACATCGGCATCGATGACCACAATGCGGTCGTTGCGCCCGATCTGGGGGGCCGCAAGGCCGCATCCGTCCGAAGCATACATGGTTTCAAACATATCGTCTACCAATTGGCTCAATCCATCATAGGCAGAAAGGTCTATTGGCTCCGAAACCTTGCGGAGCACCGGATGACCATAGAGATATATCGGCAATTTCATCTGTTTATAAAAGTCTGGCTTTGCAAATAATCATTCAGAATAATGGTGGCGGCGATACGGTCAACCGTCGCTTTCTCCCGGCGGTCTTTCTTCTTCATTCCGCCGTCAATCATGGCTCTGTGGGCAAGCACCGAAGTGTAACGCTCGTCAAAAAATTCGACCTGAAGTTGCGGCATGGCGCGCCGGAGGCGGTTGACGAACGGAGTGATATAGCGCATCGACTCTGAATCCTCGCCACGGAGAGTGCGCGGACGGCCAAGTATTAGCGCTTCAACGCTGTTGGACGCCACATAATCCCTGACAAAATCAAAAATTCCGGCAGTCGGCACCGTGACAAGTCCCGTGGCCACAAGCTTAAGCTCATCGGTCACGGCCACGCCACAGCGCTTACGCCCATAGTCTATGCACATTAGTCTGCCCATAATCCGCTACAAAGTTACAAAAAAATCCGTGTCCGAGCAAACTGATAAGATTCGTCAGATGCGCACTCCGACGCCAAGCATGAGATTCTGCGGATCCTGAAAGCGGCCAAGACGATATCCCACATTCAAAAACAGGTGACGCCAGACAAATGCCTTGAGTGTAAGCGACTGATAAAAGCGACGCTCGCCGTCAGGACTCACCACATCATAGCCCATACCGACATTCACGGCAAACAGCGGCATGGTCAGCTCGGCATGCGCCGACAGACCGACACTAAGTTGTCTGGCGAATGGAGGACTATAGAATTTAAGACGGTCGCCAACCGTGCCTTCCACCCAATAACGCGCCAAGCCCGAGCTTTCATTATATTGCACGTCAAGCGACGGCCCGACCCCTACATAGCGGTTCAGACAATACAACGGAGCGAACTGCAGGCCGGCCACGCCGAAACGCCCAGGGCACAGCTGCGGAGACCCGCCCAGCATCAGCGCCCGTTTACGCCATGCGCCATAAACCACCACGTCATAGTGCCACCGCCGCCGGTCGGCTTCGGATTCGGCATCACCGTCCGACGAAGCCGCTCCGCCTCCGACGCCATCCGATCCGGATCCGATCCGGTAAGCGGCGCCGATGGTCACGCCCAGAGAATTCACTCCGGCGTTGGGATACGACGTGTTGCCATTGGAAAAATGCGTGAACTGCACCCCTGCCGTGAGTTGCCAGGCGCGCGTCAGGCTATAGTGCATTCTCACCCCGACTCCCATGTGGGCCGTGACGCAGGTACTGACGGCCGGATTTATATCCGGCCGGCCGCCACGCCACCCGAAGGCCGCGCCGAACTGCCATTCATAGCCCACCGTCACACGCCGGCCAAGACGCGCGAACGGAGCGCCCTGATAGATGAATGCCGATACCGGAGCACCCATACCTGCTCCGCTGGAAAAGCACCGTCCCCCTACTCCGACTCCATGATACAGTCCAGGATACGTCCGTCCGATCCGCGAACCGTCATCAAAGCAGAAATCAGCTTTCAGAGCGCCAGCCAGACTTTCACTGACTCCGTGATTTTTGAAATATAAATTAGTGGGAGGCATCCATGCCGGTTCGGCTTCCACCCCGATTCGCCAACGTAAGGCGCCGCCGCCGTCATCGGCAATCAAGCCGCACGGCGCCATCAGCAGCACTGCAATGATGATCAGCACCCTGTCAACGCACATAGACATCATGATCCACAGGCTCCATCACCCGACACGTGAAAAGCGAAGCATTAAGCCGCCCGCTAACTGGATTCTCAAACGTCAGCAACCCGCTGGCCGCGGCTACCGAATAAGTAACCTCCGTTATCACTTCGCAATGGGCATATGGAGGCACTTCGACAGACACGACAAGATCATAGTCGACAGACGAAGGTGAATAATCGTATTTGACACCGATTTCAATCAGACGCTCTTCGCCAAGACGCCATCGGCCGTCGGAATACTCCGGCAATGGCATGAAGACCTGACGGTTGGACACCCACGCCTCCTGCGGCGACACAACCGCCGTTGCCGGCATCAGCCTATACGGCATCGCCGGCACCGTCAGAGGAGAGTCATTCTGATTATCAACACTAAGATACACGGCTGAAGCCTTGACATCGTCCTCGATCACCACGCTGTCGTCATAGCTCACGTCGACAATCCTGGGCAGAGCTCCGGGCAACACGGTCAGTTCCACACATTCGGTCACATGCTCGTATTCAAGCCTAAGAATAAACACATGTGAATCGCCCGAAGCGTTCTCCACGCTCTCAAATATCAGATGGTCGCCATCAATCCGCAGCCCGAACATCAGCCACTGCGTTTCATAATCTATGCGCGCCGCACACTGCTGCGACGATATCAGCTCGCCATTCTCATCATAATAGTTGCCACACTTGCCATACAAGCCTTCCAGCGAAATGCCGATCAGCCCGGCCGGATGAAATCCGACAGTCACCCGCCCTCCGTCTCCGCATATCGAAACCTGTGTCTTGTCCGGCCTGACATTCGGCACAAAGAGATCGCCGTTGCATGACGCAAGCGCCATGACAGCGATCGCGGCAAATGGAATCCGATTGGCTGCAACACACATATACAAAAAAAGAACGACGACAGACCGCTTTTTATTACAGACCGTCGTCGCTTTTGTAGCGAATCCGGGACTCGAACCCGGGTTTCCGCCGTGAGAGGGCGGCGTGCTAGACCACTACACTAAATCGCCTTAATTTCAACGGTGCAAAGTTAAGCACTTTTTTTCATACAGCCAAATTTTTTCGCCTGTTTTTTCATTTTCATGCAATTTTTCCGGTATTCAAAGACAAAACAGCATTTGGAGCGACTGAAAAAGCCGCCGGGACATCTCTGTTGTTCAGAAGTCCCGGCGGTGATTATCTTGATCAAGAATACTGATCAGTCCTCGGATTCAGTTTCGGCATAAGCCTTCAGCAGTTTATCCTGAACATCTGACGGAACAAGCTCATAGCTGCTGAACTGCATGGTAAACGACGAACGGCCACCGGTGATGGAACTGAGGGCTGTGCTGTAGCTGCCCATCTCCTTCAATGGCACACGGGCCGAGATCTTCTCGAAACCGTTTTCGCTGCTCATGCCCATGATGATAGCGCGGCGCCCCTGAAGATCGCTCATCACGTCGCCCATCACATCGGCTGGCACCATCACGTCAACGTCATACACCGGCTCAAGCACCTTCGGCGCTGCATTGCGGAATGCTTCACTGAATGCGTTGCGGCCGGCCAGGCGGAACGATATTTCATTTGAGTCAACCGGATGCATCTTGCCGTCATAGATGCACACACGCACGTCGCGGGCATACGATCCCGTCAGCGGGCCTTGCTCCATGCGGTCCATCAGACCTTTCACAATCGCCGGAATGAAGCGCGCGTCGATGGCACCGCCAACAATGCAGTTGTGGACCACAAGCTTGCCGCCCCAGCTCAAAGGAATCTCCTGGGTATCGCGCACACTCATTTTATATTCCTGCGAGCCAAACCGGTAAGTGTCGGGCGCTGGCATACCTTCCGTATAAGGCTCAATGATCAGATGCACCTCGCCAAACTGTCCGGCACCGCCGCTCTGCTTCTTATGACGATAGTCGGCACGTGCGGCCTTTGTGATCGTCTCGCGATAAGGGATCTTGGGCTCCTCGAATGTGATGGGCAGCTTGTCATTGTTTTCAACGCGCCATTTAAGCGTGCGGAGATGGAACTCGCCCTGGCCGCCCACGATTGTCTGTTTCAGTTCTTTGCTCTGCTCCACAACCCATGTGGGATCCTCTTCGTGCATGCGGGTCAGGATTTCCATAAGCTTTTCCGAGTCGCTTTCGGTCACCGGACGCACCGCGCGCAGATATTTCGGAGCAGGATATTTGATAAAGTCGTAGGTCCACTCGCACCCCTTTTCATTGAGGGTGTTGCCTGTGCGCACGTCTTTGAGTTTCACAGTGGCGCCGATGTCGCCGGCACATAACTTGTCGACCTGCGTGCGGATCTGACCACACACGCAATACAACTGGGCGAGGCGTTCTTTGCTGTCGCGGCTCACGTTGTTCAGGTCGGCTCCCGCCGAAAGCGTGCCGCTCATCACTTTGAAATAGCTGACTTCACCGATGTGAGGCTCAACGGAGGTCTTGAACACGTAAAGACTCAGCGGGCCGTTAGAGTCGGGCTTCACTTCCTCGCCGGCAGTGTTGACCGGAGCCGGCATATCTTCAACAAACGGCACCACATTGCCCAGGAATTCCATCATGCGGCGCACACCCATATCCTTGAGAGCGCTGACGCAGAACACCGGGAATATCGAACGGTCTTCCAGTCCCTTGCGGATGCCTTCGCGCATTTCGTCCTCGGTGAGATGGCCATGGTCGAAAAATTTCTCCATCAGCGTCTCGTCATTCTCAGCCGCGGCCTCCACAAGCTGCTGGTGCATTTCGTGGGCACGATCCTGTTCTTCGGCCGGAATCTCAGAGATGACAGGCACTCCGCCGTCAGGACCCCATTCATATTTTTTCATCAGAAGCACGTCGATCATGGCGTTGAAGCCGGGACCGCAAGCCAAAGGATACTGGATCGGAATCACCTTCGGGCCAAACACCTCGCGCATCTGTTCGAGCACGTTCTCATAGTCGGCCTTCTCGCCGTCAAGCTGGTTCATGGCAAAGATCACAGGCTTCTTGATGGCGGCGGTGGTGCGGAATATGTTCTGTGTGCCCACTTCCACGCCATATTGTGCGTCAATGACAATGACGCCCGTGTCTGTGACATTGAGGGCCGTGATGGCGCTACCCACGAAGTCGTCGGCACCCGGACAATCTATGAAGTTGAGCTTACGCCCGAGGAATTCGGCATAGAATATGGTGGAAAACACCGAGTAGCCATACTCTTTTTCCACCGGAAAATAGTCACATACTGTGTTTTTGGCATCGACTGAACCACGGCGTTTTATAACCCCACACTCCAGAAGCATAGCCTCTGCAAGTGTGGTTTTGCCCGAGCCCTTGCTTCCGAGAAGGGCTATGTTCTTGATCTCTTTGGTTTCGTATACTTTCATGAATCGTCAGGTTATTAAGGTAAGATTGTTTTTATGGCCGCAAATTACGAATTATTTCTCAGCCGGCCAAACTTCGGCAATATGTTACACAACATGTTTTTACGCAACAACCCGGCTTTGTGGGCCGGGTTGTCGATTTTCCTGATTTTTTTGAAATGCGTCAGAACTTGAATCCCATGGTGAAGACAAGCTGATTGCGGGTGTCTGAGATCTTGGCGCGCGCCGGCATGGCGGCATTGGCCGGAACAGCATAGCTGTCGGGCGCCTGGGCAAGATCAGGCGAACAGGCGGTAAAAGCCTGCCATTGGCTGTCGCGGGTCTGGTGCACGAAAGCAGCGTCGAGATAAAACGCCTTGTAGCGATAGCCGATGCCGGCCGTATAATGCTGGGTCACGTCCTGCAGCTCGGTCACGGTCTGAGTGCCCGAATTAAACAGGAAGTCATAACCGCTGCGCGCTTCCTTTGTCGACGGAGCCGACTTGAAGCTATAGCCAAGGCGCGCGCTCCAGTTGCGGTTTATGCGGAATTCAGCGCCAAGACGCAATGTGGACGTTGCCTTATAATAATGCTCTATGTCGCGGCTGGTGGCCTTTTCGAGCAGGTCGTTGTCCATGATGCTCTGCATCGTGCCGTCGTCAGGAATGGAGACATTCATGTCGGGATAAGCGTCATATTCATAGTCGGCCGAGATAATGAACCTCTGCCCGATCACTCCGGCCACCGAGCCGATAAGCTTCCACGGGGTGCGGATCCGAGAACTGTATTCGCTATAAAACGGAGTGGCGAAATCATTGGTCGATTCGTTGCCCGACAAGCTGTAGTCGCCTTCATTGTCAACGGCATAATAATTATAGCCGACCCATGAGTTCACGCCATACGTGAGCTTATACCAAGTCGGGGTATGCACGGCCAGGCCGATGCGCAGCTCGTTGACCGGCTTGACAATCACGCCGAACTTCATGTTGAAACCCGAGCCGGTGACCTGCTGGTAGTTCTGAAGATTCCAGTCGGCAGTGCCGTAATTGAACTCGCCTGCATAGTTCTGCGGAACCCTGTGCAAGGCAAGATCCTGCAAATAGTCGGCAGTGGGTATATAGGCGTCGGCAAGCGATTCATCATAATAAGTCTCATTGACGAAACGGATATCCTGTATGCCGAACCCGAGACCCCAATAGACTATATCGGCGAAATTGCCGCCGAAATTGATGTCATACTGATCCACATAACCGTTCTGGCGCGTCCACGTCTGGGCGTCGCCATAGGTATCGTCGCCCCACAGGCCGAGATAGCCTCCGTCTGACGACGGATAGATCAGGCCCGTATTCGCCCCGAGCACCGTCAGATGCGGCAGATCCGTCGTGAACGGATCATACTTGCCGTTGCCCAGCAGATCCGACAGCGGATAGACCGACTGGTGGCGCGAGTCAAACACATTGGCAGTCGATGCGATATAATTGCTCATGGAAGTGGATAGAGTCGGAATCGCGCCCCTGTAACTGCGCTCAAACGACTGCAGGCGGTTATAGCTCACACCCCAGTTGAAAAATGGCATCAGATCGCTGCCGGTATATGCCGAACCGACATATCCGAAATTATTGCAGTTGACGTCGGTCTGCTTTGAAAGAAACGAAGTGCCTTGCGACGAAAAACCGGTGCGCTGCATGTCGACCTCAAGCGTCGCAGCCACCTCGCTGCCGGTATACACACCCAGGCCGGCCGGATTCTGGTTCAGACTGGAGATATCGCCGCCGAGTGCGCCGAATGCTCCGGCCATCGACATGAAACGCGCCGTTCCACGAAGCTGGGTCTGCGAAAGATTGAACGCGTCAAAAGCGCTTTGCGCCGACATTACCGCGGGAATAAGAGCCAGCGATGCCGCGGCAATATAAACTTTCTTCATATGCTATAAATCGTTGAAATAGACTATGGTGTGAGGTTTTTATCAAAAAAATGCGGCAGGAGCGCTTATCGGCGGCCGCGGCTGCCGCCTGAAGTTGAGCGTGATCCGCTTGAAGAGGAGCGCCCTGACGAACTGCTGCCCGACGAGCGGTTATAGCTGCCCGACGATGACGAACGGTTGTATCCGCTTGACGATGAACGCCCCGATGAGCTGCTGCCCGATGAGCGGTTATAGCTGCCCGACGATGACGACGAACGATTGCTGCCGCTTGACTGAACGCCCCATGAAGAGGATGCGCGCCCGCTGGTGGAGCGGCTGCCGGTGGCCGACGAACGGCGTGTGCCGGAGTTCGTCGAAGCCGAACCGAGACGATTGGCGTCAGACGGATTATATGGACGGCGGGTAAATCCGCCGTCGTTGGAAGTGACACTGCCAGGCTCACGGCCGGAAACGCCCGACTGCGACGGACGGCGGGTGAAAGTGCCCGACGAACGGCCCGGACGACCAACCGACGACGGACGCTGGGTCAGCGACCCCACAGGTCTGTTGGCCGGACGATATGCTCCCGGAGCTGCCCCAGGACGACCTGCGTGTGACCACGACGGTCCAGGCGCGGGATGGTGGTGATGCGGAGGATAATATCCGCCGCCCCAGCCCCAGCTCCAACTCGGGCCCCAACTCCATGTCGGGCCCCAGCCCCAGCTCCAGTTCCAGCTTGGACCCCAGCCCCAGCTCCATGTCGGGCCCCAGTAATTATAGCCCCACCACGGATTGGCATAACCGGGCACAAAAGCCCACGACCATGCAGAGGAATAGAAATATGGAGAAAACATATCCCATGGATCAACCACGTTGCCCACATAGATGTTGACTTCGGCCGGAGACTGGCTTCCGACTGCCTGAGCCAGTTCACCGTCGGAATAATTATACAGATACTCCACATCCGGATCATCCGAGCGGCTCACCACGTCCGAACCATAAAAACGCTCCAGACGGCGTGTATATTCAAAGTTGTTTCCAAGCGAATCAACGAGCGGCGACACCTGCTGCGACACCGGTGTGTATGAACCGCGACGGTTATATTCGTCGACATTACGGGAACTGCCTGACGTGGCCACGCCCGCATACGCGTCGGCAGGAGCGAAATCCGTCACCACAGCCTTGGCAGCGGCCGTGCGCTGCTGCTTGCGGGCGGCGGCTTTCCTGGCAGACGAACCGCCATAGATGTCATCATCATAAAAATCCTGGGCCGACGCCGAGACGGCCAGAAACGAGAAGACGGCACCCCAAAAGGTAAACCTGGCTAATGTTTTCATCTTTTGCTCTCCTTAATATTATTAAACAAGCTCTTATTTTAATACCAGTTAGACCACTGAAATGTTCACATGGTTTAACCGTACTCGTTAGTGAAAAGCAAAAATAAGCATTTTTTCCATGACAGCCACACATTTTAATGTTTTTTGTGAGTTTTTTAAAAAATATTCCCATAAACAACTTTCAAAACACAAACCAATCAACAAAAATGGCATCAATAAAAGTCAGATTCCTAACATCAACCGACAAAAAAGGCCGCATCTGCTATCAGATCACACACCAACGCAAAGTGCGACAGATATCCTCGGGCCATCAACTCACCGCCAGCGAATGGAACGGCAAATCATCAACACACCTCGAAACGCGGCGGCTCATACACAGCGATCTGGAACTGTTCAACCATATCATACGCAGGCTCGAGACACTGGGTATGGAATATTCCGCCGACGACATAGCGGACGAATTCCGCCTGCACTTCAGCGACTATACCATGTTCAACTTCATGGAAAGCACAATCAGCCAGATGAAGCGTCTCGGACAACTGCGCACCTCCGAAACCTACCGATCGGCGCTCAGCAGTTTCCGGCGCTTCCGCGAAGGCCATGACATTATTCTCGCCCGGATAACCGCTGAAACCATGGAAGCATATGAATCATGGCTCCGCCAGCAAGGCCTCGTCCCCAACACCGTGTCGTTCTACACCCGGATCCTGCGCGCGGCATACAACCGGGCGGTCGACCGTGGAATCATCTCCGACCTCAGACCGTTCCGCCACGTCTACACCGGAATAGACAAGACCGTCAAACGCGCCCTGCCGCTGGCGGTAATCAAGAAAATCAAGACTCTTGACCTGCAACGCCTCTCCGCTCTGGACTTTGCCCGCGACATGTTCATGATGAGCTTCTACCTGCGCGGAATGAGCTTCGTCGACATGGCCTTTCTCCGAAAATCCGATCTGCGCAACGGATATCTGACATACCGCCGGCGCAAAACCGGCCAGTTGCTGACCATCGGATGGACCAGAGAAATGACCCACATAGTCAATAAATATCCGCAGAACACCACATCATATCTTCTGCCTATAATCAGAGGCACTCATGCCAACGATCTCTGCGCCTACCGTAATGTCGGCTACCGCATCAACCGCAACCTCAAAAAAATAGCCGGCATGGTCAACGCCGGCATAGACCTGACTCTCTATGTGGCCCGCCACAGCTGGGCCTCGGCAGCCAAAGAAAAAGGAATTCCGCTCTGCGTCATCAGCGAGGGCATGGGCCATGACTCCGAACAGACAACCCGCATTTACCTCGCATCGCTCGACACCGAAGTCATCGACCGCGCCAACGCCCTGATCATCTCCTCGCTCTGACTCCCAAAACCGAGGCTTCAAAGGCGAAATAATTTTCGGTGGGCTGATACCCATGCCCACCGAAAATCGTTTCGCCTGACAGCAACATTTCCGATAAGCGAAAACATGTTTTTCAACACAATAGGCTCTCAATTTCAAAAATTATTTATAAATTTGCAATCGCAGACCGCCTCGCAGACCACGCCAGTAGGGTGAGGTTCTCCGAACCAACCTCCGGTTGGGGTTAAGTGGAGCGGGATGTATTAAAATACATAAGAAAGCGTTTATCCGCGCTGATTCTTGACCAATCGAAATTCTCGCAAAATTTCATATCAAAGTCAAGGATTGAGCAACGGTAGATGCCCGTGGATATGTAATTA
>CAMWTI010000024.1 GCA_947177135.1 uncultured Porphyromonadaceae bacterium | reverse complement strand
TTAACATAATTAATCCATCTTTTTTCACCGCCTTCAACCATCAGAACACACCACGCGAATCCCCGCCACTCCTTATTTATATATAATAAGCGGAGATTTGCCCGAATCGCATTTTTTATGTACCTTTGCAAACAGAAAGATTATTGTCACCTATGCAAGAAAAAATCATCATTCTCGACTTCGGCTCGCAGACCACCCAGCTCATCGGACGACGCGTCCGCGAGCTTAACACCTACTGCGAGATCGTGCCTTACAACAAGTTTCCTCACGATGATCCATCGGTCATCGGCGTAATCCTCTCCGGATCGCCCTTTTCCGTCTATGACGAAAAAGCTTTCAAGATAGACATCGAGACCCTGCGCGGACGCCTGCCTATACTCGGCATATGCTATGGCGCACAGTTGATCTCATGGGAACTTGGCGGAAACGTCGAAGGCGCGCCGTCACGCGAATATGGCCGCGCCCGGCTTCAGACTGTCAACCAGAACGACCCGCTCATGCAAGGCATCGAACCGGGTGCACAGGTATGGATGAGCCACGGCGACACGATCACAGCCCTTCCGGCCGGATTCGAAATCATCGCGTCGACAGACCAGGTCCCAGTGGCAGCATACAGAGCCGCAGGCGACGAAAAACTCTGGGGAGTGCAGTTCCACCCCGAAGTCTACCACAGCGAATGCGGAATGCAACTGCTTCGCAACTTCGTGGTCGACATCTGCGGATCACGGTGCGACTGGAGCGCCGCGTCATTCATCGAGACAACTGTGAGCCAACTGCGTCAGCAACTCGGCGACGACAAAGTGGTGCTCGGACTCTCGGGCGGCGTTGACTCGTCGGTGGCCGCCGTCCTGCTCAACAAGGCGATCGGCTCAAACCTCACATGCATATTCGTGGACCATGGCATGCTCCGCAAAAACGAATTCACCGATGTGATGCGCGACTATGAAGGGCTGGGCCTGAACGTGATCGGCGTTGACGCATCGGCCAAATTCTTCAGCGAACTGGCCGGAGTGACAGACCCCGAGCGCAAACGCAAAATCATCGGCAAAGGATTCATCGACGTATTCGACGAAGAAGCCCACAAAGTGAAAGACGTCAAATGGCTCGCACAGGGCACCATCTACCCCGACTGCATCGAATCGCTTTCCATCACCGGAACAACAATAAAGAGCCATCACAACGTCGGCGGACTACCCGAAAAAATGAACCTGCGCCTGTGTGAACCTTTGCGCCTGCTCTTCAAAGACGAAGTCAGAGCGGTCGGACGCGAACTCGGCATCCCCGAACGCCTGATAAGCCGCCATCCCTTCCCAGGCCCGGGCCTGGCAGTGCGCATTCTCGGCGACATCACCCCCGAAAAAGTGTCGGTGCTGCAGGAAGCAGACCACATCTTCATCCAAGGACTCCGCGACTGGGGACTCTACGACAAAGTATGGCAGGCCGGAGTGATTCTGCTGCCGGTACAGAGCGTCGGAGTCATGGGTGACGAACGCACCTATGAACGCGCCGTAGCACTGCGCGCGGTGACCTCGACCGACGCAATGACCGCCGACTGGGCCCACCTCCCCTACGAATTCCTGGCTAAAGTGAGCAACGAGATCATCAACAAGGTGCGCGGAGTCAACCGCGTCTGCTACGACATCTCGTCCAAACCGCCAAGCACGATCGAGTGGGAGTGATACATTATCACCACCCGCGACCGACAAACCCATAGCACCACGAGCCTGCGTCCGGACAACAAAGCCACCGGACGCAGGCTCTTTTTCCAATCCGAAACCCAGTTGGTCGAAATTTCCGACCCATTAGTCTAAAAAAGTTGCGCCAAAACACTTTTTAAACTAAATTTGCAATCCTACAAAACACAATCACATAATCATCAGCCAAATATATGCTCTCAAGACACCTCCTGCTCACATCAGCCCTGATAATGGCTGCTCCGGCCGCAATGGCCAAACTCCGAATCACGGAAATTATGCAATCAAACATCACAGGATATTACGACGACCTCGGAAACTACCCCGACTCATGGATCGAGATATACAACGACGGAGCAGCGGCAATAGACCTTTCGGCATATAGCGTGGGCATCAAGAAGAATGCCGACAAAGCCTACACTCTCCCTCGCCAGACCCTGCCCGGCGGACAATACATTATCGTGATGTGCGACAAGGAGGAAACCGGATTCCACACATCGTTCCGCCTCGAAAGCAACGAAGCGGGACGGGTGATACTGTTTCGCGACGGCATAGGAATCGACACCGTGGCACATCCCGCACAACCCGCGCCCGACATAGCCTATGGACTCGACCCCGCCACCGGACAGTGGGGCTATGAATTCACAGCCACGCCAGGCAAAGCCAATTCAGGCGGCATATGCGAACCGGACCGGATTCTCGGCCAACCGGTGTTCAGCCACTCAGGCTGCATAAACCCCGATTTCACCACAATAACCGTCAGCCAGCCTGAAGACGCGCCGGCCGGCACCGTAATCCGCTACACGCTCGACGGTTCGCTGCCGACAGAAAAAAGCACCGCCCTGGAAAACGGCGCCGCAATCCCCGTCACATCAACAACGACAGTGCGCGCGCGGCTCTTCTGCAACGGATGGCTCTCGCCATGGGCCACAACCCATAGCTACATCAGACACCACGCCGGAATAACAATCCCGATCGTGTCGATCATCACCGACCAGCAACATTTCGATGACCGCCGCACCGGCATCTTCGCCGGCTGGAACTATGAAAACGACTGGCGCCGGCCCATCAACGTGGAATACTTTGACTCCGAAGGCACCGACGCCATACTCAACCAGCTGGCTGAAACACGCGTCGGCGGAGGATGGTCACGCTCTCTGCCGCTGAAAAGCCTGATGCTGTATGCCCACAAACGATTCGGCACACCGCGCTTCGACCACGAATTCTTCCCCACCCAGAAACCCGGAATCACCGACTTCAAGTCACTGATGCTCCGCAACGCCGGCAACGACTTCTATGAAACGTATATGCGCGACGCCGTGGTCCAGCGCACATTCGGCGCTTATGCCGGACTTGACTGGCAGGCACACCAGCCGGCAGCCATATATATAAACGGTGTCTACAAAGGTATTCTCAACATCCGCGAGCGAAGCAACGACAACAACATCTATTCCAATTATGCCGGACTTGAAGACATCGACATGATCGAAAACTGGGAAGAGCTGAAAAACGGATCGATGGAAAACTTCACCGCCATGCGACTCTTCATGTCGTCGCAGAGCGACCTCCTGGCCGCCGAAGTCGACAGCCTACTCGACTCGCGCGAAATCCTCGACGTGCACCTTATGAACCTGTTTTTCAACAACACCGACTTCCCCGGCAACAACGTCGTGCACTGGCGGCCTACCGCACCCGGCGGCCGATGGCGCATCATCGTGAAAGACACCGACTATGCGATGGGCATAGCCAACGCCAGCAGCGACAGCAAGGCCAGACCGACATTCAACACGCTTGAATGGCTCCACACGCCAAACTATCCCAACTCCAACAACTGGGGCAACAAGGCAGAGTGCACCCTGCTCTACCGCCGCATGCTTGAAGTGCCGGAACTGCGCGAAGCCTTCTTTGACCGCGCATTCGTCTACTTCGGCGACGTGCTCAACGCCAGGCGCATCATCAACGAAATCGACCTCATCAAAGAGGAAATGGAAATGGAATGGATGTTTCATTACGACCTCTATTCGCGCTACTGCCCATATGGCACCTGGAACATATGCGTCGGCCAGATGAAAGAATGGATCACCGAACGCTCCGAAGCGTTCCCGCAAATGTTTGCCGACTATTACGGACTCGGATCGCTCGGATCGCTCTCAATCGAATTCGACCCCGACAGCGTCAGCCTCACCGTCAACGGCATCACTCCGGAAACCATTCCATTCGCAGGCCCCTATCCGCTGCAACGCACCGTCAGACTCGATGCAACCACGTCACCCGACAAAGAGATCGAATGGGAAGTGACCACCCCCGACTCCATAGCCCATGTCCGCGCCCCGCATCTTGAAATCGCCATGACCGAAGGACTCACCGTCACGGCCCACAGCGCCGACATCCCCGACGGCATCTCCGCCACCCTCCAGCCGGCAGAAGCCGCACCCGAACGGTGGTTTGACCTCCAGGGACGCCCGGTCACCTCCCCCACCCGCCCAGGCATCTACATTCTCCGCCGAGGCGCCAAAGCTGTGAAAAGAGTAATCAACTAGACCAATAAAAAGCGCGGTCACCAAATCCTGGCGACCGCGCTTTTTATAGTCCGTAGGCGGCTTTGATATCAGTGAAATTTACCCCAGGCTTGTTAAGGGATTTAGGCAAGTCTTTGCCATAATATCCGACGCGCTCAAGATTTTCATAGCTTTCGTTAAGGATATCCACCATTCCCTCGATGAGTGTGGTCAAGTCATCCACGTACACCTCACTGGAAAAATGATCAAAGAACTCTTTGGCCGAATAATCCTTAATGGTAACAGGATCGTCCGTTGTCTTTTTCAGCACCCGATTCAAATACTGCACAAACTTATATGGCACGAATTTTCCTGCGATCAAAGCCCCGGCACCTTCGCAGAGTCCCTCCTCTACATTACCTAACGTCTTCGCAAGTTTAAGATAATAAGTGATATGGGTTTCGTATTTCTCCCTATTCTCAGCAGTGGTCACCGATCCGTCATGCTTGCGGAACAAAATAGATGTCTGCCCGACGGCACAAATCTTGCTATCTTTATTCAACAGCGCCACTATGTCGGGGAAATCCTCATATTTTGATTTTTCCTCCATATGCTTGACCTCAGGCGCAAGAAGCGACTGATAGCGCTTGAGCACATCTTTGCGGTAGCACTTGGTCCACCCAATGGTCGAGACCAGATGTGCGTAACCCATATCCATTATCTGCGCGGATGCTATCGCCCTTCCCTTGTCGGTAAAATTCCTTGCTATATCTCTGACAATATCATTGGGATAGTTCTTGGAGAAATTCAGACGCGATTCTCCAAAGAATTCAAACGTGAGCAGACAGATATTGGCTTTGGTACGTGCAATCCGCCCCATGATGCGGGAAACGGAATGAACGGAAGCGAAAAGGTCATCACTATCCAATGAGATGCACACGTCATCAGCATCGGCATAATTTATGAAAATATCCCTGATTTCATATGACAGGCAGGCGGCTCCTCTTCCTTCTGACGTGTAATGGGTAATATCAAGCCCGTTGGCACGAAATTCCTCGACTGTTCTCACTATTTCATCATATCTGGCAGATGCGCTGTCAATCAGAGCTATAACCTTTTTATTGGGATAAATTTGATTTTTAACGGATTCGAGTTGCTCCCTGTAGTAGTCGCAACCGCTGTCGCTCACCCGGGTGAGCACAAAGGCGCGTGGCACTCCGTTGCGTCTAAGAGTGTCTATGAACTTCTTCTCAGTCTCCTCGCCACTGCCATATTTGATCAGCACGTCAATCCGGCGGATATGGCGCCGGGTAAGCTGCTCGGCAATTACAAGACAGAGGAAAACCAGGCAGCCGATAACCACTCCGTCCGTCGCCACCATCTTCCGGTCCAGCCCCATGGTGGCGAGGACAAAGTCTGTGTATTTAGTACAATAGACCAGAATAATTCCGAGAGGCACCAACACAATCATCAGTTTGTTGACAACCAAAGCCCAGCGATCATTCTTGACAGCGCGGTTTCCAAGCACACAAAGAATAAGCACTAGTGCAAAGGCCACGACGGCATCCCAGACAGGATCGGTGCCAGGAAGCGCAAAACATGCGAATACTATCAGTGACAGCGCTATACCCTGAAATAGATTGTTGGCATATAGGAACTCCGTCTTGACATCGGAGTCACGGCCAGTACCCATTATCTCACGGTAAATATCCAACACCTTATCAGGACGGTGGGAATAGTAAAGCCAGTGAGGATACTTGTTCAAATTCAGCGGATTGTCAGGATATTTATTAATAAATAGCCCTATCTCACCGAGGCCAGTGCCGGCAAGGTTACCTTTACAGAACACCTGTATCACCATCTGAGTCATGTATCCAGCAAAGTAGAAAACACTGAGAGCGACAACAAGAGTAGCCACAGGTTCCTGAAACAAGAACTTGAGAGCCGCCGAATCCGCCCACTCTGAAAGTTCGTCTGAGAAAAGCAAATAGCTGAGCGCAGCCTGAACTGCACCCAGCACTATATATTTAAAAATATCAGAAAGGCGAAGTTTGAAGTCTTCCATTATTCCTGACGTTTCAGTTTAGTGGCATAGCGGCCATAGAGAGCCACGACAATAAAGCAGATCAGCGGCAGACAATAGCTGACATTGACGGCAGGCAGCCAGCCGATGGTGCCGCAGTCAATCACCATGCCCTGGAGCGGAGGCATGAGCGCGCCACCAACGATGGCCATCACAAGAAATGCGGCGCCAAGCGATGTGTCGCGCTCGTCGACGCGCTCAAGCGCAATGCCATAAATGCTCGGAAACATGATCGACATGAACATCGAGATGCCCACAAGGCAATACAGACCGGCAATGCCGTTGATCAATACTGCACCCGAAGTGCACAACGCGGCGGCAATGCCGAACACCGTGAGCATACGCGACGGCCGTACATATTTCATAAGCCAGGTGCCGATGAACCTACCGCTAAGAAACAGACACATCGCCACAATATTGTAGGTCTGGGCTGTGGCCTTGTCTATGCCGAGATTGTCGGCATACTGGATGATAAACGTCCACACCATGATCTGGGCGGCTACATAAAACACCTGGGCCACCACACCGAAACGATATTCCGAATTGTGCCACAGACGGCGCATTGTCTCGCCACCGCTCACCTTCTCGCCAGCCTGTCCGGTGCGGGGCATTTTGGCTATGGCGATGAGCACGAACATCACCAGCACAACCAGACCGATGACCACATACGGATCGCGGATCACGGCCAGATCATGCACCCTGATGGCCGCGCGCTCGCTCTCGGGCAGAGTCGAGAAGATCATCTGGCCGGAAGCGTCGCGCACGTCGCTCCACAGATTGGGAAGCACAATGAGCGAAGCCACGGCCATGCCGCAGAGCGAGCCGATGGGATTGAACGTCTGGGCAAAGTTCAGACGGCGGGTAGCAGTCTCTTTGCTGCCGAGCGAGAGAATGAACGGATTGGCCGTGGTTTCAAGAAACGCCAGACCGAATGTCAGCACATACAGAGAAACGCAGAAAAATCCGAATTCCTGCATATTGGCCGCCGGAATAAAAAGCAACGCGCCGACGGCATAGAGCGCCAGACCGAGCAGAATGCCGCTCTTGTAGCTGTATCGGCGAATGAACAGCGCGGCAGGAATAGCCATGGTCGCATAGCCGCCATAAAAGGCGAACTGCACCAGCGAGGCCTTGCTGGCCGAAATTTCCATCACGGTCTGAAATGCCGCCACCATCGGGTTGGTAATGTCGTTGGCAAACCCCCACAGAGCAAATAGTGCGGTTATCAGAATAAACGTCAGCAGATAGCGCCGCGGCACCACCGGCTGTTTTTCAGCAGTAACAATATCTTTCATGGTAAAATAAGAAATATTATATCGAAAAGTCAACGTCTTTAACATCGTCGCGCGAAGCGATCGCGCCTGTGGCTTCCGCCTGCAACAGCAGCGAACCGATAGCAGTGGCTTCCACCGGGCCGGCAATCACTTCCACGCCGGCGGCTTTGGCCGTGAGCGCATTCAGCAATTTGTTGAGCGACCCGCCGCCAATGATGTTGAGCCTGGTCACTGGAGCAGACAAAAGTTCATTAAGGGCCTTGATGCCTGCGGCATAGCGACGCGCCAGCGACTCAAGAACCACCCTCACCACCTCGCCCTGCGACTGCGGCACAGCCAGATGACGGACGCGACAATAATCTTCGATCGCCTCCTGCATGTCCGACGGATTGGCAAACACAGGCGAATCGACATCGATAACAGTATCCGTCACAGCTTGTTCCGCCTGGGCTATCAACGACGGATAGTCACACGTCAGCCCCTGACGGCTCCACTCCTCGACAAGCCGCTGCAGAATCCATAGGCCGGTTATGTTCTGAAGGAAACGGATCTTGCCGCCGACGCCGCCCTCATTGGTGAATCCGGCTTGCCGGGCCTGCTCGGTGAGCATCGGCGAATCGAGCAGCACTCCGAGGAGCGACCATGTGCCCGAACTGAGATAGGCCGTGTCCGACGGACTCGTCGATGCGGCCGAGGCATACACTGCCGAAGCGGTGTCGTGGGAGCCGACGGCCACAACCGGCACGTCATAGTCTATGCCGAGCTGCTCCTTGACCGCGTCAGTCAGACGGCCTCGCACATGGCCGGGCATCACGATCGGACCGAAAAGCCCTTCAGGCAGACCGAGACGACGTATAAGATCGAAATTCCAATTGCGAGAGCGCGCGTCAATCAGCTCGCTGGTCGACGCGATCGTGTACTCCACGTTGGGATTACCTGTGAGAAAATAACTGAACAGATCGGGCATGAACAGCAAAGCGTCCGCGACGCCAAGCATCTGCGGCTGCTCGTCGTTCATGGCCATCAGACGATAGACCGTATTGATATCCATGACCTGAATGCCGGCATCGGCATAGTGTGCGGCCGGTGAAACAATCTGAGCCAGACGATCAGGATAGCCCGCCGTGGCCGGATCGCGGTAACAGACCGGATTGCCGAGCAGACAGCCGGACCCGTCAATCAGTCCGAAGTCCACGCCCCAGGTGTCGATGCCGATGGAGTCGATGCGCTCGCCGGTCATCGCCGCCTTGCGCAATCCTTCCATCATCTCGGCGAAAAGAGCTGGAAAATCCCAATATATATGACGGCCGAGCTGCACACGGCGATTGGCGAAACGGTGAAGCTCCGTGATGTGCATAACTCCGTCACCGTCAACGCGGCCGGCCATTACGCGACCGCTACCGGCCCCAAAGTCAACTGCTATATTCATTGTCCTTGATGAGATGTTGAACCAGACTCGGGGTCCGCCAGGCATCACTCGCTGCCCCCGAGCCTGGTTCGGTTGTTTTAATGTTTCTTGCCCTGGATATAGGGTGCGAGATCATCTATCTCTGCAGCCGTGAGCGGATCAACGTCATTGCCGTTGAGCACTGCTATCCGGCAGGCCATCTCAAAGAACATGGCACGTTCGAAAGCATGATTGAAGTCCTCGCCGCACACAACCTGACCGTGCTTGCACAGCATGACCGAATTACAGCCCTGACCAACCACAGCCTCAACCACATGCGACGCCAGTTCGGGCGAACCGGGCCGGAAATATGGAATGAAAGGAATCGGACTGCCGACGTGAATGGGCACTTCGGCCGTGAAGTTGAGATCGGCCGGACGACTCTTGCGGCAGGCAAGCGCAGTAGCATAGGGACTCTGGAAATGCAGAACCACGTTCATTTCCGGACGACGACGCAAAACTTCGAGATGGAAACCGCTCTCCATCGACGGGCGCACTCCATTGAGCAAAGCCCCGTCGGCCAGACGCACCACCGCAACATTGTCGGGCTTCAGGTCAGGAACCCATGAGCCCGTACCCGAAATGAGCACTTCGTCGCCGATGCGCCACGACAAATTGCCGCTGGAGCAGATGGTCAGACCGGCACGGCCCACGCGGTGGGCACATTCCACAAATTCATTTATCTGATGTATTGTTGCCATTTTTGTCAAGTTTTAAAATTAACGTTTAACGCATCCGGCACTCAAGGCCTTCCGGCGTCAGAACCGGATGCGTTAAACGTTAACTTCATATTCAAAAGATTCAGCTGTCAAAAAAAGTCTGACGGGAAAGGTTCATCACTTGTAGATCGGGCCATAATTCTTGCAGGCGCGATAGTCCTGACCTTCCTTGTCCATGCCGAAGGCATTCCATGCGGCCGGACGGAAAATTTCAGCATCGTCCACGTTGTGCATGCAAACCGGGATGCGCAGAATCGAAGCCAGCGTGATCATATCCTTGCCGATGTGGCCGTATGATATGGCGCCGTGATTGGCTCCCCAGTTGTTCATCACCGAATACACATCCTTGAATGCATCCTTCGACGGATCCAGACGGGGCACAAACCAGGTGGTGGGCCAGGTCGGGTCGGTGCGCATGTCGAGCGCCTTGTTGATTTCCGGATCAATGTCGACAGTCCAGCCTTCGGCAATCTGAAGCACCGGGCCGAGACCCTTGACAAGGTTAAGACGCATCATGGTCACAGGCATGCCGCCCTTGGTCAGGAAATTACTGGAAAAACCTCCTCCACGGAAATAATCGCGGTCGGCAGGATACCATGTTGTTGCGGCGAGACATGCCTTTTCGTCGGCGTCGGTCATCTCCCACGAGGGCTTCATGCACGGTTCTCCCTGGGCGTTCACGCTGGCGCCGGTGGCGTCAAGAGTTGTCGCGCCGGAGTTGATCAGGTGGATGATGCCGTCCTTGGCACGTCCGGTCAGCTCCTTGCCCGTCACACGCTTCACAGCCTCGGGGCTCCAGTATGTGCGCACGTCGGAGAACATCTGTCCGCAACCTGTCAGCAAATGTCCGAAGAGCATCGCCACACCATTGCAGGCATCATTCTCTGTTGCAAGGACGAATGCCTCGCGGATGCCGTTCCAGTCAAACGAAGTGTTGAGCAGAGCTTCCGTGAAGTCGCCGTTGGGCTTCCAGTCAGTCCACTGACGCTGGCCCTGGAATCCGGCGGCAATGGCATTGTGACCCAGAGCCTCTTCCTTGAAGCCGAGTTCTTTCAAGCGCGGATTGCCCTTCATCAGGTCGCGCACGATCAGAGTCATCTTGACAATGAACTCCCAGTCGGCGTCTTTTTCCTGGCGTGTCTTCTTCTTTTCCGGACGGTTCTTGAAGTCTTCGCCTTCGTTGCACTTGCAGTACTTCTCAGTCCAGGCCATGGCCTTGGCATACTCCTCATGATCATAGATGCCCTCCTCCATGCGACGCAGAATCTCGGTCTCGTCGACACTCTCGTTGCGCATGCCGAGATATTCCTGGAAGAAGTCGGGATCCACGATTGAGCCGGCAATGCCCATGCACATGCTGCCTATCGACAGATAGCTCTTGCCGCGCATCATTGCCACGGCAACTGCTGCACGGGCAAAGCGGAGCAGTTTCTCGGCCACATCGGCCGGAATGGTGTTGTCATTGAGATCCTGCACGTCATGGCCATAGATGCCGAATGCCGGCAGACCCTTCTGGGCATGGGCGGCAAGCACTGCGGCCAGATAAACCGCGCCGGGACGCTCCGTGCCGTTAAAACCCCACACAGCCTTCGGCCAGTAAGGGTTCATATCCATAGTTTCAGAGCCATAGCACCAGCATGACGTTACGGTGATGGTGGCACCGACGCCTTCACGCTCGAATTTCTCGGCGCAGGCTGCCGTTTCGGCCACGCGGCCGATAGTGCCGTCGGCGATAACGCACTCCACAGGAGTGCCGTCGGGATAACGGAGATTGCTGCTGATAAGGTCCGCTACAGCCTTGGCCAACGCCATTGTTTTCTCTTCAAGAGACTCGCGGACACCGCCCTGGCGTCCGTCGATAGTGGGGCGTATGCCAATTTTAGGATATTTGCTCATGGTTAGGTTAGATATATTTAGAATAGTTGTTTCTTTATTATTGGTTCATATTACCATCGGTATCTGCCTCTATAAACGCATGCATACTGTCATTTGTTTTACTTCTGTACGTTAAAAGTATACAAATCTACTTTTCAGCCTGCTGACGGTTACTGTGACGGCGGAAAGCTGCGGCCAGTCGCACGTCGTAATTCATCTTGCGGAAACCGGGTCCGTTATAGCGCAGCGCAAATGCCGCCCAGTCATGCCTGACAAGAAAGCGGTCGAGCCGACGCGCCTTGACATAGGCGGCAAAAAGCTCGAGCTGCGCACGCTCGGAATACGACATACGCTCCACAAACTGCTGGACTGAGTCGCATCCGCACAGACGCCAATTGAAGCCGCCGATCTGAAACATGCCCCAGAACGTGCCTTCCATCGCAGCGACGCTGTCAATATCCATCGCGGCATTCAGGCGGGCATATTGCGCCGCCTGCTGTGATCCGTAGCGACGCACATCGGGCTTGCCGAACACCACGGCATGACTGCCGTGATACTGCGCCAGTTTTATGCCGCGGCGGACTGCATATTTGCGAAACATATTGACATCGAAATTGATGATAGGCAGACTGTCCGGACCAAAGCCCTGACCGCAATTTCCGGTTTCGATCTCCACAACGGCCTTTATGCACGCGACCGACACTCCCAGACTGTCGGCCACCGACCTATAGTCGGCGTCGGACAGGCGGGAGTAACGGTCAGCGACGGAAGCGACCGGCAACTCCGCCTGATGCTCCGGATCATCGGCCGGAGCATCGGCAGTTACAGCTGGTATAGCCACGGCCATTATGGCCAGCAGAGGAGACAGTACCGGGCTTTTCACTCGGTCACTTTTTCAGACCGGCAACCTTTTCGAGTATCAGCACCAACTGATTCCAGAAGCGTTCCACTGCCGGGATGTGCATGCGTTCCGACGGAGAGTGCACTCCGCGCAGTGTCGGGCCGAACGATGCCATGTCGAGATTCGGATATTTCTCCAGAATCAGACCGCACTCCAACCCAGCATGTATGGCCTTTATGGCGGGCTTCACGCCATAAAGTTCCTCATAAGCGTCGGAACATATGGACATGATGCGCGAATTCATGTTAGGCTGCCAGCCGGGATAGCCCTCGCCGTGCTCGACCTTGGCGCCGGCAAGCTGGAAGTGAGCCTCGACCCGGTTGGCGATGTCGTGCTTGCGGCTCTCGACCGACGAACGCTGCGAGGTCGTCACAACGATTTTGTCGGCGTCAACCATCTTAACCGATGCGAGATTGGTGCTGGTCTCTACCAGACCTTCCAGTTCGCGGCTCATGGAGATTACACCGTGAGGAGCTGAGTAAATGGCGCGGATCACCGACATGCCCGTCTCGCAGTCAACGGCATATTCCGGACGCTCGGCCGACTGGATGTCGAGTTTGAGAGTGGTCTCGAGTCCGGCATATTCGTTGGCCACGGCGGCGGCATAGGCGTTGAATTCCGCCATCACGGCATGTTTATGATCAGCATGCACACCTACAACAGCATGGGCCGCACGAGCGATCGCGTTGCGCAGATTGCCGCCGTCGATCTCAATCAGGCTCAGTTCATACTTCTGGCTCAGGTTCCACAGAAAACGTGCCAGAAGCTGGTTGGCGTTGGCATGACCCAGATGTATGTCGCCGCCGGAGTGACCGCCAAGACCGCCGCTGACGTCAACACGGAAATAGAAGAAGTCGGTCGGAGCCACGGAGCGTTTATAGGTGAAGGTGCACACGGTGTCGATGCCGCCGGCACATCCGATGAAGATCTCGCCGTCATCCTCCGAGTCAAGATTGAGCAGGATATCTCCTTCAAGCATTCCCTCGCCAAGATTGTTGGCTCCGGTCATGCCGGTCTCCTCGTCCACGGTGAACAGAGCCTCGACAGGACCCGTCACAAGATCTTTATCGATCATCACAGCCAGCGACGCAGCCATGCCGATGCCATTGTCGGCACCGAGAGTGGTGCCATCGGCATGCACCCATTCGCCGTCTATTATAGTGGTGATAGGATTATTTTCAAAATCGAACGGATGATTGCTCTCGCAAACCATGTCCATATGACCCTGAAGCACCACTACCGGAGCGTCTTCATGTCCCGGAGTGGCCGGACGACTCATCACGACGTTGCCAACGGCGTCTGTCTTGACCGCCACATGGTGCCGTTCAGCAAAGTCAAGAAGATACTGACGGATTTTCTCCTCCTTTTTTGAAGGACGGGGCACTCGGGTGATTTCATCGAAAATCCCCCAGACAAGGGCGGGTTTTAAATCCTGAATTGTCATAACAGAGATTAAATTTTGAACATTTATGTTAAATTTATTTTAATTCGGCTCACTAAGTTACAAATATTTTTTGGAATGGCACGAAATTTGGGCGAACTTTCCTATATTTGCACCGCAAATCGATGGATTTCGACAATGAAACTGCTTTTTTTAACCATTTTTTTGCTTTTGATCGCCGTGATTCTTCTCGGCGTGAAAGTGCTGTTTGTTAAGGGCGGTAAATTCCCGTCGGGCCATGTCGCTTCAAATCCGGAAATGAAGCGACGGGACATCGGTTGCGCCAAAAACATGAAATAATACCTAACGCATAAATTCATTCAACAACAACAACGATGAAAAATCTCACTTTCTTTGCAGCCCTGCTCATGATGGGTTTTGCACTGGCCTTAGCCTCATGCGATTCCAAGCCTGCTTCCGATTCTGCAGCCGGCGGCAATGATTCCATTGACAGCAGCAAAGATATGCTTCACGAAACCGCGCTCGCAAAATATGTGCGATACGTCGACATGGGACGGATCCAGATGGAATATTCCCTCTTTCAGGAATATGCCAAGGCCGACTCAGTCGCACAATACACCCTGGCCGTGGAGCAGCAGCAGCACAGCGCACGCCTGAACAAACGCGCCGAAGAGATCCAGAACAAATATCAGCAGGGACTCTACCTCTCGCAGCAAAGCCTTGAAAGCGACCAGGCAAGTCTGCAAAAAATGCAGGAAGCCGCCGCCGCACAACTCGACAAAAAGCAGATCGAATTTGCTCGCCAACTCGGCAACATGCAGTCACAGATCAACGACTCCATCAACTCAGTAGTGCGCTATATCTGCCAGAAAAACAACGTCGACGCAATTCTGAATTCAGCCGCAGGCCTTTACTTCAACCCTGCCCTCGACATCACTGACGAAGTGCTCGATGAACTCAACAAACGCTACAAACCATCAGGTGCCGCAAAATAATCCTGAAAACGGGCTATGTCGGAAAAAGAGCCTTGTAATCATTCCGACATATAACGAAAAAGAGAACGTGGCCGCGATCATAGACGCGGTCACGATTTTGCCGCAACAGTTTGAAGTGCTGATCATTGACGACAATTCGCCAGACGGCACCGCCAACATCGTTCGCAGCAAGACGGAACAATTGCCCGGAAGAGTGCACCTGCTGGAAAGACCAGGAAAACTCGGGCTGGGCACTGCTTACATCGCCGGATTCAAATGGGCGCTTGAACGCGACTATGACTTCATCTTCGAAATGGACGCAGACTTCAGCCACAACCCCGCCGACCTTCCGCGCCTGCTCGAAGCCTGCTCTGGCCCGGATGGATCAGACGTGGCCGTCGGATCACGCTATCTCACCGGAGTAAACGTGGTCAACTGGCCCATGGGCCGCGTGCTGATGAGCTACTTTGCCTCACGCTACGTGCGCATGGTGACCAGAATGCCGGTGCACGACACAACGGCCGGATTCGTGTGCTACCGCCGCCATGTGCTCGACCATATGGACCTCGACAACATCCGCTTCAAAGGCTATGCCTTCCAGATCGAAATGAAATTCACGGCCTGGTGCCATGGCTTCAGGATATCCGAAGTGCCGATCGTGTTCGTCAACCGCCGACTCGGCACCAGCAAAATGAGCAGCGGCATATTCGGAGAAGGCCTTTATGGTGTCATGAGCCTGAAATTCCGCTCTTTTTTCAAAAAATACAAGCAGTATCAACATGATTCTGATTCATAACGCCCGGTTGGTGAACCGCGGCAAGACAACCGCCGGATGGCTCGCCATCGACGGAGAATTCATTTCGGCCTCCGGAAAGGGCACCCCACCCTGTTTGGAGGCCGACTCAGTCATTGACGCTCAAGGCGCGCTGGTCATGCCGGGAGCGATTGACGCTCATGTGCATTTCCGCGATCCAGGACTGACACGCAAGGGCGACATCGCAACCGAAAGCCGCGTGGCGATTGCCGGAGGAGTCACGTCGTTCATGGACATGCCAAACACCATCCCCCCCACCGTCACCATCGCCGACTGGCAGGCCAAGATGGACCGGGCGGAAACGGCAAGCGCGGCCAACTATGCATTCTGGATCGGCGCCACCGACTCGAATCTCAGCGAACTGATGGCCGCCGACTACAGCCGGGTGCCAGGAGTGAAACTGTTTCTTGGCTCCTCGACCGGAAACATGCTGGTCGACAACGACAAAGCCCTTGACGCATTGTTCAGCAACGTCAAGGCCACGATCGCAGTGCATGCAGAAGACAATGCCCGCATCGCCGCCCATACCGAAATAGCCCGCGACACCTTTGGCGACGAACCGGTGCCGGCCGACATGCATCCGGTGATACGAGACTCGCGCGCATGTCTGGACGCGGCGTCACGCGCCATCGGCCTGGCCCGCCGG
The DNA here is from genome assembly GCA_947177135.1 of uncultured Porphyromonadaceae bacterium. Taxonomy (GTDB): domain Bacteria; phylum Bacteroidota; class Bacteroidia; order Bacteroidales; family Muribaculaceae; genus UBA3263. The sequence continues at coordinate 8,551 of CAMWTI010000024.1, read as the reverse complement.
CATAACGCCAGACTGCACCTGCTCCACGTGAGCACCGCAGCCGAAGCGAAGTTGCTCTCAGCCCCCGACAGACCCGAGGGAGTCACGGCCGAAACCTGCATACAGTATCTGCAATGGTGTGACAAAGATTACGAGACAATGGGTATGCGACTGAAATGCAACCCCGCTGTCAAGGCATCGACAGACCGCTCGGCCCTGCGCAAGGCTGTCAAAGACGGCACAATCGACACCATCGGCACCGACCATGCACCGCACCTGCTGGAAGAGAAGATGGCGGGCGACGGACTCAGCGCCCCGTCGGGATGCCCGAATCTGCAATTCTCGCTGCCGATGCTGCTCGATCTGTTCAAGCCGGAGACTGTGGTGGCCCGCACGGCCCATGCTCCGGCCGAAATCTTCGGAATTGACCGCCGGGGATATCTCGACCCGGGATATTACGCCGACATAGTGATCGTGGCCCCCGAACCACACCTGATCTCCGACAGTGACAGCCTCGGCCCCTGCGGATGGATTCCGGCCGCAGGCATCACCACAGGACATTCCGTCATGACTGTCTTCGTCAACGGTGCGGTGGCCTATGACCACGGAAACTTCCACAGCACCCCGGTTCATCCGCTCCATTTCATCAAATAATCCTCACTCAACGTCAACAACAAGTCCCATATTATTATGAAAATATTCTCGTCCGTCAGCGCCAGAATTCTCTCCATGATACTGATCGTCGGAGTGATCGTGCGCATTGTGCTTGCATGCATAACACCCGGCGACCTCGGCTTTAACTTCGGCCAATGGATGGCCACGTTCTGTCTCGGCGCTGTCAATGATCTGTGTGTCGGAGTGCTGTCACTGGCGTTCATGTGGCTGTTTTTCATGTCTGTAAGCCGCAGAAAATACGGACGCAGAACAGGAAGCTGCATTCTGGCGGCGCTTGTGGCGGCTCTGATCTATGTCACCTGCTTCAACACTGTGTTTGACGAGTATGGATCAGTGGTGCCTCACATCGCACAGGGACTGATCGGATTCTGGGCGGCCGGATTCGCTCTGCGCTTTTTCGTCCCGGCCGTGCGCGCATCATGGACCAGAGTGTGGTTCTGGATTCTGAGCGGCCTGTACGTTCTGATCATCTACTTCAACGCCGCCGGAGAATATTTCTTCTGGGACGAATTCAACGTGCGCTATAATTTCATCGCAGTCGACTATCTGATCTACACCAACGAGGTGGTGGGCAATATCATGGAATCGTATGCCATGGTGCCTCTGTCCATTGCCGTTGTAATGGTCACCGTGGTGACAACATGGCTGCTCTTCCGCGCCGACGCCCGAAATCTTGAAACCCTCACCGCCGGAGGATGGAAACTGAAGGCGTCAGGTGCATACGTGGGCAGCGCTTGCGTGTCCCTGATCATAATTCCGTTCACAACCGGATTCCAGCAGAGCGGCAACGCATATTATGATGAGCTGCAAGCCAACGGCGTATATAAGTTTTATGATGCCTTCCGCAAAAATCATCTCGATTATGATCAATTTTACTATGCCCTGACTCCAGCCGAAGCCGAGAGTTATATACATAACCTGTATGGTTCGACAGGCATCAACACCCGCCATATAGCGCCCGATTCCGCGTCAATGGCAGTGGCTCCTGGCACTATGCCAAACATCATAATGGTAACGATGGAGAGCATGAGCGCGTCATATATGCAGAGATATGGCAGCGACCGCAACATCACTCCGAATCTTGACTCGCTGGCACAGAAATCACTGGTGTTTGACCGCCTCTTCGCTACTGGAAACCGCACCGTGCGCGGACTCGAGGCGCTGAGTCTCTCGCTGCCTCCGTGTCCAGGAGAAAGCATCGTCAAGCGGCCCGACTGCGGCGGAATGCGCACGACTGGCGTGATGCTCGGCGAGATGGGCTACCGCCCGATGTATTTCTATGGAGGAAATTCATATTTCGATAATATGGGCACGTATTTTGGCGGCAACGGATATGAGGTGGTCGACGTGAAAGACTATCAGCCCGAGGAAATCACCTTCAAAAATATCTGGGGCGTGGCCGATGAAAACGCCTATGACAAGGCCTTGGCCACCCTTGACGGCATTGCAGCCGAGGACAATAGGCCTTTCTTCGCACAGATAATGACAATCAGCAACCACAGGCCTTTCACGTATCCCGAAGGACGCATACCGATTCCGGCCGATTCAAAGAAAAGAGCCGGCGGCGTGATGTATAGCGACTGGGCGCTGGGACGCTTCATCGATATGGCCTCGGAGAAACCGTGGTTTGACAATACGGTTTTTGTGATCGTGGCCGATCACTGCGCGTCGAGTGCCGGAAAAACAGAGTTGCCGCTTGACAAATATCATATCCCGGCTATGATCTATGCCCCTGGCATGATAGCCCCGCGCGAAATTGACGCGGTGTGTTCGCAAATCGACCTTATGCCGACACTTTTTGCTCTGCTCGGCTTTGAATATGATTCATCTTTCTATGGCCAGAACGTGCTCGGTGCCGATTTCAGCCCACGCGCCTATCTGGCCACTTATGAGAACCTCGGCTATCTGGAAAACGACACTCTGACTGTGCTCTCGCCAGTGAAACGCATCGAACAGTTCAGACGCGTGACCGATGGCCACGACTGGTTTGCCACTGAGCCGGTGGACGCGATAGACTCCGCCCATGTAAAAAAGGCCGCTGCCTTCTATCAGACTTCGGCCAATTGGTATGCCCCCGGAACGTCCCGCTAAGGGTCCGCTCTAAAGCTGGCGCCGGGGAAAGGCGTCGATATATGACAATCGGGTGGAATTGTAGATCCTGACCCCTCTCGAGGCTGCATATGAGGCTATCTGATGATAAGCCTTGAATGCCACATGGAAACTCATCAGGATTTCGTGCAGGCGTATGTTTTTGTAGACGCTTGTCACCCGCGAGTGCTCTGCCTGATTGTCTTTATAAAAATGAGGCTGCACCGAAACCACTTCATTCCGCTCATTGACGTCGAGCGTCCTGATCCAGCTGTGGTCGGCCCCGACTATGTATATTTCCCGAAAGCCCATCAGCATCCCGACCATCAGTGACGGGACGAGCACATTGCGCGGCCTCGGCATTGCGCGCCCCGACGAATAGGCCAGCGATGTGAACCAGCCGAAGCCTTCGGCTCCGACGGGATTGAAGCACTGGACATCGATACAGGCATTGGCTATGCCGAGCGATTCGGCAGCATGACCGACGGGCACAAACAGAGTCATCGGCCAATCGACAACTTCATTGAAACGGCAAAATAGCCGGCCTACATTAGGATCGCTTTCGCGGCCGGTAAAGAAATGCGGATCGGCCAGCAGATAGAAATCGGGGCGCAAGAGCCGGAATTCATCGGTGTTGGCGGCAAAATTCACGGCCAGGGTCTTTTCCCGGACAAGCTTGTCGAGATCGTTGCTGATGTTGTCGGCAAGCGACGGGCCGTTGCCCATGATTATGAGGCGCTCGCCAGGGTGAGCCACTGCTTTGACGGTGCAGCGGCGCGATTGTGCGGCAATTTTCACCAGTCCCTTGGCCGACGCGCCCAGGTCGGCGCAGAATCCGGCTATCCTTTCTGACAGTCTTTTTTTTGACATTATGTTATAACTCGGGCCTTTTTGCGGCCGCAGGTGGCAAAATTAGCAAAAACCATCCTATCATCCAAGCGCTATGACGAAAAAGAGCGCGCCCGCTGAGATTCAAATCAGTCAGGGGGGCGCGCTTATTGTTGGAAACGATCAGATGATCAGAGAACCGAGAGGTAGAGGGAGCGGACGTCGTCGACGGTGACGTCGCGGGGATTGCCTGGTGTGCACACGTCGGCTATGGCCTGATCGGCAAGAGCCGCGATGTCGGTTTCCTTTATGCCAAGTTCGGACAGGTGCTGCGGAATGCCGACCTTGACGGCGAGAGCGCGCACGGCGTCACACGCGGCCCGGGCGGCCTGCTCTTTGGTCATGCCGCTGATGTCCACACCCATGGCTTCAGCCACGCGCGGGAATTTGTCGAGGCAGCAGGGAAGATTGAATTCCATGACGGTGGGGAGCAACAGGGCGTTGGCCACGCCGTGGGGAACGTCGAACAGAGAACCCATCGGATGGGCCATGCCGTGGACAAGTCCGAGACCGACGTTGGAGAAGGCCATGCCAGCTATGTATTGCGCCACAGCCATTCCGTCGCGCGCTTCGGCATTGTCAGGCTCGGCCACAGCTATAGGCAAGTGGCGGGCGATCATGCGGATGGCTTCCAGCTCAAACATGTCGCTCATAGGCCATGCGGCTTTAGTGACGAAACCTTCGATTGCATGGGTGAGGGCGTCGAGTCCGGTGGCCGCAGTGAGTGAAGGCGGCAGCGAGTACATCAGCTCGGCGTCGATAATAGCGCAGACAGGAATATCGTTAGGGTCCACGCAGACCATCTTCTTCTGCTTCTGTTCGTCAATGATGACGTAGTTGATGGTTGTTTCGGCGGCAGTGCCCGCAGTGGTTGGCAGGGCTATCATCGGGACCGATTTATGGCGTGTGGGGGCGCAGCCTTCAAGCGAGATAACGTCGGCAAACTCAGGGTTACGCACTACAATGCCGATGGCCTTGGCAGTGTCCATGGCGGAGCCTCCGCCGATGGCGACGATGATGTCGGCGCCTGAGGCGTGGAAGGCGTCGATGCCGGCGTGTACGTTGGCCACGGTCGGGTTCGGTTTAACGTCAGAAAAAATGTCAAATGGTATTTCCGCGGCTTCAAGCACGTCGGTCACTTTTTTGGCCACTCCGAATTTGAGCAGGCCCGGGTCGGTCACTACAAGGATTTTCTTGCCGCCGAGGCGTGCGATCTGTGCGGGAAGTTCGGCGCGTGAGCCGGGTCCGAAAAACGATGTTTCGTTGAGAATAAAGCGATGAGTCATCGGGATTTTGTGGGATTGGTGTTAGATTTTTGGCAAAATTACTGAAAAATTTCTTTATTTCAAAGTCCGCCAGATATAAAAATATCCGGAGTGGCGTCTGGCAGGCAGGCGTTCACTCCGGATGTGTATTGTCCGGTCAAATTGTTGACGGTTTATTCAGCTGCGGGGGCTTCGGCTGCAGGAGCTTCGGCTGCAGGAGCTGCAGACTTGCGGCTGCGGCGGGTGCGGGTCTTCTTGGCCGCGTCCTTTTTGGCTCCGAGCATTGCTTCGTTGTAGTCGACAAGCTCGATGAAGCACATCTGGGCGTTGTCGCCGAGACGGTTGCCGGTTTTGAGGATGCGGGTATAACCTCCGGGGCGGTCGGCGATCTTCTGTGAGATTTCACGGAAGAGTTCGGTGACGGCGTATTTGTTCTGGAGGTATGAGAAGACGAGGCGACGGTTAGCCATCGAGTCTTCTTTGGCACGGTTGATCAGCGGCTCGGCATAAACGCGGAGGGCTTTGGCCTTGGCCAGAGTGGTGAAGATGCGTTTGTGCTGGATGAGCGAGATGGTCATATTGGCCAGCAGGGCGTCGCGGTGAGCTTTTTTGCGGCCAAGGTGGTTGAATTTTTTATTGTGTCTCATCTTGGAGTTTAGTCTTTGTCAAGTTTATACTTTGAGATGTCCATGCCGAACGAGAGGTTGAGGCGCGCCAGCAGGGCGTCAAGCTCGGTCAGTGACTTTTTGCCGAAGTTACGGAACTTAAGCAGATCGTTTTTGTTGAGCTTCACCAGATCGCCGAGGGTTTCGACTTCGGCTGACTTGAGGCAGTTGAGAGCGCGTACACTGAGGTCCTGGTCAACGAGCTTAGATTTAAGCAGCTGACGCATTTTCAGCACTTCTTCATCGAATTCTTCGTTGTCTTCCTCTTCGGTGACTTCAATTGTGATGCGTTCGTCGGAGAAGAGCATGAAATGCTGAATGAGGATTTTTGCAGCGTCTTTGAGAGCGTCCTGAGGAAGAATAGAACCGTTGGTCGTGATCTCGAGGACAAGCTTCTCATAGTCTGTCTTCTGGTCAACACGGAAGTTTTCGACTGCATACTTCACGTTTTTGATGGGTGTGTAGATGGAGTCGATGGCGATTATGTTGATATCGTTGGACGGGACTTCGTTTTCGTCGGCGGGAACCCAGCCGCGCCCCTTGTTGATTGTGAAGTCAAGGGTGAACGAGGCCGAGGGATCGAGGTGACAGATGACCAGGTCGGGGTTGAGCACCTCGAATCCGTGGAGAACCGCACCGAGTTGGCCGGCGGTGAAGGGCTTGTCGCCGCCATTGACGACGACTGAAGCCTGCTCGGCGTCTGTATCTTCTACAATCTGCTTGAGTTCGACTTTCTTGAGGTTGAGGATGATGTTGGTGACATCTTCCTTAACTCCGGGGATGACATCGAATTCGTGCTTCACTCCGTCGATGCGGATCGATGAGATTGCATAGCCCTCAAGCGAAGAGAGCAGGATGCGACGCAGGGCGTTACCGATAGTAATACCGTAACCGGGCTCCAATGGCTTGAACTCAAACTTGCCGAAGAAGTTGTCGGCTTCAAGCATGAGGACTTTGTCTGGTTTCTGAAATGCTAATATAGCCATGGTGCTTAGAGCTATGGTGATTACTTAGAATAGAGTTCGACGATGAGCTGCTCCTTGATGGCTTCAGGGATGTCTTCGCGAGCGGGAACGTGGAGGAATTTGGCCGATTTTGTAGCTTCGTCCCATTCGATCCAGGGGTATTTGCTGTGGTTGAAGCCTGCGAGACAGTCTGTGATGACTTCGAGGGATTTGGATTTCTCGCGGACAGCGATGACTGTGCCGGGGGTTACGTGGTAGGAGGGTATGTTGACAACCTGGCCGTTGACTGTCACGTGGCGGTGCAGAACGAGCTGGCGGGCAGCTGCGCGGGTGGGAGCCACGCCCATGCGGTAAACGACGTTGTCAAGGCGGCATTCGAGCAGTTGAAGCAGGATTTCGCCAGTGATGCCCTTGGCGCGGGCCGCTTTGTCAAAGAGGTTGCGGAACTGGCGTTCAAGAACTCCGTAGGTGTATTTGGCTTTCTGCTTTTCACGGAGCTGGATGCCGTATTCCGAGGTTTTGCGGCGACGGTTCTGACCGTGCTGGCCCGGAGGGAAGTTCCTTCTTTCAAGTACTTTGTCGGGGCCGAAGATGGGTTCACCAAACTTGCGAGCAATTCTGGTCTTTGGACCTGTATATCTTGCCATGAGTTATAGGGGAATTGTTGTTTTTGATTGGAGGTAATTATATGTTGTTGAAGGGCGAAGAGAGAGAGGGTTGTCCAAGCGGGTGTCTGGCGGGCTGAGTCCACACATGGTTCGATGGCGGAGGCAAGGGACGTGAGCCGCATCGGGGATCGCACCGTTCAAACGGTGTTCCGGCCGATGGGGGCCGGTAGACTTCCGTACAGCCGCGACCATAGAGAGGTTAGGTCTTCGTTATGGTCATATTCAAAACGGGAGTCTGGTGACCCACTGTCGGGCAGTTCTGGTTTGGTTGGCTCATGACTGCCTTGCCGAGGGATGACGCGTATAGTGTCGCTGTCACAGTGCCGGTCATGCGCATTGTGCGCCAGGACGCCGGTCTGAGAATCAGACTCTGCGACGCTTGGGGGGGCGGCAACCGTTGTGGGGCAGCGGGGTGACGTCGAGAATCTCGGTCACTTCGATGCCGGCACCGTGTACGGTGCGGATTGCGGATTCACGGCCGTTGCCGGGACCCTTCACATATGCTTTCACTTTGCGCAGGCCAAGGTCGAAGGCCACTTTAGCGCAGTCCTGGGCTGCCATCTGGGCAGCGTAGGGAGTATTTTTCTTTGAGCCACGGAAGCCCATTTTGCCGGCCGAAGACCAGGAGATTACCTGACCTTCAGAGTTGGCGAGGCACACGATGATGTTGTTGAAAGAGGAGTGTACGTGAAGCTGGCCTTCTGCGCCTACTTTCACGTTTCTCTTCTTAGCTGCGACTGTCTTTTTAGCCATTATTGTCTAATGAAGGTGATGGGATTAATTACTTGGTTGCTTTTTTCTTGTTGGCAACGGTCTTTTTGCGACCCTTGCGAGTGCGAGCGTTGTTTTTGGTGCTCTGACCGCGCACGGGCAGGCCGTTGCGGTGACGGATGCCACGGTAGCAGCCGATGTCCATCAGTCGCTTGATGTTGAGCTGGATTTCGGAGCGAAGGTCACCTTCGACCTTGTAGTCGCTGCCGATGACTTCACGAACTTTGGCTGCCTGTTCGTCGGTCCAGTCTTTTACTTTAATGTCTTTGTCGACTCCGGCCTTCTCGAGGATGGTCTTGGAGGCGCTACGGCCGATACCGTAGATGTAGGTCAGGGCTATTTCACCTCTTTTGTTCTGGGGGAGGTCAACTCCCACGATTCTAACTGCCATATATTACTTATCCTTGACGCTGTTTGTACTTGGGGTTTTTCTTGTTGATGACGTAGAGACGTCCTTTTCGGCGAACGATCTTGCTGTCCGGAGTGCGTTTTTTGACGCTTGCTCTTACTTTCATATCTGTGTTTTTTTCAGTTTATTTATAGCGGAAAGCAATACGTCATTTGGAGAGGTCGTAGGGCGACATCTC
>CAMWTI010000023.1 GCA_947177135.1 uncultured Porphyromonadaceae bacterium | reverse complement strand
GTGTAGATCAGCTTGCGTACAGCTTCGTTGGTCACGACGATGTCGGTGGTGATGAGGCCCTTGCCGTCTTCGATTTCCACGAGCTTTTCGCCGGGTTTCAGAGTGCCTGAATAGGGGAGGGTCACGATTGCGCCGCCGTTGATGACCGCGGGGATTTTGCCTTCGTTACGCAGGGCCTTGGTGGCCTTCTTGCCGAGGTCGGTGCGAGGCTCGGCTGTCAGTTGAAATGTCTTCATCTGTTTGGTTTAAAATGTGTTACTCAAAATTAAATGTGTTGATTTAATTTCCCATCACACGGAAAATCGACCGCAAAGGTAGTGAAAATCCGGTTTAAATCCAAATGTTTGTCATTTTATTTTTGTTAATCATAAATAATATTGGTGTGATGATGGCTGATTGAAATAAAATTAGTACTTTTGTGGCACTATTATATTAATTCTTGCCTTTAAAATATCACGTTAATCAACCGCTTTTAGACAATGCGTTTAGTAATTGAACCTAACTATGCCGACTTATCACGATGGGCCGGCAATTATGTAGCCGCGCGTATCAATGCAGCCAATCCCACGGCCGACAAGCCCTTCGTTCTCGGACTTCCCACAGGCTCGTCGCCTCTTGGCATGTATCGCCGTCTGGTCGAACTCCACAAAGAAGGCAAAGTGTCATTCAAGAATGTGGTCACATTCAATATGGATGAATACGTGGGCATTCCGCGTGACCATGAGCAGAGCTATCACACGTTCATGCACACCAACTTTTTTGACCATATCGACATTCCGGCCGAGAATATCAACATTCTCAACGGCAATGCTGAAGATCCGGAAGCGGAGTGTGCCCGCTATGAAGAGAAGATTGCCAGCTATGGCGGTATAGATCTGTTTCTTGGCGGCGTAGGTCCTGACGGGCACATCGCATTCAACGAGCCTGGGTCGTCGCTCAGTTCCAAGACCCGCATGAAGACACTGACCCAGGACACCATCATCGCCAACTCTCGCTTCTTCGAAGGCAATCTCGACCTGGTGCCGAAGACCGCGCTGACCGTCGGCGTTGGCACTGTAATGGCCGCCCGCTCTGTGATGTTGCTTGTCAACGGGCACAACAAGGCCCGCGCCTTGCGTCATGGCGTGGAAGGCGGCATCAGCCAGATGTGGACCATTTCGGCGCTTCAGCTTCATCAGCATGCGATCATCGTTGCCGACGAAGATGCTTGTGCTGAGCTGAAGGTCGGCACATATCGTTATTTCAAGGATATCGAGTCGGCTAATCTCGATCCCGACACGCAACTCTGACGCTCTTTGCGAAACGCAACGACGGGCCGCTTGTGCCACACATTGCAGGTGTGGGAGCGGTCCGTTTCGTTTTTATTATGATGTATGCAGCCTGAGTATTATTTGCTCAGCTTGTCTGACAGGTCATGGGCTTTCTGCGCCAGTTTTTCGGCAAGGCTGCCGGTTTTTTCGGCAAGATTGGCTGCCATATGGGCGGCTTTTTCCTTCAGGTCGCCAGCTTTGTCCTGTGCTTGTTCGGCCAGGTCGGCAGCTTTTTCTTTAGCAGTCTGCGCTGCGTCGCCAAGCTTGTCTTTCAGGGCTTTGGCTTTTTCGCTGGCGGCGGCTTCTGCTGCCTTGGCCGAAACTTTGGCTGCTGTTTCAGAGATTTTGGCGGCGGCTCCTGCCGCCTTGTCGTGTACTTTATCCATAATTTTTCGTTTGTTTGGGGTTATGTAATTTAAGGATTGCTGTTCGTATGCATAAACGGCCCGGTGTCTGAAAATGTTCATGCCGTCGTTGCATAAATGCTGTGAAAGTGCTATCTTTGTGGCTTAATAACTGAACACCATGTTTGATCAGAATGATAATCAATCAGGGGCAAACTATAGTCCCTTTCGCCGTGGTGCCGAAGACGGTGTGCTTTTCGGCGTTTATCTCGGCGCGCTGAGCGTCTGCATGTTGGCAGGGCTGCGTGTGTCGGTGCTTGAAGTGCTGTTTCTGATTCTGGCCGTCGGAGTGCCGTTCTATTGTTTTCGTCGTCAGCGGCGCAGTTATGTGTCTGCCGGCGGATCGCTCGCGGTGGCTCCGCTGTGGATGCAGGGCATAGTCATGTTTTTCTGCGGATCAATCATCATGGCTTTGGTCACGATGATCTATCTTCAGTGGGTCGATCCGGACTATCTGGCCTATCTCAAGGCTATGGTGACCGAAAGTGTCGCTCTCGATCCGGGAGCATTTGCCGCATCGGGGATAAAGCCTGCCGATATCGACAATCTTTTCGCGATCATAACCCCGGCCAAATTCGCGGTCGAGATGCTTTGGCTGTCAATATTTACCGGCTCGATACTGTCGTTGCTCACGGCCGTGATCGTGCCTCTGAAGAGAATTCCTCAAAAGAGATGAAAACTGACAATAAACCGACTCTTGACATATCGGTGGTGGTGCCTCTGTATAACGAGGCGGAATCGCTGCCGGAACTTGAAGCGTGGATCGCGCGAGTGATGAAGGCCAACTGCTTCAGTTATGAAGTGATATTTGTTGACGATGGTTCGACCGATGACTCCTGGCAGGTGATCCGCGGACTTCAACAGAAGAACAAGGCCGTGCGCGGAGTCTCTTTCCGCCGTAACTATGGCAAAAGCCCGGCGCTCAACACCGGATTCGGACTGACACGCGGCAATGTGGTCATAACCATGGACGCCGATCTGCAGGACTCTCCCGACGAGATCCCCGAACTTTACCGCATGATCACCGTCGAAGGCTATGACATGGTGTCGGGCTGGAAGCAGAAGCGCTATGATCCGCTCTCGAAGACTATCCCGACCAAACTCTTCAACGCCACGGCGCGTAAAGTCAGCGGCATCAGAAATCTTCATGACTTCAACTGCGGTCTGAAAGCTTATAGAAGCGACGTGGTCAAGCACATAGAAATCTATGGCGACATGCACCGCTATATCCCGTATCTGGCTAAAAATGCAGGCTTCGGCAAAATCGGAGAGAAGGTGGTGCATCATCAGGCCCGGAAATACGGTGTGTCGAAATTCGGACTCGATCGTTTTGTCAACGGATATCTGGACCTCGTCACTTTGTGGTTCACCTCGAAATTCGGAGCCAAGCCCATGCATTTTTTCGGCCTGCTCGGCTCGCTGATGTTCGCTCTCGGGTTTGTGTCGGCAGTTGTGGTCGGAGCAATGAAACTTTATCGTATGTGGCACGGAATGACTTATGCTCTGGTAACCGATTCACCATATTTCTATCTGGCCCTGACGCTGATGATTCTCGGTTCGCAGTTCTTTCTGGCCGGTTTCATCGGTGAACTGGTGACCCGCAACGCTGTCGGACGCAACCACTATGAAATTGCTGAAATCCTGACTGACAACGAAGAAGGATGAAAACCGCACGGCTGATCTTTTTGTCGGGAATCGCAGCGACATTGTTGGCCGCTGTCGGATGTGCTTCAGACGGTTGTCTGAACAACCGCAACTCGATTCCTTTGGCCGGATTCTATTCGTGGCAGACTCATGAGCCGGTCACTGTTGCCGCGCTCACTGTGGCTGGCGATGGCGCACCCGGCGATTCTATGCTGATTGACAATGAGGCTGCCTCGCAGGTCTATCTACCGTTTCGGGCCGATGCTCCCGAGGTTACGTTCGGATTTTCGGTTGCCCTCGATGGCGGCGTAATGACCGACCAGCTGACATTCGCTTACCAGACAACGCCATATTTCGATAATGCCGATTGCGGCGCCATGTATCGTTACCGCATAACCTCTGTCGGCTTCAACGGCACGCTGATTGACTCGGTAGGCATTGTCGATTCTTTGGTCACAAATGTGGAGACCGAACGCATTAAAATCTACTTCCATGGCGCTACGCAGTAAGAAAATGCTACTCATTGTCCTGACGGCAATGCTGTGGGGGGGAGGAGCTGTATCGGCGCAACGTCGGGTCACTCCGGTGAGGCCGACAGAGCCGACTCGCACACAATCCGTTGTCGACGAAACGAAACGCAAACCGAAATCCACTCTTCCGGCATCGGTGGTGAAACAGATTGACGACAGAGGCCGCGAGATTCTGGTTGACACGATCTCTGGCTCAGAATATGTCGACTCTCTGGCTTTGGCAATGCCTAAAGTCGTGGGAAATTTTTATCCTCTGATGCATGCGTTGACAATCGGCGCCGATCTCTGGGATCCGCTGATGCGTGCATTCGGCCAGGATTATGGCCTGGCTGGAGCATGGGCCGAATTGAGCCTGCACAACCGCTATAACCCGATCGTGGAGTTCGGCCTTGGAAACGCATGGTCGCGTCCTGAAGAGATGAACTATACCTACAGCTCGCCCGTCGCTCCCTACTTCAAGATAGGATGTAATTATAATTTTCTCTATAATTCAAATCCTGACTATCAGGTCTATGCCGGAGTCCGTTATGGAATAACCCGGTTTGCCTATGAAGTGACGGGTGTGACGGTCAATAATGACTACTGGGGCGAGACAACCTCTTTCTGCATCCCGCGTCAGCACTCCACCGTTGGCTATGGCGAGATTGTGGCAGGACTGAAGGTCAGAATTGCCGGCCGGTGGTCGATGGGCTGGAGCATCAAATATCACGCTGTTCTCCACAGCACCAGGGCTCCATATGGAAGGCCATGGTATATTCCCGGGTTCGGGACCCGCGGTTCGGCTCTCGGCATGTCGCTTTCCGTCATGTACACTCTGCCGCTCAACAAAAAGTCGGCCACGCCGTGGGCCGAACTGAACGATCCGGAGGCTCCGGAAGCCTCTGTTGGTAATGAAATAAATATCTCTACTGCAACAGATAATGAAGAAGAACCGAATTCAGACTAACAGATTCCTGCTCGCCGCAATGGCGTTGGCGGCTTCATCGCTTGGCTTGTCGGCGGCATCGGCGCCGCTGTGGCTGCGCGACGTCAAAATTTCGCCTGACGGCTCAAGTATAGCATTCACCTACAAAGGCGACATCTACACTGTGCCTTCGGAGGGTGGAACCGCTTCGCGTCTCACCACATCGGGAAGTTACGAATCGTCGCCAGTGTGGAGCCCCGATGGCAAACAGATAGCGTTTGCAAGTGATCATCATGGCTCGGCCGACGTGTTTGTCATGCCGGCAACAGGCGGACAAGTGAAACGTCTCACTTCGTTCAGCGGCTCGGAAACTCCGGAGGCCTTCTCGGCCGATGGCCGCTTTGTCTATTTCTCGGCCGTGATACAGGATCCTGCCGAGAGCGCTTCATTTCCCTCTTCACGTCTGCCGGAACTGTATCAGGTGCCGGTCGGTGGCGGAGCTGTCAAAAGAGTGCTGGCCACTCCGGCACAGCGATTGTCGGTAGCTCCCGACGGATCGTTCCTGCTCTATCAGGATGACAAGGGAACCGAAAATGAATGGCGCAAACATCACACATCGTCGGTCACCCGCGGTCTGTGGAAATATGATTTCAAAACCGGTGAGCACACCCCGCTGGTCGATCATGCTGGTGAAGACCGTGACCCGGTGGTGTCGCCCGACGGCAAGACAATGCTCTTCCTGAGCGAGCGGGACGGAGGTTCGATGAACGTCTACTCTCTTGCTCTGGACAACGTTGACGCGGCGCCAAAGGCACTGACCTCTTTCAAGGAGCACCCTGTCAGGTTCCTGTCGCAAGGACGCAACGGACTGACCGCCATGACGTGGGACGGCGAGATATACACCATGATGCCCGGGCGGAAACCGGCCAGACTTAACGTGGAGATTGTGGCCGACGATTATTACGCGCCTTCGATCATGAATGTGTCTTCGGGCGCGCAGGATGCCGTTCCGTCGCCCGACGGCAAGATGGTGGCATTCATCAGACGTGGTGATCTTTTTGTCACTTCTGTGGAATATCCGACCACAAAGCAGGTCACCGCTACGCCGCAGGCCGAATCTGCTCCATCATGGGGATCGGACAACCGCACGATCTATTATGTCAGTGACCGCAGCGGCCGCCCTGATCTCTATGTCGCATCGCTGACGCGTGACGATGATCCCGATTTTCCAAATGCCACCGCCATATCTGACTCTTCCGTCTTCAAAAGTGGAAATGTGGAGCGGGACTCTCCGCAAGTAAGCCCCGACGGCAAGAAGCTCGCCTATGTCGAAGACCGGTGTCGTCTGATGGTGATGGACATCGACAGCCGGAAAGTCACTCAGCTCACCGACGGCTCTCTCGCCAAGGCCCGTATGGGGGTGGATTTCACCTGGAGTCCTGACAGCCGATGGATCGCGTTCACGACGGTGGGTCACGGACATGACCCTTATATGGATCTCGCAATTGTCAATGTCGACGGCAAGAATCCGGAAATAACTCCGCTGACCGAGAGCGCATATTTCGATGAGTCGCCGCGATGGAGTCCCGATGGAAGCTGCGTGGTGTTTGTCTCAGACCGTTTCGGCATGCGCAATCAGGCTTCGTGGGGATCCCAGTCCGATGTTTTTGCCGTTTTTGTCAATCAGGACGCGCTTGACCGTTTCCAGATGAATGAAGAAGACTATAAACTTCTCGTCGACGCAGAGTCAAAGTCAAAAAAAGAGAAAAAAGATTCAGCCGATGATGAAGCCGATGATCTGGTGAAAGTGGAGCGTGAAGGCATGGCTGACCGCCTGGTGCGTCTGACGCCATTTTCCAGCGATCTGGCCGGTGCTGTGATGGATAAGAAAAGCGAGAAACTCTATTTCCTGACCCGTGTGGAGAAGGGCTATGACCTCTGGCAACTCGATCTGCGCAAGGGCGGAGCCTCGATCGCTCAGAAACTCGGAGCCGGCGCACCCCCGAGCATGGCTTTTGACGCCGATGCTTCGGCGCTGTTCCTGCTGTCAGGCTCGATGATGAAGAAAATCACGCTGCCGGGTTCGGCCAAGAACATCACTTACAATGCCCGGATGCGGCTAGATCGCGCGGCTGAGCGAGAGTATATGCTGGAGTATGTGCGCGACATGGAGAAGAAGAAATTCTATGTCAAGGATATGCACGGTGTGAAGTGGGACGCTCTGGTCGACCACTATCGGCGTTTCCTGCCTCACATCGACAATAACTATGATTTCTCAGAGATGCTTTCCGAATTGCTTGGAGAACTCAATGTGAGTCACACTGGTTCAGGATATCGCGCGTCAGGATCTCCTGACGAAACTACTGCCGATCTCGGCTTGTTATATGATTTTGATTTTGACGGTCCGGGCCTGCGTGTGGCTGAAATTGTCAAGGGCGGTCCTCTGGCCAAAGCGTCATCTGCCGTCAAGGTAGGCGATGTGATCGTTGCCGTTGACGGAACCGAGATTACTGCCGACACCGACCTGGCCTCGCTGCTCAACGGTCTGGCCGGCCACAAGGTGTTGATCCGCGTAAAGCCTGCCAAGGGAGGTGACGAATTCGAGGAGGTAGTGAAGCCGATCACTCTGGGAGCAATGAGTTCCCTGCTCTATGACCGGTGGGTTGCCGCGCGCGCCGCCGATGTAGACTCGCTTTCGGGCGGCCGTCTCGGTTATGTCCACATACGCTCCATGAGCGACGATTCATTCCGTCGGATCTATACCGACATCCTGGGCAAATACAACGACCGCGAGGGAATCGTCATCGACACCCGCTTCAATGGCGGAGGCCGTATGCATGAAGACATCGAAATCCTTTTCAGCGGCGAGAAATATCTGACTCAGGTGGTGCGTGGCGTCGACGTGTGCGACATGCCTTCTCGTCGGTGGAACAAGCCGAGCATCATGATTCAGGGCGAGGCAAACTATTCGAATGCCCACGGAACACCATGGGTCTACAAGACCAGAGGTCTCGGCAAGCTTGTCGGAATGCCTGTGCCGGGCACAATGACATCTGTCAATTGGGTGACTCTCCAGGATCCGACAATGTATTTCGGAATACCGGTGATCGGATATCGTACTGCCGACGGTTCTTATCTTGAAAACAAGCAGCTGGAGCCCGGATGTAAAGGTGGCCAATACGCCTGCCCGTCTGGCTGCCGGAATAGACGATCAGCTGCGCGTGGCTGTTGATGAACTGTTGCGCGATATCGATTCGAAGAAGAAGTAAAATTTGTCAGTAATAAAAATCAGCGCGTCCACCTTCAGGTGGGCGCGCTGAACTTTTCTGTGTCAGTCCGTTTTTTAGTTGACCTTGGCGGCGAGTTCTGCGCCAGCTTTGAACTTCACGCTCTTGCGTGCGGGAATTTCGATCTTCTGCTTGGTGGCGGGGTTGATGCCTGTGCGTGCGGCTTTTTCGGCTACAGAGAAAGTGCCGAAGCCTACAAGGGCGATTTTATCGTTGGCGGCAAGAGCGTCGGTGATGGCTGCGATGGTTGCGTCAAGAGCGTTTTTTGCGTCTGCTTTTGAGAGACCAGCTTTTTCAGCGATGGCATTTACGAGGTCGGTCTTGTTCATAATAATGAGTGAGAAAATGATTAGAAAGAGTTAACTTTGAATTGTTAGGCAAATTTACTCTTTATATTTGGATTTTGCGCAATCAAACTTTTGTTTTTTTTAAAATAGCCGACTTTTTGCGTTAAATTTTCGTTAAAAATGATTAATCATCAATCAAAACTCTCCATAATGGGTATTTTTGTAATATGAATTACTTGCCAGTCCTTTCAGTGGCCGGTTCCGACTGCAGCGGAGGAGCCGGGATACAGGCCGATCTTAAAACCATGTCGGCGCTCGGGTGTTATGCCATGAGCGTCATAACTGCCGTTACCGCACAGAACACATGCGGGGTATATGCTGTCGAGGGTATCTCCCCCGAGATTGTTGCCGCTCAGATTGACGCCGTGTTTTCCGACATCCCGCCGTTGGCCGTGAAGACAGGCATGCTGTATTCCGATCAGATTGTGGCAGAGGTGGCCCGCTCTCTTGCTGCGCATGGTGTGGAGCATCTGGTCGTTGATCCGGTCATGGTGTCGACGTCTGGTTCAAGGCTGATATCCGAGGAGGCCATCGAGTGCATGGTCACCCGGCTCTTTCCGTTGGCAGAGGTTGTCACTCCAAACGTGGCCGAAGCTATAGTCCTGACCGCGTCGACCAACTCTGATGAACAGGCGGCGAAAATCATTGACATGGGTCCGAAGGCGGTGTTGCTGAAGGGTGGAGACCGCGTCGGAGATTTAAAAACCGATCTGCTTTATCTCGCCGATGGTACAGTAAGAAGATTATCCTCTCCGGCAGTCGACACGGTCAATACCCACGGGACCGGATGCACTCTGTCATCGGCCATCGCGTCATTTCTTGCCATGGGTCATACTCTCGCTGACGCTGTGGCTGAGGCCAAGGATTATGTCACTTTCGCTCTTCGCGCGGGCGCGTTATATAAAATAGGAAAAGGTCACGGGCCGGTAGGCCATTTTCATGCCTTCCGCTCATGAATAAGTTGATTGTGGCTGTCACTCCCGAGCGTGAGGTGGAGGGCGAATCCGGCATTATTGCTGAAATGCTCCGAGCCGGAGCCGATTTTGTGCACATCCGCCATCCGGAGGCCTCGACGGCCGAAGTGAAGCGCATTATTGAAAACGTGCCTCATCCGATGCGGCGCAAACTCAGGCTGCACGGACATTTTGATCTTGTCTGGGAATTCAATCTCGGCGGTCTGCATCTGAACGGGCGTTGTCCGCAGCCGCCTGCAGGCTATTCCGGGTCATTGTCGCTGACATGTCATTCATTGCCGGAAGTTGCAGACGCTGCGGCCGACGGCCGATATGATTATGTCACTCTCAGCCCCATATGTGCGAGTGTCAGCAAGCCGGGCTATGGCGGCAATGCATTCACGTCGGCTGATCTCGACAGCATTGAACCCAGACACCGGGTGGTGGCGCTTGGCGGCATCACGCCTGATCTTATTCCGGGACTGGAGCGTTATAACTTTGTCGGATATGCTCTGTTGGGAACATTGTGGAATTCACAGCATCCGGCCGATATTATCAGAAAAATACGTAAACTATGATTATAGCATCTGAAAAGCGAAAAAACAATATTGCTGAATATCTGCTGTATATGTGGCAGATCGAGGATATTATCCGTGCCAACGGACTTGATATGGAGCGCATAAGAGTCAATGTGACAGACCGCTTTGACGGACTGTCGCCCGAACAGAAGCGTCAGATGGAGGAATGGTATGAGAGCCTGATCGACATGATGCGTCGGGAAGGAGTCGCTGAGTCCGGACATCTGCAAATGAACAACAACGTCCTTCAGTCGCTTGTGGAGTTGCATCGCGCACTGATGGCAGACCCTCGGTTTGCCGAATATTCGGCTGAATTTTACCGCACTCTGCCTTTTATCGTTGAGTTGCGCGCCACGGCAGGCGATAAGGCTGCCGATGAACTGACAACTTGCTTCACCGCGCTATATGGCGCTTTGATGCTTCGTTTGGCTGGAAAAGAGATCTCGCCAGACACCTTGGCAGCACTCGGCCAGATTTCGCGTTTCATCGCGACTCTCTCCGCTCTTTTCCACAAAAATGAGAATAAACCGCTGTTTGCTCCTGAAGACTGAGCGATTGATCAATTGAGATAGTTTCAATTAAAAAAACGCTGATTTTATTTTGAGAATTCAGAATAAAATCGTAACTTCGTGGGCTTAAATAGCCGCTTTTTTGCTTATGAGACAGCTAAAAATCACAAAATCAATCACTAACCGTGAAAGCGCCTCGCTTGACAAATACCTCCAGGAAATCGGTCGTGAGGATCTGATAACAGTGGAGGAGGAAGTGGAACTGGCCCAGCGTATCCGACAGGGTGACCAGGTTGCACTCGACAAACTGACCCGTGCAAACCTGCGTTTCGTTGTCTCTGTGGCAAAACAATACCAGAACCAAGGTCTAAGTTTGCCTGACCTCATCAATGAGGGCAACCTCGGCCTGATCAAGGCCGCACAGAAGTTTGACGAAACCCGTGGCTTCAAGTTCATCAGCTATGCCGTGTGGTGGATCCGCCAGTCTATTCTTCAGGCTTTGGCCGAACAGAGCCGCATTGTGCGCCTGCCGCTTAATCAGGTCGGCTCGCTCAATAAAATCAGCAAGGCTCTCAGTAAATTCGAGCAGGAAAACGAGCGTCGTCCTTCGCCTGAGGAGCTGGCCGAGCAGCTTGATGTGCCTGTAGAGAAGATAGCTGACACGCTCAAGGTTTCAGGCCGTCACATTTCTGTTGATGCTCCCTTTGTGGAAGGTGAGGATAACAGTCTGCTCGATGTGCTTACCAACGATGATTCGCCAATGGCCGATGCCGGATTGAATCAGGACTCGCTCTCTAAGGAAGTGGATCGCGCCTTGCATCAGCTCCACGACCGCGAGCGCGAGATTCTCAAAATGTTTTTTGGCATAGGATGTCAGGAAATGACTCTTGAAGAGATCGGGACCAAATTCGATCTCACGCGCGAGCGCGTTCGTCAGATCAAGGAAAAAGCTATCCGTCGTCTGAAAGGACAGAAATCACGTCTGCTCAAAACCTATCTCGGCCAGTAATTCATTATGGTAAAACATATTGTGACATTCAGACTCACAGGCACGCCTGAACAGCGGCTTGACGCTGCATCTCGATTTCGCGACGCTTTGATGGCCTTGCCCGAGCAGATTGATGTGCTCCGTTCCATGGAAGTCGGCATCAATCAGAATCAGGCCGAAGACTGGGATGTGGTGCTCATGGCTGTGCTTCCGTCAATGGCCGATGTCGAGACGTATGCCAAGCATCCGGCCCATGTGGCCGCCGCCGCCATCATTGCTCCATGCAAGGAGGCCCGGGCATGCGTGGATTATGAATTTTGAATTTACACCTCTACTGACAGCACAAGCCCCGGACGTGACGGCACTGGTCACGCATCGGGGCTTTAATGCGTGTTGTTATGCCGGAGCCGACGTTGCTTCTGCAGCCGAAGGCCGCCGCCTGATTGCCCGGCATTTCGGAGTGGGTGATGACGCTGTGTTTATGCCGCGTCAGACTCATTCCGCCAGAGTGGCATATGCCGGCGAAGATCTTGACGGAGTGGACGCCATGGTAACCGGGCGTCGTGGCGCTGTGCTTTGCATCAACACTGCCGACTGTCTTCCGCTGCTACTCGTTGACACCGTTGCCGGAGTAATCGGCGCTGCCCATTGCGGCTGGCGCGGCACGGTGGCGGGAATAGCCTCCCGCACGGTGGAGCGGATGGCTGCTATAGGGGCTGATCCATCGCGTATTGTCGCCGCTATGGGGCCGTGTATATGTGCGGATTGCTTTGAAGTCGGTCCGGAGGTTGCGGCATTTTTTCCAGCCCAAGCGTTGGTGGAATCACCCGGAAGGCGTCCGCACGTTGATCTTGGCGCCGCAGTTTCGCTCCAGCTTGTGGCATCGGGTCTTTGGCATGAGTCCATCGCACGTCCAATGGCGTGTTCAATGCATGATTCCCGTTTTCACTCTGTGCGCCGTGAAGGTCGCGATCTGTCATATCGTACTCTTACCGCAATAATTCTTAATATTTGATCATGAATGAACAGATTCCTGATTGGGCAATGGGCGTCGATTGCGCCATAACCGTCTGCGACACAGAGTGTCGCATTATTTATATGAACCAGCGTGCGCGCGACACTTTTGCCGTGCGAGGCGGGGCTGATCTTATTGGCCGAAATCTGATGGACTGCCACAATGAGCGTTCGCAGGCCATTATCCGTCGTTTGCTTGCAGAGGGAGGTTCCAATGCCTACACCATCGAGAAGCAGGGCCTGCGCAAGTTTATTTTCCAGACAGCCTGGCGTCTGTCAGACGGTCGTGTGGGCGGACTCACTGAGTTCTCCATCGTTATGCCTGACGAACTGCCGCACTATGTGAGATAACGGCGAGTAGTCATAAAAATAAAAGAGCGGCATACGCCGCTCTTTTATTTTTATGGTGGTTTTACCTATTTTTTAACCGAGACGGGCGCGGAGTGCGGCTGTTTCGGCTTCATATCCAGGTTTGGCCAGGAGAGCGAACATGTTGCGTTTGTAGGCTTCGACTCCAGGCTGGTTAAACGGGTTGACTCCGAGCAGATATCCGCTGATTCCGCACGCCATTTCAAAGAAATAGATCAGGGATCCGAGAGTATATTCGTTGAGCGAGTCGATGGTGACTGTCAGATTCGGCACTCCGCCGTCGATGTGTGCAAGACGGGTTCCGAGTTCGGCCATTTTGTTGACTTTGTCGATTCGTTTTCCTGCAATGAAGTTGAGGCCGTCGAGATTGTCGGGGTCTGAAGGGATGACCAGGGTGCGGTCCGGTGATTCGACTGAGATGACGGTTTCGAAGATGGTGCGTTCGCCGTCCTGTATCCACTGTCCCATTGAGTGGAGGTCAGTTGTGTTGTCGACTGCTGCGGGGAATATGCCTTTGTGATCTTTTCCTTCAGATTCGCCATAGAGCTGCTTCCACCATTCGCCGAAGAAGTGGAGTTTGGGGCAGTAGTTCACAAGGATTTCGATTTTTTTCCCTGAACGGTATAGGAGGTTTCGGGTGGCAGCATATACCCAAGCGGGGGATCCCGGACGAGCGCATGCGGCCTGCATGTCGGCGGCGCCGCCGAGCATGGCGCGGATGTTGAAGCCTGCCACGGCGATTGGGAGGAGGCCTACTGGCGAGAGCACTGAGAAGCGTCCGCCGACGTTGTCGTCGATGACGAATGTGTCATATCCTTCGTCGGTGGCCAGAGATCGGAGTGCGCCGCGTTTTGCGTCGGTGACGGCGACGATGAGGCGTGCGGCCTGTTGTTTTCCGGCCTGAGTCTCGAGCTGGGCTTTGAGCAGGCGGAATGCGATGGCGGGTTCGGTTGTTGTGCCTGATTTTGAAATGACGATTATGCCGAATCGCCGGTTGCGCAGATAGTCAGAGAGTTCGGCCAGATAGTCTTCTCCGATGTTTTGTCCGGCGAAGAGTATTTCAGGTGTTGTCTGGGCAAATGTCGGTTTCAGCGCTTCGATCACTGCTTTGGCGCCAAGATATGATCCGCCGATGCCTATGCAGACCACGGTGTCACATTCGGCGCGCAGGCGCGCTGCGACAGTTTCGATGCGTTCGGCCAGGTCGGATTCAATGGTTTCGGATGGGAGGTTTACCCATCCGAGAAAGTCGGCTCCTTCGCCGGAACCGTTTAGCACTTTGTTGAGCGCTTCGTCGGTTTCAGGGGCGAGTGCGGCGAGTGCTTTGTCGTCGATGCCTGAGTCGGCGACTGATACAGACAGAGAGTTCATATTATGTTTTGAATTTTAGTTATGTCGTTTGAGTATGAATAACAAATCAGCGGTCAGGTTAGTTTCAGTGACATTCGCGAAATGGCTCGTCTTGCCGGGCATGCTTCATATATTATCGAGTAGATGGCGTCAAGTATCGGCATATCTACTTTGAAGCGTTCGTTGATTTCGTGAATGCATTTTGTGCCGTAGTAACCTTCGGCCGTCTGTTCCATTTCCATCATGGCTGCTTTAACGGAATATCCGTTGCCGATCATGGAGCCGAAGTTGTGGTTGCGGCTGAATTTGGAATATGAAGTCACCAGCAGATCACCGAGATAGACAGAGTCACAGATGTTGCGTTGACGTGGCGAAACGGCGTTGATGAACGATGCCATTTCGCGGACAGCGTTGCTGACTGTCATGGCGGTGAAGTTGTCGCCCCATTTCATGCCGTGGATTATGCCCGATGCGATGGCATAGACGTTTTTGAGCACTGCGGCGTATTCTATACCTTCGACGTCGGGCGATGTGATGGTGCGCATGGTGTGTGATCCGACGCAGTGGCTGAACCATTCGGCGCGTTCGCGGTCGGAGCATCCTATGGTCAGGTAGCTGACGCGGTCCATGGCCACTTCTTCGGCATGGCATGGCCCTCCGATGACCAGCATCGCCGCCTGGTCCACACCGTATTTCTGTACCATATAGTCGGCCACGGTCAGATTGTCTTCCGGCACGATGCCTTTGATGGCCGAGATCACAGTTTTGCCTGAGAGCGGTTCGGTGATCTTTGCCATGTGGGTTTTGAAGTAGGGTGATGGCATTGCCAGCAGGATGGAGTCGGAGGTGGCGACAGCCTCGTTGATGTCGGATGTGAACCTGATTCGGCTCACGTCGAATTCCGTCGCGCTGAGGTATGCCGGATTGTGTCCGGAGGCGATAAAGTCGGCAATGCGGTCGTCCCGGCGCATATACCATGTGATTGTCTCACAATTGCGTAGCAACAGTTTGGCCAGAGCAGTGGCCCAGCTGCCGCCGCCCATCACCGCGATTTTCACATCGTTGTCGCGTGAACTCATAATCTGACGATGGAGTTATTGTTGCAGTTTTTCAGGCTTCATCTGGGGGAAGAGAAGCACTTCCTGAATCGCCACCTGTCCGGTCATGAGCATGACCAGACGGTCCATTCCGATGCCCATGCCGGAAGTCGGCGGCATTCCGTATTCGAGCGCGCGGATGAAGTCGTGGTCTATTATCATTGCTTCGTCGTCGCCTTTGTCGGCCAGGCGCATCTGTTCGACAAAGCGCTGATACTGGTCGATCGGGTCGTTGAGTTCGGAATATGCGTTTGCCAGTTCCTTGCCGTTGACCATCAGTTCGAATCGTTCGGTAAGTTCAGGGTTGGAGCGGTGGCGTTTGGTCAGCGGCGACATTTCGATGGGATAGTCGATGATGAATGTGGGCTGAATGTATTTGCCTTCGCATTTTTCGCCGAATATCTCGGCGATGAGTTTGCCTTTGCCCATGGATGGGTCTACGTCGATGTGGAGCTGGCGGCAGACTCCGCGCAGTTGCTCTTCGTCCATGCCGTTGATGTCGATTCCGGTGTGTTCGCGGATGGCGTCGATCATTGTCACGCGCTTGAACGGTGCTTTGAACGAGATGATGTTGTCGCCGACTTTGACTTCGGTCGTGCCATTGACTTCAAGGCATATTTTTTCGAGCATCCGTTCGGTGAAGTCCATCATCCAGTTGTAGTCTTTGTAGGCCACATAGATTTCCATGCATGTGAACTCAGGGTTGTGGGTTCTGTCCATGCCTTCGTTTCGGAAATTTTTCGAGAATTCGTAGACTCCTTCAAATCCTCCGACGATCAGGCGTTTGAGATAGAGTTCGTCGGCGATTCGCAGGTATAGAGGAATGTCGAGGGCGTTGTGGTGGGTGATGAACGGCCGGGCTGACGCTCCGCCGGGAATCGATTGGAGTATGGGGGTCTCCACTTCCATATAGCCGTGTTCGTTAAAGAAGTTGCGCATGGAATTGAAGACTTTGGTGCGTTTGATGAAGATGTCGCGCACGCCTTCGTTGACTACCAGGTCAACGTAGCGTCGGCGATAGCGCAGTTCGGGGTCGTCGAACGAGTCATAGACCACGCCGTCTTTGATTTTGACGATAGGGAGCGGACGCAGTGCTTTGCTCAGCACTGTAAATGTCCGAGCATGGACCGTGATTTCGCCGGTGCGGGTGCGGAATACGAATCCGGTGATTCCGACAAAGTCGCCGATGTCAAGCAGTTTTTTGAATACGGTGTTGTAGAGCTCTTTGTTTTCATCCGGACAGATGTCGTCGCGCGAGATGTAGACCTGTATGCGTCCGTCAGCGTCCTGCAGTTCGATGAATGCGGCCTTGCCCATGATGCGGCGGCTCATGACGCGTCCGGCGATTGCCACTTCTCTCGGGGCTTCGCCTTCGGCCGGATCGGTGAAAGTCTCTTTTATTTCGGCAGTGTGTGCGTTGACGGGAAATTCTGCAGCAGGATACGGTTCGATACCGAGCTGACGCATCTGTTCCAGCGAATTGCGCCGCACTTGTTCTTGTTCACTCAGATTCTGGTTCATATATATCGGGATATGATTTGTTTTGGTTATATTGTGCTTGACTTCAGGGCGAGTCCGACGCGCTCCTGGAGTCCGAAAAGAAGATTCATGTTGTGGACAGCCTGTCCGGCCGCTCCGCGCAGGATGTTGTCAGCGACCACTGTGATAAGTAGTTTGCCTTCGGCTTTTTCAAGGTGTATCAGGCATTTATTGGTGTTGACAACGTCCTTAAGATCAGGCCGTCGGTCGACAATGTGGGTGAAAGAATGGTCGCTGTAGTATTCTCGATAGAGTTCTGTGAGCTGTTCTGTGTCGACCGGGCAGTCCATGTATATCGTGGCCAGCATTCCTCTGGCGAATGATCCTCGCATGGGGATGAAGTTGATCGGCGCGCTGAATGTTGACTGGAGCATGGTCAGAGCCTGTCGTATTTCCGGAAGGTGCTGATGGGCCAGCGGTTTGTAGATTGACACGTTGTCGCGATGCCATGCCAGTTGGTCGGGCGTTGATTTCTCGACGGCCGATCCGCTGAATCCGGTGATTGCCGTGACGTGGACCGGTCCGTTGAGCAGCAGGTTTTTGGCCAGAGGCAGCAGGCCCAGTTCGATCGCGGTGGCGAACGATCCGGGGTTTGCCACACGGGTGGCGCCTCGCACTATGCGTTTGCGGTTCAGTTCGGGCAGTCCGTAAATGAAATCGTGTGTTCCGTCTTCTATTCTGTAGTCGCGGCTCATGTCAATGATTTTGAGCTTTTCGGGCACCGGATTGGCTTCCAGCAGGCGGCGGGCGTGTCCGTGAGGATAGCAGCAGAAGAGCACGTCAATGTTTTCAAAGTCAGTTTTGTCGGTGAAACGCAGGAATGTTTCGCCTTCCATGCCTTGGTGCGCTTCGGTTATGAGGCGTCCGGTGTTGAGCGGTGAGTGAACCCATGTCAGTTCTACGTCCGGATGGTTTATGAGCAGGCGTATGAGTTCGCCTGCCGCGAATCCGTCTCCTCCGAGAATGCCAGCGCGGATCATGATTCGGCGGGAGTTTGGATGCAGTCGATGCCACGGCGTATGCGGCGTATGGTTTCGTCGCGCCCGAGCAGTTCGGTTATTTCAAACATGTGTGGCCCTTTGCACTCGCCGACCACTGTCAGGCGGAATGCGTTCATGACGTTGCCCATGTGATAGCCCTTTTCTTTGATCCAGTCCAGGATCGGTGTTTCGGCGGCTGCGGCCGAGAAGTCGGGCAATGCGGCCAGGCGTCCGGTCAGTTCGTCCATTATCGCCGGGGTTTCGGCGCTCCAGCGTTTTTTGACGCTTTTGGCTTCATATTCGGTGGGAGCTACAAAAAAGAAGCGGGCCTGGTCCCAGAGGTCGCGCACGAAGTTGATACGGCTTTTGACCATTCCGACCGCGCGGATTATGTATTCATTGTCAAAGTCGTCGGGGTTGACGCCGTGTTCGCGCATCACTGGTTTGAATAGTTCGGACAGTTCGTTGTCAGGAAGAGTCTGGAGATACTGGTGGTTGAACCATGAGCCTTTTTCGTAGGCGAATTTTGCGCCGGCTTTTGAACAGTGGCTGAGCGAGAATCGGTCAATCAGTTCCTTCATGCCCATTATTTCGGTATCGTCGCCGGGATTCCAGCCGAGCAGGGCCAGGAAGTTGACCACGGCCTGTGGCAGGTAGCCGTCTTCGCGATATCCGCGCGAGACTGCTCCTGTGGCCGGATCGGTCCAGAGCAGCGGGAACACCGGGAATCCGAGGCGGTCACCGTCGCGTTTGCTCAGTTTTCCTTTTCCATCTGGCTTGAGCAGCAGCGGCAGGTGCACGAAGTCGGGCATTGTGTCGGCCCATCCGAAAGCTTCGTATAGCAACACGTGCAGAGGTGCTGAAGGCAGCCATTCTTCGCCTCGGATCACGTGGCTCACTTTCATCAGGTGGTCATCGACAATGTTTGCCAGATGATATGTGGGCAGATCGTCTGCACTTTTATATAGTACTTTGTCGTCAAGAATGTCGCTTTTGATCACGACTTTGCCTCTGATCAGGTCGTTGACCTCGACGGCGCGTCCGGCGTCGACTTTGAACCGAACCACGTATTGTTCGCCGTTGTCAATGCGTTTCTGCACTTCGTCGGCGGGCATGGACAGTGAGTTACGCATCGTTCCTCTGGTCGATGCGTCGTATTGGAAATTCGGAGTGGCAGCGCGGGCGGCTTCAAGTTCGGCCGGAGTGTCGAACGCGATATATGCTTTGCCGGCGTCGAGGAGCATTTTCACGTGCTCGCGGTATATGTCGCGGCGTTCGCTTTGCTTGTAGGGTCCGTATGGACCGCCTTCGCGGACGCCTTCGTCAATTTCGATTCCCAGCCAGTGGAGGGCTTCGTTGATATAGTCTTCGGCGCCGGGGACAAAGCGTTGCGAATCAGTGTCTTCTATGCGCAGGATCATTGTGCCGCCATGCTGGCGGGCAAAGAGGTAGTTATACAGTGCCGTGCGGACACCGCCTATATGCAGCGGCCCCGTCGGCGACGGAGCGAAACGTACTCTAACTTCTCGGTTCATAATGATTAGGGTATAATTTGCTGCAAAGATACAAAATTCTCTCAACCTTGGCAAATCAGGTTTTTCATGTCGGGGATAAAATAGCCTGAGAGCAGCCTGCCGTGGCGATCACATGTGGCGTCTTGCGGTGTAGTGCGTGCAGATCACGGCCAGTGTCAGAGCCTCGGCCGCGGGGATGGCCAGCCACAGACCTTTGGATCCGATCAGTTCCGGCATGAGGAGAAACGCCGGAACCAGAAAGATAATGCCGCGCAGAAAAGTGTAGAATATTGAGAGTCCGGCCTCCTCGATGCTCTGGTAGTATCCGATAAACGTTATGTTGACGGCAAAAAACAGGGCGCATGTCGCAAAAAGCGGTAATCCGTCCGACGCGATGGCGTAGGCCGGTTCGGAGGCGGGCAGAAATGCTCCGGCAATGGTTCCGGCGGAGGCCCATAATCCGATGGTGACCAATATGCCGCAGACGGAGGCGGTCAGTAGGGCCACTTTGAGCGCGCGGCTGATGCGGTCGGTTCTGCTGACGCCATGGTTGAAGCTGATTATCGGCTGGGCGGACTGAGCCACTGCGTTGGCTATTGAGAATACGACCGGAAACAGGAAGCAGGCAATGGAGTAGGCCGCTACTCCGGCTTCACCGTGTATTTTCATGAATGCGATATTGCCAGTAAACATCATTATGCCCATCGCTCCTTCAGTGAGGAAGGTGGCAAAGCCGATTTTCATCATGTAGCCGGTGTTGCGCATTGACAGTTTCAGGCTGGTTGCCGAGAGTTTCAGTCTATAGAAACAAAGTTTGTCGGCGAATCTGACAAAATATGTCAGCACTATGATTCCGCCGATGCCGCAGCTTATTGATGTGGCCAGAGCCGCGCCGGCCACTCCCATGCCGAGCGGAAATATCATTATATAGTCTAACGCGATGTTGATCGAAGCGGGAATGAGCTGGCTCCACATGGCATAGTTCGGCGATCCGTCCAGACGGATGAGCATCATGCCGACGCATTGCACCAGAATAAATATCAGGCTCGGTGCAAGCGGAATCAGATAGGCGGTAGCGTTGGTCTCCAGTTCGGGGCTGCATCCGAGCAAGCGCGCTGTGGCAGCCGGCCTGATCAAAGCAGCTGCAACCATGGCCCCGATGATCAGGATGCCGGCCAGAAATGCCTGGGTCATTATGATGCGGGCGGCTTTGATGTTGTTTTCAGACAGGCGTATGCTCGCTATTACCGACGCTCCGATGCCGAGCATGAGGCCGACTCCTGTGGAAAGCATGAACAAAGGCGCCACTATGTTGACGGCGGCTATGCCGTTGGCGCCCGCACCGTTGCCCACAAAAATTCCGTCGGCAAGGGTTAGCGCCGAGTTGAATATCATGCCTATGAGAGTGGGGAAGAACATCGCGCGGAAAAGCGGACCGATTTTTCCGTTGCCGAAATCCAGCTTGTCTCTGTCAAGGTTTCTGTCTTGTGTCATGAATGTGATTGTGGTTATGATTTGGTGAAAACGGTGGCAAAGTTAATACGATTCAGCAGTATATCTACGTGATAAATTCGGACAGTTTCGGTATTTTTCCGTTTTTTTACTAAATTTGCAGTTCATTTATGAAAGATATAGACCAGAACACAATCAGTGCCGGAGAATATTGTCCGGCTTTCGGTCCAGGCACTCCCTTTATGGTGGAGGGTTGCATGATTCTCCAGTGTGTGGATGGTACTGCGGCGTTTTCGCTCAATTTCAGGCGTCATGACATCGGGCGCGGAGATATTGTGTTTCTGTTCAACGACATGGTCGTGATGCTTGACAGCCGAAGCGATGACTTCAGGGTCAGATATGTGACGGTGACAGCCACAGCAGTCTTCGGGATTTATATGCGGATAACGGTCCAGCGGTTCTGGGACAGACTTTATCTGATGCCTGTGCAGCGGTTTGATTCGGCCTATGGCCGTGGTGTTGACAACTGGATGTCGGAGTGTCTGCTGGTGAGCAGGTTGTGTACTCCTGCCGTTGCCGCCGAAGTCGTGTCGGAGCTGGTGGTTTCGTTTTTCCGGGTCATGGAGGATATTGTCAGCCGCAGCGCAGAAGTTGTGCCTACGCAGTTTGCCAATTCGCCATGGAAGATAGTCGGAGATTTTTTTGTGCTTCTGTCGCGCAACTATACGGTGCGCCATAATGTGGGATTTTATGCCGATGCTCTCAGCGTGACTCCTGACTATCTGTCGTCAGTGACCAGGGCCTGCACCGGTCTGTCGGCCAAACAGATCATTGAAAACCGGCTTGTGCTCGCCATGAAGGCCATGCTTGAGAGCACTGTCCTGCCGATAAAAGACATTGCGTCCAGGCTGCATTTCGAGGATTCGTCGCATCTGTGCCGAGTGTTTCGTCGCCATACGTCGATGTCGCCGCTTGAATATCGCAGACTCAGGTCTGTGCCGTCATAATAATAATGTGTTGGCGTGCGTTTACTATCATATGTATAAATTGAAGCGATATTGAAAAACAACAACATAATTATAAATCTGATTCTGCTGCTTGGACTTTTTGTGCCGGCGTCTGTTTTCGCCGATGAGCCGCAGATGCATCTCTCGGAGATCGAGGTCAGGCCGCGCAAGGAGAAGTATTCCAAGAAAAACAATCCCGCAGTTGATTTCGTGCGCCGTATCATGGCTACGCGTGATCTTTCGGATCCGATGCGGCATCCCTACTATTCATATGGAAAATATGAACGCATTAATCTGGGCATCATTGATTTTGACAAAATTGACACAGCGTCGCGGTTCGGCTTCATAAACCAGTATATGGACACCACATCGCTGACAGGCCGGAAGGTGCTCAATCTGTCGGTGAAGGAAAAGCTGAGCGACCATTATTTTCGCGCGGATCCGGCCACGGAGCGCGAGGTGGTGCGCGCCATAAACCGCAATGGCGTTGACGAGCTGACGCGATTTGACGAGTCGGTGCAGACGTCGATAATGAATGTGATGCGGGAGGTCGATATCTATGATCAGGATATTGTCGTGCTGATGAACCGCTTTGTCAGTCCTCTCGGGCGCCTTGCTCCTGATTTTTATAAATTTTATCTCACCGACACCGTGGCCGACAGCAGTGCGCCGGGCGATTCTCTGGTGGTGCTCTCTTTTGTGCCGCGTAACGTGGCTCAGTTCGGGTTCAACGGCAAGCTTTTTGTGGCCAAGGGTGACTCGGCCATGTTCATCAGACGTGCGGTGCTGAATGTGCCGGTGAAAGGTAATGTCAATTTCATTACCCGTATGGTGATCGATCAGGAATTTGAACGTGCGCCCGACGGCACTCGGCTGAAAGTCAAGGATGACATGACGGCTGAATTCAATGTGTTGACCCAGAGTCTGTATGGCCGGCGGCTCACTGTCTATAATTCACATTCGTTTGGAGTGCCGGCCGATTCTTCGGTTTTTGACCGCGGGGAGAAGGTGATATATCTGGATGATATGCGTGTGAAGGGAGACGCGTATTGGCAGGCGAACAGGCCGGTGGTCATGCAGGGAGGCGAGTCGTCGATGGCCGAGCTTATGGGGCGGTTGCGCCAGGATCCGGTTTACTATTGGAGTGAGAAGACTTTGAAGTTGCTCGTGGGCGGCTATGTGCATATCGGAGGCAAAAACGCCAGGTTTGACTATGGTCCGATTCTTAATTCCATCGGATCCAACGGCCTTGAAGGGCTGCGACTGAGGGCCGGAGGCACGACCACTCCGAAGCTATCGCCGCGATGGTTTATTGAAGGATATGCGGCCTATGGCTTCAAAGATGAGAAACTGAAATATGACGCGTCGGTGGAATATTCGTTTATTGACAAGAAGATCAATCAGAATGAATTTCCGATACGTTCGCTGAAAGTGCGGCACTGTTATGACGTTGACAAAATCGGGCAGCATTATTTCACCGAAAACCGTGACGCGGTTTTCTATTCCATCACGCGCGTCCCAAATAAGCGGATGACCTATCTGCGCCAGACTGACCTGCAGTTCAAATGGGAGTTCTATAACAATCTGGCAATCACGCTTAGTGCTTCGCTGCAACGTCAGGAAGCGACGAAGTTTATGGAGTTTGTCGACGGATTTGGCCGTGAGATCGGCCACTTCGGACAGCTGGCCTCGACGCTCGATCTGCGCTGGGCGCCTGGCGAGGTCATATTCCAGACGCAGAATTCAAGAAAAGATGTGAACCATGAAGCTCCGATCTTTCATCTGTGCCACACCTATGCGCCTAAAGGCGTGGCCGGCGCGCGCTGGGGAGTCAACAAGACCGAATTTTCCTTCGAGCACAGATGGTTTTTCTCATCGTGGGGATATATGGACGTTATCATGACGGCAGGCCATGTATGGGATCAGACGGTGTTCACCAATCTGCTGTCGCCCAACGCCAATATATCTTATATCATTCAGGGACGCTGCTTTTCGCTGCTCAATCCGATGGAGTTTGTCAATGACACGGATGTGTCACTCCATCTCACCTATTGGCTCAATGGCGCCATATTCAACTATATACCGGGTCTCAAAAAACTGAAACTCCGCGAGGTGGTCGGGTTCAGTGCAATGTGGGGCCAGCTGAGTGACCGCAACAATCCAGCCTTAAATCCGTCGTTGCTCCGTTTTCCGGCCGATGTGACCGTTACTCCGATGGGTCGTAAGCCATATATGGAAATGTCGGTTGGCCTTGACAATATTTTCCGCATACTCCGTGTGGACTATGTGCACCGTCTGAACTATCGTTCCAATCCTGGCATTGACCGCTGGGGTGTCAGAGTCGGCCTTCATATCAATTTCTAAAAACGGAGTGACATGGTCAGGCCATAGCCTATGCCGCCATCGGATGTGACAATGCGCGCCGGTGTAGAGCGCAATTCAATTCGGTGTTGTCTGGCCCAGCGGCGCGCCGGGTTTCCGGCAAACAGTCCGACAACCTCATTGACCGGGTCGACCAGAAAGGCGGCAATATTGCCGAGCACCGGCGAGCCGAGCAGGCTGTAACCGTTGTTGGCGAGATAATGTTTTGTCATGTAGAAGCCTTCGCCTATGATGCTGCCGACGATTGGAGTGAGCAGCAGGTCGTTGTATGAGGGATATTCCATGAATGCCTCTATGCCGAATTCCCACTCGAACGAACTTATCAGAGTGCTGTATAGCAGCGATCCCCAGAAGTTGAATCCGCAAGAGCGGGCTGCCATGAAATATGCCGCTCCGGCATAAGGGTGGAGCACGAAGTTGATGATGGGCAGATCGTGGTCCCACACGGGACCGTGGCGTATCACGTGGTCATACCAGCGCTGGAAAAGCGGCGTGCGGTTCAGTTCGGCGCAGTTCCAGTCGGTGGCTCCTTCGGGCAAACATTCGAGAACCAGCAGAGTGCCGACAAATGCTCCGCTTAGTACGGCGGTGTTGGTCCAGAGGCGCTTCCAGTCTTCGTGGCGAGCGGTGTGTGACATCGGAAACGCATAGATGCTCGGTGTCTGTTTGTCGCGCAGAGGCAACATCCGGATTTTAACCTGATCCGTACTGAAATCAGGCGTTGTTTCCGGCAGCCTTATCTCAGATACGGACACAGGCACAGTCGATGGATTCTGTTTGGCAGACGCGGTTGTCGCTGCAACGAGTAACATTGTGATGAGTTTTATGACGTGAGGTTTCATGTTATATCAACAACTGTCGGCGCCTGATGGTTGACTCGTAAAAAAGCCGTCCGGGTGGTGGAACAGCGGACGGCCATGACTTGAAATTCTGGTTATGAT
>CAMWTI010000022.1 GCA_947177135.1 uncultured Porphyromonadaceae bacterium | reverse complement strand
GCTTTGCCGTCGACATAGACAAGATTGCGAGCCGGAGTGGCAAATCCCCGTTTGATCACGGCCAGATCGGCCAGACGCACTTTCTTTCCTTCCGGTGTGTCGATCAGCAGATTGCCCAGATCCTCTTCGGTCACAACCGCCTGGTCCACGTTAACCGAAATGCGGTTTCCGGCCGAGCTGACGGCTCCGGCATCGACAGTCTTGGCAGCCGACTGCAGCGCCATCATCAGCTGGGTGGGCATCAGCCCGTTGCGGGCAAGCTGCTCAGGCGTGAACTCCACTGTGATCACCTCAGGCATGGTGCCGCCGATATTGATTCTTTTCACGCCGGGCACCGTGAGCAGTTCGCGACGCAGCATCTTGGCATAACGCTCCATTTCGCGATACTCATAACCGTCGCCGGTGAAAGCATACAGAATGCCATAGACGTCCATCATGTCGTCCACGACCACCGGCTCATAACACCCCTGGGGCAACGTCCTGGCCAGATCCGAGACTTTGCGGCGCAGCATGTCGAAATGCTGCTCAAGCTGCGACATAGGCAGCTCTTTGACAAACTCTACGCTGACCATTGCCTGTCCGGCATGACACTCTGTCTTGATTTTGTCAACGTCGGGCAGAGTCCTGATGGCGTCTTCAAGCGGCAAAGCTGCCTCAAGTTCGACCTGATGCACGTCCGCCCCCGGATAGACAATGACCACCGCCGCCTGCTTGACGGGCACGGCGGGATCCTCGAGTTTCGGCATGCGCATGTAGCTGAGAACTCCAAACGCAAGAATGCCGACAATCAGCGCCCAGAACAGAGTGGTGCGCCGCATGAAAAATCTTGTAGCCTTTTCCATCGGAAATCAGAGAAGATTGCCGACGTTTGAATCCGACGCCGGAGTAATCACATTCACTTTTTCACCCGAAGTGAGATGATGAACTCCCGCGCGGACAATCCGCTGCGAGAGGTCAAGACCTGATGTCACCGTGACGTATCCGTCGGCTCCGGTGCCGCTCAGAGTCACCGGAGTGGCATGCACGGTCGAATCTGACGCTTCATACACATAGACGGCCGGACGGCCTTCAAAATCAAACACGGCATGCACGGGCACCGCCACCGACCCCGATCCGACGCCGGCCATGGTTATGGCCACGCCGACGTTCATTCCCGGCGTCAGCGCCACTCCGGCATCGGGGCCGAGTGTGAGTTTCAGCTGAAAGAGCTGATTGTTGTCGGCTTTCGGAGTGAGACTGAGCATGCTGAGAGCGAACGTCTTTCCGGGCAGCAGGGAACTGCGGCCTGTGAATGACTGAAAATCGTCTCTGCGCATATATTCGCTCACCGGCAGATCCACAACCACTTCCAGGCGGGTATTGTCCATAAGATCAAACACCGGAGTGCCGGCATCCACCATCTCGCCAGGCTCGAACTTGACGTCGGTCACCACGCCGTCCACCGGCGCGAGCAACCGGCAATACGACAGCTTATTTTCATTCAGTGCCAGCTGATAGGCAAGCTGCTCGAGTCCGGCCTTGGCTTTTTCATAATCGTTGTCACTGACACCGCCTGTGGCATAGAGTCTGGTCATTCGGGCAAACTCGGCGGCAAATTGCGCATGCTGCACCCGCAGTTGGTTGATTCCAAGCACATAATCCGCCGAATCCAGCTCGGCCAGAAGTTGTCCGCGACGCACCCGGTCTCCGTCCTTGACATAGATCCGTTCGATCGGACCGGCAGTCTTGAACGCGGCCGAAACAGACCGGGCCTCCTCTACCCGTCCGGAGAAATCACGGACAGAGACACCGTCTACAGCCTGAGGCGAAACCAGAAAAACATTATGCGACACGTCGTTATGGTCCTCTCTCAGACCGTTGCCGCCACAGGAGGCCAACAAAAATGTGAAGGCCAGCCCACAGATGCTTGTCAGTTTTTTGTACATTATAGTGTATGTGATGGTTTTGAGGGCGCAAAGTTACACAAAAACTATCATTCGTCCGACTTGCCCACCGGCTTTTTATCGCTAGTTTTTCGCAACTGTTAGTCATTTGGCTATATTTGTTGCAACAGATTCAGGGCTGCCAACCGCGGATATACACCAGACAAATGCCCCAAAAAGCAAAATCGCTTACATACTACCAAGTAATTAACGTTTATTAATACCAATATGTTGCGATATTAATAATTTAACCTTTACTTTGCAACCGATAAACATCCATTAACAATATAACACACCCCTAAAACGTATGGCAGCTCAAAAATTTATTGCCGGACTGGCCGCTATAGTCGCCGTCGGCCTCTATGGATGCAGCTCTGAAGAAAACGAGCCGACGAAGCCTCCGGTTGATCCGTCGCCGGCCGTCGAGGCTGGTATAGGTTTCTCTGTCGATGAAGTTTCCCTCAACGGATATATCAAAAACTATATCAGTGACACCATCTATTTTGAATCTGACGACTGGACGATTACATCAGTGTCGTTCGGAGATGAGATGAATCGTAAATACCCGCGATGGTATCCGCTGACCACGTATCTGACCGAACTGAGCGGAGCATCGGCGTTTGACGAAAACGTGTCGTGGCTGAACATGCATTATGCCGACAGAAAACTGACGCTTACCGATATAGATCCGTTTTTTGACTATGAGTATCCCAAATACCGTTACGCCTATCTGGAGTTCCGGCGTGGCGAGGTGACAGACACCCTTGTATGCGAAAGCGAATCTGATATGCCGGTAGGGGGCGGGCTACACTCCTATCCGGGCACAGTGGTGTTTCCTGCAAAAGGCGGCACGACCAATGTCATGACCCACGATCACTACTGGGTATTCCTGAAATTACAGATCGACAATATCAGCCACACTTTCAAGGAAGAAGACGGCACACAGGATTTCACAGACTACTGGACCGATCCTGACGAAGTGTTCAGCTACACATTCGGATGGCTCACCATCGAACGCAACAAGCACGGCGACCCCAGAGAGATCACCATCACCCTGGACCCCAACACCACAGGAGCCGAACGAGAATTCCTGATAGTTTTCAGCGGATTAGCCCCCGGCGCACGAGGAGTCTGCTCCGGACGCCAGCTGGCCGAATAACACTCCTGCCCCATTTTCCCGACGCTCCGGACACACCGGCCATCCCCACCCCGTGTCCGGGGCGTTTTGCATCATGTCGGGACTCTGACGACGCGATAGAGGTGGACGCCGGGGTCACGGTGACGGATGCGGATCTGACGGAAACCCGGATAGAGATATGGGGCACGGCGGTTGACGGGGAGCGGAACGCCATATTCCTCGTCGAAGTCCTCGAAAATGGCCGGAGCTATGCCGAGTCCGAGCAATTCTTCGAGCGGAATCATGGAGTGCTTGCGCCAGTCAAGCCGGCGGGCGCGGGCCACTCCCGCCTGACGGATATATTCGAGCTGTATGATCCTGGAGGTGATGACGTTGTCGCGGCGAAGCTTATCGCGATCAATCACGCCATAGTCCGCCAGACGGTCAATCAGACGGCCGACGTCGGCCACCGACAGGCCGACCTCACCGGCCAGCACGGCCTGATCCATAGTCGACCATTCGCGCCAGTAGCCCTCAGACGAATCGAAAACACTGCACAGCAGCCTGATCACTGCGAGCACACCCTGCGCTCCGAACTCAGCCTGGATCGCCCGGACCCAGCGCTGCTCAAAAAAATTGGCATCTACTTTCATAGCGCCACAAAGATAAGGCCCTGCGTGAGGGCCTTACGGTAGATTTTCATCAGCGGCAAATGCGGCGGACACTCCAGAGCACCGCGGCGGTAAGAATCAGGCTCGCCGGGAGCCACAGCGGCGAGAAAGCGCCGAATGAGCCGGCGTCGGCAGCAATATCGCCGCGGCGCACAAGCCACATGACGATTACAGTCAACGAATTGTTGAAAACGTGACCGACAACTGCCGGCCAGAGCGAAGCGCTCCACCATGCAGCATAGCCGAACAAAGCGCCAAGCAGCAGTCTGGGCACGAATCCGAAAAACTGCACGTGGAAGGCACTGAAAACAAAAGCGACAGTCCAGATGGCCAGGTGTGGATTCATCGGCCTTGTGATGAGCAGGCGCTGAAGAGCACCGCGAAAGAATATCTCCTCCGAAAATCCGGCAAACACGCCCACAATCAGCAACCCGAGCAACAGATCGGCCACCGAGCCTCCACCAAGCATCAGTTCCGAGGCAGCCTCTGCCGCCGCTTCGGCCCGCGCCATCGGCTCATGAAGCGGCCCGAGGCTGATTGAAGAGTTCCACACCACCAGAGTGTTGATCAGCGGCACCGCCGCAACCACAGCCAGAGCGGTCAATGCCGCACAGGCCCACTGACAGCGACCGCCGCCTCGGATTTTGAGAAAATCGGCTGGAAGCCTGGTCACCATCACGGCCAGCACAACCGCCGGAAGAATAAAACCGAACAGATCCTGCACGATGGCAGCGATGCGCAAAGCCTTTGCAGCGTCCGGAACCAGCGCGCCGATCAGGCTTGAAAACAAGCCGGTCAACGCCATGCCGGCAATCAGCAGAAGAACAAGCAGCAGCAACCGCTTTCCGAATGTAAACATCAGAGATAGAATGACGATGTGATAGTTTTATAATCGTCGGACCCGACAATCAGATCCGAATGCACGCAAGGCCCGCCGGAAGCCGAGAATTCAAGCAGGACCCGCCGCGGCGGAGCGCCCTGACGGGTGAACAGTTCCGTGCGGCGAAGACAACACAGCCCGGCGATGCCGGCGGCGAAGATGGCCCTCTCGGCCGAGTCGGCCGGGATGATAACGCTGAGTGTTCCGCCGGGCGCAAGCAGCGGCGCCGCACGGCCGGTCAACGACTCAAGAGTCAGACTCGATTCATGTCGGGCCAGAGCGCGAGCCGCCCCCGGCGCCAGAGCGCCGTTGGTGAAAAACGGCGGATTGGAGATGATGCGGTCAAAGCGGCGGCCGGCAAAGTCGACAGCAGTGAAATCGGCGCAGATAGTCTCCGTCCGGTCACCCCATGGCGAAGCGGCGGCATTGGCAGCAGCCTCTTCGGCGGCCAACGGGTCGATTTCGAGCAAGGTAACCGCGGCGGCGCCGCGCTGGGCGGCCATCAGCCCGATCAGCCCGCATCCGGCTCCGACGTCGAGCACCGTGTCGCCGACGCCCACCGATGCCCATGCGCCGAGAGTCACGCCGTCGGTGCCGACCTTCATGGCCGACGCCGAGTGACTGACGCTGAATTGCCTGAAGCGAAACAACCGCTCTTTCATTTCTCTCTCTATCGGTGCTGAAAAACACGAATGGCGAGAGTCAAGCTCCCGCCATCGGTAAAAGGATGTGTCGCAGTGGCTCCGACTTACTTTTTGTTGCGGTTGCCGTAGCGGCTCATAAACTTGTCCACACGACCGGCTGTGTCGACCAGCTTCTGCTTGCCGGTGAAGAAGGGATGTGAGGAGCTTGTGATTTCAAGCTTGACCAGCGGATAGGTGACACCGTCGATTTCGATGGTTTCTTTGGCATTAACAGTCGAGCGGGTGATAAAAACCTCATCGTTCGACATATCCTTGAAAGCTACTTCGCGGTATTCGGCGGGATGGATGTCTTTTTTCATATCTGTCAGTAAGTTATTTGTTTCTGTCGTTTGTGAATTTACCGTTGGTAGGGCGGCTTATTCGTAATGGCGGTGCAAAGTTAGTCATTTTCTGTCAATTCACAAAAATTACACCGAATAAATTAAAAACTATAACTTATGCCGATTGACGGGATAAATGCATGAAGCCGATAATCGGCCTTGAATTTGCCCGAAGGCTCGAAACCATAGCCTGCCACCTTGGCCTGCGCCATCTGGGCCGCGGTCTCGGCCGGGACTCCTTGCTGCATGAGGGCGCCGGCAATGGCGGGAGTCAGTTTGGCCGGCATCATCAGGCCGAGAAGATCGGCATACTCACATGTGGCGCCATCCATGCCGACTCCGGCCACATACATGAACCCGAGGTCGATCGAAAGGCTCGGAAGCGGACGGAACGAGAAACCGACAGTCGGTTCGATCTTAGTCATGCCAGGAGTTTCAGGGTTGTAGTAATTGCGGTCAACCGGCGAAGTGTCAACCATCAGGCCGGCTCTGAGATCCATGCGTCCGGTGATGGCATATTCGGCTCCGAAGGAGAAACACCATGAATTGCTGTAGTTCTTTGTGATATACTGATTATAGCCGGCGAGCTGCTCGTTCAGAAACTCGATATTAAGAGTCTTGTAGGCTTTCCATCCTGTCAGGCGGGCGTCAAGGGCGAGAGTGAGCCTATCGACCGGTTTGTATGACACTCCGAGCGACAAAACCCACGGGCATGGCATCTCGGACTTGAAATTGGCTTCATTGATCAGGTCGAGCGACTCGCCGAGAATGCTCTGGGCCACCGTGTTGGCATATCTTACGTATGCATCGCCCGACTTGACCCTCATCCCCATCTTCGAGCGAAACGACGCGCCCACGGTCCACCGTCGGTCAATATTGTACATGACTCCGACATTAAAACCTACAGCTATTTCGGAAGAGCCTTTGAGGTTGACCGAGGCCGGCGCCGTGTTGCCGAAGCCGGGAGTGGCTTCAGGCAGCATTCCGAGATCCTTGAGGGCGCCGATGGCCTTATCGGCCGTGGCGGCAGGCACAAGTCCCTTGTTGAGGTCGACGCCGCCCCACGACACCATCATTCCGGCCCCGATCGAGATCTTGTCGGTGATGGCCCAGGCAAGAGTGGGCTGGATTGTGAAGACTTTGAGCGACACATTCTGCGATAGCACAGCACCGGGCCAGTTGTCGGTCCAGTTGATCGCCGAGCCATAGGGGGTGTAGAAGGAGATGCCGCCTTTCAGGCTGGGATATATCGAAAACGCGGCGTTGACGCTGATCGGAGTCGACATTCCGTTGTCGGTTTCATAGTCCTTGCCGTCAACCGTGGCAGTGGCCGTCGGGACAATCCCCGTAAAAGAACCCGAGAGATCGAGAGTCTTATCCATGAAAGCCATGCCTGCGGGGTTGAAATACATGTTTTCAGCACCCAGTTTGAGCGCCACGCCGGTATGGCCCATGCCGATCTGTTTGGCCGACAGAGAATTGATCTGATAACCCTCGGCCATTGAGATGCCGGCTGAAAGCACAATGGCC
The DNA here is from genome assembly GCA_947177135.1 of uncultured Porphyromonadaceae bacterium. Taxonomy (GTDB): domain Bacteria; phylum Bacteroidota; class Bacteroidia; order Bacteroidales; family Muribaculaceae; genus UBA3263. The sequence goes on along the minus strand of CAMWTI010000022.1, from coordinate 18,391 downwards.
ACAGCCGACAGAATTGTTTTTTTCATAACTGAATTTAGAATGAGAAATAAATACGGGCATCACAGCCCGACACTGTTCTCTGTTAAAAAAAAAGCGAGCGTCCTTGATGGACGCTCACGGAATGTGGTTGCAGTGCCGCCTTACTTGCGGATACCCAGCTCTTTCTGGGCGATGATGGCACGGTAACGGTTGATGTCGGTGCGGATCAGATAATCCAGCAGACGACGACGCTTGCCGACCAGAGCTTTCAGGGCACGTGCGGTTGCATAATCTTTGTGATTTGACTTGAGGTGTTCAGTCAAATGAGCGATACGGACCGAGAATAATGCTATCTGGGCTTCAGGAGAGCCAGTATCAGTCTTACCCTTACCGTACTTCTCAAAGATTTCTACTTTTTCGTCAGAATTAAGATGCATTCTTTGGAAATTTTAGGTGGTTAATATATGAGGATTGTGCTTTTAAGCGCCGCAAAGGTAAGCATTTTTAATCACTCTGCCAAACAATTGAAAATAAATTCGTAAATTTGAAGCCGGAAAACCAATATTCACACCTTTTTATATATGCAAAAAATCTTGAAGCCTTTAGCCATGGCATCTCTGGCAGCTTTGGCCACAGCCTGCGGCAGTGGCGCTTCCTCCGGGCAGGAGCAGATTATCGACAAACCCGATTTCAAAAGCGAAGACCGGGTATTCACAATCGAAGCCCTCGAGGCCATGGGCCGGGTGACCGGAGCGCTGGCCTCGCCAGACGGCAAGCAGGTGCTCTACAGCGTCAGCTATGAAAGCGTAGAGCAGAACCGCTCGAACGCCGACCTTTACGTGATGAACACCGACGGCACAGACGCCAGGAGAATCACCCGCACCGCCAAGTCTGAAAGCGGCGCGGTGTGGATCGACGGCGGCAAGGCCATCGCCTTCCTCTATCCTGACGCCGATGGCCGCAACCAGATCTGGGTCATGGATGCCGACGGTTCAAACCGACGTCAGATCACCGACGGCGACAAAGCCGTCGACGCCTTCCTCTTCTCGCCCGACCTGAGCAAGGTGATGATGGTGCGGCAGATCAAGTGGGCACGCACCCCGCAGGACGTATATCCAGATCTGCCCAAAGCCAACGCACGCATCATCGACGACATGATGTACAAGCACTGGGACGAATGGGTCACCGAAATCCCCCACCCCTTCATCGCAGATTTTGACGGAAAATCCATCAGCAACGAACGCGATATCATGGCCGACGAGCCGCTCTATGAAGCCCCGACGAAACCGTTCGGCGGAGCGGAATCCTTCGCATGGAGCCCCGACAGCAAGCAGCTCGTCTATGTTAGCCGCAAAAAAACAGGCAAAGAATACGCTCTGTCCACCAACTCCGACCTCTACCTGTTTGACGTCGAAGCCGGCACAACCACCTGCCTGACCGAAGGCATGATGGGCTATGACACCCTCCCCGTGTTCTCGCCCGACGGATCAAAACTCGCCTGGCTGAGCATGGAGCACGACGGATATGAGAGCGACAAAAACCGCATCTTCACCCTCGACCGCGCCACCGGCACCAAAACCGACCTCACCGCCGAATGGGACTATACGGTCGACGACATCGCTTTCTCGCCCGACGGCGCCACAATCTATTTCCGCGCATATAAAGACGGTGTTATGCCCGTATTTGCAATTCCCGCCGCCGGCGGAGAAGTGACCGAAGTGGCCGGCGGAGAATGCGACTGGGCCTCACTGTCGCCCGCGGCCGACGGCCGGATCATCGCCATGCGCCACTCGATGCTCTACCCCAACGAAGTGTTCAGCATCGACACCACCAACGGCGAAGTCAAACAGCTGTCGGACGTCAACGGGTCGATCTTAGCCCAGCTCGATATGCCCACCGTGGAACGCCGCATGGTACCCACCACCGACGGCAAAGAGATGCTGGTCTGGGTGATCAAGCCCCAGGGCTTCGACGCTGAAAAGAAATATCCCGGCATATTCTACTGCCAGGGAGGTCCGCAGCAGGCTGTCAGCCAGTTCTGGAGCTTCCGCTGGAACCTGGCGCTGATGTCGGCCAACGGTTATGTGGTCATCGCCCCCAACCGCCGCGGACTCCCCGGATTCGGCACCGAATGGAACGCACAGATCTCGGGTGACTATGGCGGCCAGAACATGCGCGACTATCTCGCCGCCGTCGACCACGTGAAGACCGAGCCCTGGATCGACGAAACCAGAATCGGCTGCACCGGAGCAAGCTATGGCGGCTTCTCGACCTACTGGCTCGCCGGCAACCACGAAGGCCGCTTCGCGGCATTCATAGCCCACGCGGGCATCTTCAACATGGAGGCGCAATATCTTGAGACCGAAGAAATGTGGTTCGCCAACTGGGACATGGGCGGCGGCGCGGCCAACGCTCCCGCCGACTCGGCCGACGATCCCGACTATGGCGCATACTGGAACACCAAGAACCCCACCGCACAGGCCACCTTCGCCACCTCGCCGCACCGCTTCGCGGCAAACTGGGACAAGCCCATTCTCATCACCCATGGCGAATTGGATTACCGCATACTCTCATCTCAGGGCGAAATGGCATTCAATGCGGCCAAACTCCGCGGCATTCCGGCCGAGATGGTGATTTTCCCCGACGAAAACCACTGGATTCTGAAGCCCCAGAACGCCATACTCTGGCAACGCCTCTTCTTCCGCTGGTTTGACAAATGGCTCAAAGATCAGTAAGACCCCCATTCCAGAAAAATTTCCTCACAAAGGCGCCGGCATTCCACGGCGCCTTTGTCGCACCATATCCGAAAGATCGTCAAAAAGTTGCGCGGAAAAAAGAAAAATCGTAACTTTGCAGCCGGAATTCGCAATCGCTGTCGCGACGAAGAGGTGCGCGTTATGTTGCGGACAATTGTAAAACCATATCAATCACCTAATTCAATGGACTTAATCAAGGTAGCCGAAGAGGCTTTTGCCCAGAACAAGACCTACCCCCGTTTCCAGCCGGGCGACACCATCACCGTTTCCTACCGCATTAAAGAAGGTAACAAGGAACGTATCCAGCAGTATCGCGGCGTGGTTATCAAAATCACCGGCGAAGGAGCTAAAAAGCGTTTCACCGTGCGCAAAATGAGCGACAACATCGGCGTTGAGCGTATCTTCCCCATGGAATCGCCCTTCATCGACTCGATCGAAGTCAACAAGTATGGCCGAGTGCGTCGCGCAAAGCTTTACTATCTGCGTAACCTCACCGGCAAGAAGGCCCGCATCAAAGAGCGCCGCCTGAAACCCTCCGAGCAAGCAGCTATTGCAAAATAAACATTACGGCGCTCTCCGACGAGAGCGCCTTTGTTTTTTCATTCCCCCACCACAAAAACGCCAGAATCAAAAATCCATGAACCCTCAGGTAAGCATAATAATGGGCAGCACATCCGATCTGCCCATACTCCGCAAGGCCGCCGACTTCCTCGAATCAATGGAAGTGCCGTTTGAAATGAACGCACTCTCGGCCCACCGCACCCCCGCCGAGGTAGAAAACTTTGCAACCGGAGCCGCGGCACGCGGCATCAAAGTCATCATCGCCGCAGCCGGCATGGCCGCCGCTCTGCCCGGCGTTATCGCCGCCATGACTCCGCTGCCGGTGATCGGCCTGCCAATAAACTCGTCGCTTGAAGGCAAAGACGCCCTGCTCTCGATCGTGCAGATGCCTCCGGGAGTGGCAGTGGCCACAGTCGGCATCAACGCCGGACTCAACGCGGCAGTTCTCGCCGTCCAGATGCTGGCTATCAGCGATCAGGCAATCGCCGCCCGCTTCGCCGCCTACCGAGCCACCCTGTCACAGAAAATCGTCAAGGCCAACGAAGAATTGCGCTCTATAAAATATAACTTCAAGACAAACTGATGGATCTGTTCAACTATCACCGCCGGCCCTGCCGCACAGTCACAGTGGGCGGCAAGGTGAAAATCGGAGGCAACAACCCGATCGCGGTGCAGTCCATGACCAACACCAACACCAACGACGTCGAAGGCTCGGTAGCCCAGATCAGACGCATCTCCGCAGCCGGCGCCCCATTGGTGCGTCTCACCGCGCAGGGAGTGCGCGAAGCCGAGAGCATCGGCCGCATTCGCGAACTCGTCGACGTTCCGCTGGTTGCCGACATCCACTTCAATCCCGATGCCGCCATGGCTGCCGCTGCCGCCACCGACAAGGTCCGCATCAACCCTGGCAACTTCTGTCATGTTGGCGTCAGCCCTGAACAGGCCATGACTCCGCTGATTGCACTCTGCAAAGAACACGGCACTGCACTGCGCATCGGCGTGAACCACGGATCGCTGTCGCGTTCGATCATGGAACGTTATGGCGACACCCCCGAAGGAATGGTGGAAAGCGCCATGGAATTTCTGCGCGTCTGTGCGGCCCACGATTTCCACCAGGTGATAGTCAGCATAAAGGCGAGCAACGTGGTGGTGATGGTGCGCACGGTGCGCATGCTCACCGAAGCCATGCATCGCGAAAATCTGGAGTATCCCGTCCATCTCGGCGTCACCGAAGCCGGCGACGGAGAAGACGGCCGGGTGAAGTCGGCAGCCGGCATCGGCACCCTGCTCGCCCAAGGCATCGGCGATACTATCAGAGTGTCGCTCAGCGAAGATCCGGAACTGGAAGTGCCTGTGGCACGCGCGCTGCTCCAGCACATCGGATCACGCGCCGGCGCGCCGCAGATCGACGGCGAATATGCCCCTGGCTATGACCCGATGAATCCGCAGCGGCTGCGTTCGCGCGCCATCGGAAGCATAGGCGGCGACAACGTGCCGGCAGTTTATGGGCTTGACAGCATCGACGCCGACATAGTCCCGGTCAGCGCGTCGGCCACAGACTTCACAGGAATTGCCCCCGACGCGGTCGTGCTGCTCACCTCCTCCCACACCAACGCTCCCGGCGAACTGCAGGCGGCACGTCACCGGATGCTCATCCAGGGAGTTGACAATCCAGTCATCATGCAGATCAGCTATGACGATACCGACGCCGAAGCGCTGGCCATAAAAGCCGCCGCTGATTTCGGCGCGATAATGCTCAACGGCACAGCCGACGGCATCAGCATCGATTCGCGCGCAGGACTGCCCACCGCCAACCTTGCCCTCGGCATATTGCAGGCCACGCGTTCGCGCATCAGCAAAACGGAGTTCATCAGCTGCCCTTCGTGCGGCCGCACTCTCTTTGACCTGCAGGCCACGCTGAAAGCAGTCAAATCAGCCACAGCCCACCTGAAAGGGCTTAAAATCGGGGTTATGGGCTGCATTGTCAACGGTCCCGGCGAAATGGCCGACGCCGACTATGGATACGTCGGAGCCGGGCCTGGACGCATCAGTCTCTACCGCCGCCGCGAATGCATAGTAAAAAACATTCCACAGGAAGAGGCGATCGAACGCCTTGTCAACCTAATCAAGGAGAACGGAGATTGGAAAGACCCGGATCAGACCCAACTGTGACTCTGGCCCAAGGGCCGTCAGGGCTTACGATGGTCCACCGGCATTGTCCTGGAGTCAGCGAATACTGCGGCGTGACAGCCAACGTCGGCTCACGCGACGAGCATAGCCCCGAAGAATTCGGACTGGCCCATTTCGTCGAACACACCATCTTCAAGGGCACACACCGCCGCTCAGACTCCTATGTGATCAACCGCATGGAGCAGGTCGGCGGCGAACTTAACGCATTCACAACCAAAGAGGAGACCACGGTCTATGCGGCCATGCCGGCGGGCAACTGGCGCCGCGCCACCGACCTGATAGCCGAACTGGTCACTGAATCGACATTTCCGGCTGCGAAAATCGACCGCGAACGCGAAGTCATAGCCGACGAGATCGACTCATATCTTGACTCGCCGGCCGATTCCGTATTCGACCTCTATGACGAAATGATGTTTGCCGGCAGTCCAATGGCCCACAACATTCTCGGCACAAAGCAATCGGTGCAGCGGATTTCGTCGGAAATGTGTCGCGATTTTCTCGTCAGCCACTTCACGGCCGACAACATGGTGTTTTTCTATTTAGGCCCCGAGCCGGCCGAAAAAGTGTTCCGCACAGCTTCAGGCGCCTTTGCCAGAGTGCCGGCCACGTGGGCACGGACTCCACGGGTGTCGCCTCAGTGCTGCGCGCCAGAGTGCCGGCGACTGTCGACCGCCAACCATCAGAGCCACACCGTTATGGGCACAACCGTCGGCGGGCTTCATTCACCCGACCGCTTCGCCACTGCTCTGGCCGTCAACATTCTCGGCGGCCCTGGCATGAATTCCCGGCTCAATGTCAGCCTGCGTGAACGGCGCGGTCTGGTCTACACGGTCGACGCTTCGACCGCTCTTTATGACGATTTCGGTCTGGTAACCATATACTTCGGATGCGACCACGACGATGTGGGACGGTGCACCGACCTGTGCCGACGCGAACTCGAACGCCTCGCCTCCGATCCGCTGCCGCTCCGCTCCCTGGCCGCACACCGCAGGCAGTTTATCGGTCAGGCCACACTCGGATCCGACAACAAGGAACAGATGGCCATCTCGACCGGACGGGCCATTCTGCACCACCTGCCTGTCCCGTCGGCCGCACACACTGCCGCCGCCCTGAATGCTCTGACGCCTGATGATCTCAGACGTGCGGCCACGGTGATCGCCGAGGCTCCGCTGCGCACCCTGTCACTCTTATGAAATTTATCCGCAGCCGCAATGAATATCTACAACATACTGCGATTTGCCGGCCGAGGCTCCATCCCGGCGCCATTGAAACTGCTGGGACTATGGGCTCTGCATGTATGCGGCCGACGCACCGCCGGGGTCTTCATCGACCCTGTCCTCAGCTGCAACCTGCGTTGCCGGATGTGTTATTTCAGCGATCCGGAAAAGCGCGGCAGTCTGCACGGAGTGATGACCGCCGCACAGATCGACCAGGCGGAGCGCGCGCTGTTTCACCGCGCGCTGAAACTGCAGATAGGATGCGGCGCAGAGCCGACTCTCTATCCTCACCTGTGTGAACTGATCAGACGCGGACGCTTGGCCGGAGTGCCATACATATCCCTGACTACCAACGGACAATTGCTCGCAACAGGTCGAGTCGATCCATATGCACTCGCGGAAGCCGGACTCAACGAGATCACTCTCTCCATGCACGGCACCACAGCCCCCGTCTATGAAGAATTGATGACCGGCGCAAAATTCGACAACATGCTGGCTTTGGCCAAACTGCTCGGCGACGTAAAGACCCGTTTCCCGAACTTCAAGATACGCGTGAATTACACCGTCAACTCCCTCAACATACACGACCTCGAGGGCGACAAGTTCTGGGCTGTCTGGCCAGACGGCGTCCAGCCCGACATAGTGCAGCTGCGCCCGGTGCAGGATCTCGGCAAATCGGCATGGACAGACTTTGACCTGCAGCCGATAATCGCAGCCTATGACAGCACAATCGGAGCGGTTGCCGAAGAGTGTCGCCGGCGCGGAATCATCTGCATAGCACCGTCGAGCGCTGATGTCGGCGCCACCGGAGGCCAACAGGACAACGCATCGGCCGTGATCGAAGATGTCACATACTGCTATGTGTCGCCCGACAGCTGCTACAAGGCTGACTTCCGTGACGATGACTCTTATGAGAGCTATCATCGCCGCCACCGCACCGCCCGCGCCTTGCTGCGCGCGGCTCTGTTTCCAGGCTCGGCCCGCGACAGACATGTGACAAAAAAGCTCAACTACCGCATAAAATAACACAGCGCCCTGCCGGATATAAACAGCATGATGTTTTCATGAAAATATTCAGGAACACCCGCCGCTTCGCCACAGGCTTATTTCTCGGCTTGGTCGCGACAACAATGCAGTGCCACCAGCATCAATCTGACACAGAAGATATTTCCAAAACTCTCTCAGACTCCATTTCCGTGATAGTGTCAGACTACCCGGGAGAGATCGGAGTGGCGGTGATCATCAACAGCACTGATACTGTCACGGTCAACAATCAGACGAAGTATCCAATGATGAGTGTGTTTAAAGTCCATCAGGCATTGGCTGTCTGCAACGATTTTGACCACAAAGGACTTTCTCTTGACTCTGTGATGACCGTCGAGAGAGACAGCCTTGACCCCATGACGTGGAGTTCGATGCTGAAAGAGCACCAGGGAGCGACGATTTCACTGCCGGTCAAGGAGCTGTTGTGCTATACTCTCCGCCAGAGCGATAACAATGCCAGCAATCTGATGTTCAAAAGACTGGTGGGCGTCGCTCCGACCGACAGCTTCATCGCCACGCTCATTCCCCGTTCCGGTTTTGAGATCGCGTATACGGAGGAGGATATGTCGGCAGACCACGATAAAGCATATGCCAACCGCACATCGCCTCTAAGCGCGGCCGCGCTGATGAACCGCCTGTTTACCGACAGTCTGATCAGTCGAGAAAAGCAACTCTTCATCATGACCACACTGAGAGAATGCGTCACCGGCAAAGACAGGATAGCGGCACCTCTGCTTGAGAAAGACGGGGTTGTCATAGCCCACAAGACCGGCTCCGGCTATACGAATGAAGACGGAGTGCTCGCAGCCCACAATGACGTGGCCTATATCAGCCTGCCCGACAACGGACTCCACTACACATTGGCCGTGTTTGTCAAAGATTTCAAAGGCAACGAAACTCAGGCGGCAAAAGCGATCGCACATATCTCAGCGACAGTCTACGCATTATTGTCGAAATCTTCGCGTCACACATGAAAAATTTTAGTTATAAAGCGCAGCACACCCCAAAAGTTTGACAAAAAAACTTTTGGGGTGTACTTTATATATTGAATTGATTGTCAGAAGCGATAGGATGCGCCGAAGGACACGCGCATATCTGCGGTGAAGCGGTGAGGGCTGGCAAAATCCATGATCACACGGTTGGCCCATGCGGTGACATTAGGTTCGATATGAACATCAATGTTGCCCGGCAGGTTGTATCGGAACTGCACGCCGGCAACCACGGCAGGGCCGAGCGATGACTCAGCGTCGCTGTTGCCGCAGAATGCCGCGCCGGCACCGAGTGCGCCGATTATGTGGAAACGGCGGGCCGATGAACGGTCCATCAGCGAAGTGATGTTAAACAGATAGTCCAGATGGGCCGTACCCACATAGAATCGTTTGCGATATCCGTTCAGCCAGTCATTGGCATAGGTGACGCGCAGACCCGACACCTTCGAGAACCAGCGTCCCAGGCTGAGGTCGAGTCCGCCGTCCATATCCTGACGTCCACCGCTGAAAACGGCCAGTGCGCCGGCCAGCGAGGCGAAATTGCGTCGTTCGCCGTAAGGAGTTTCGGACAGGGTGCCACGCATGCCGTCAGGAGTGCCGAGCTTATAGTTCAGTCCGACAAGAACCCTCAGGTCCGGAGTCCAGAGTTTGGTATCGTAGGCGGCCGGACCATTGACAGCGAGAATCTGCGGCTCGATAAACAGGTCAAGATGCTTGTTCAGGCGGAATGCGGCATGAAATCCACCCTTGACGCCATAAGTGGCGCGCAGCGGGGAGTCATAGTTGGCGGCTCCGCCCATCACACCGATCACTCCGTGGAGATCAAAGATACGGTCGGGATCATATCCGCATGCGGCAGTGGTCAGGCTGAGCATATAATCGGCAGCAAGCATTGCCGATACATAAATCGGCGAACGCGGGTAGATGCTTCCGTCGAGAGTAACGCGCCATGTCGACACCGGTGTGAAACGTTTTCCGAAACCGACAACGGCGCCGGCTCCGGTGCCATAGTCGCCGCGCATGCGCAGCGCCGGACCGGCGCCAACAGTCAGGAACCAGTGTTTGGCGGGGGCATAGTCGGCATAGCTGTCGGGGAAGAGGCGGCTGAAGTCACCGACAGTATAGCGCAGGCCGACATTCAACGCGGCCAACGGCGAATAGCTGGCGCCGAGTTTGCCGGTAAACTCTCGCGACAGCGCGTGGATCTGCGGCTCAATAAACAGTCCCCAGTTATGACTCAGGCGGAACAAGGCTGTGAGCGAGGCGTTGACACCGGGGCATATGCCGCCGCCGCTATTGTTGACATATGCGGCATCCACACCGAGATTAAGCATCATCTGAAACATTTCGCGCGGCCTGTATCCTCCGAAGAGGCTGTTGAGATTAAGGACATAGTCGAGCGAGGCGATGCCTGTTTTCATATTTTCCCGGCCGTTGTCATATTCGCCAAGATTCAGGCCGACACGGAGTCCGGATGTGCCCGAGAACATCTTGCCGACGTATGCCATGGCCGTGAGGTTACGTTCGGTAAACATATGCCGGGGGAAGGATGGACGGGTCATGTCCCAGATTCCGCCTCCGAGGCCAAAGAAGAGATTGTCGTCATTGCGCTGTTCAAATCCGGTGGCGCCGGCCAGGCGTTGAGCGCCACGCAGAATGCGGTAGCCCAGGCCGAGATTCATCGAAGCGTCTATCTTAATGCGACGCCAGTCGTAGAAACGGTCATATCTTGTGCCTGCCATCACCGACATACGCGGCTCCAGATACAGATACATCGACGGAGCGACATTGAAACGCATCTGCATCGAAGCTCCGATGCCGAACTCATTCCCCCAGGCTCCATTCTGGCGTATGCGCTGATATTCGGGGCCGACAGCGCCTACAAGCTCAAACCAGCGGGACGGATTGTAGCCTCTGAGCATAGCTGTGAAGTTGACCAGATAGTCCGCGCGCACCGCTCCGAACCAAGCTCTCTTGGTGCCGCTGTGGACCGAGTGGATACCACCGTCCACGCCCAGACGCACGCCATGTACCGGAGTGATCCATCCGCCGAGCTGCCCGCCGATTCGGCCTCCGGGTATGAGCCGGCCGTTGAAATCGTCACCGATCAATGACACGCCTGCACCGGCGCTGATAAACATATTTGAGCCGAAGTTCTGTCCGGCAGGGAAAGTGTCATTGCCGAGCGGACGCTGAAGAACGTGGTCAAGCGCATTGAATCCGGAACTTGCACGTCCGGCAACGTTGAGCGAGGGCTTCTTGGCCGAAGCCGACACGGTCAGGCCAAGAGCCATGACCAATGCTCCGATAGTCCTGCTGAGCATGCTGAGGTTATTTTTCATCATCATCGCTATTAAGATCCTCTTCATCAAGCAAATCAACCACGTCGCCATCTACTCTGGCCACTTCAATCAGCGACGGATCGAGCGCGAGTGCGTTCTCCAGGTGGGAGATTGCGGTTATATAGTCATCCAGGCGGTTTGCCGCCACTGCTTTCACATATTCTTCAATGGCCGATCCTCCAAGTTTCTGAGCGCGGTTATAGGCATGTTCGTTGTCCTTGACAGCCAGCAGCAGCAGCACTTCATTGAGCGGCGAGTCTTCCGATATTTCCTGCATCACTTCGTGATACCGGCCATTGAGCGCGGCGCAATAGATCTTCGCTTTATGGAATTCAGGATTATCTGGCAGGTCCGAAAGCAATGAGTCGGCACGGCTGAAACGCGCGGAGTCCATGCAGGCCACAGCCATGTCATAGCGCATTGCCATTGGGAGAGAATGGATCTTTGATTCGTCGGCAAAGAACGGTTCGAGTATCGACATCGGGTTCTCGCCACGGTCAAGCATGATGCCGGCCAGTTCTGTGGCTGCCACAGCAAACTTCGGGTGGGAGTGAAGAGCATTGGTGATCACCTGCTCGCGGTCAAGTCCCATTGAGTCGGCGGCCGAGTAGAGGCGCCAGTACTGATAGCGGCTCAGGCCGGACTTGTCGGCGGCATATAGCCCCGCGATCTCGGGCAGCGTCAGCGGTCTGTAGCGCGACGAGATGATGTGATAGCGCACCCGGCGCAGTTTTGGCAGATAATCCGGCACGATCAGCGACCGATAGAAAGGCAGGCGCGTCATGCGTTGCGAACGGGCATCGACACCGGCATATGAATCGATCACGTTCTGCACCTTGTCGGCTTCGTCGTCGCGGCCGTCGGCACGGAGCAGAGTCACCACTTCGTCCCACGAAGCCACTTCGGCCTCCGAGTTCATTTCGGCATTGCGGCGCAGCGACGGATCGACAGAGTCCATGATCATGCGCATGGCCGATTTCATGCGGGCACCGGCCAGGCGGAGGTTGCCGTCATAGCTGCCTTCCGGCGATGCAGAGCCATAGATGGTGAAGCTCTTGAGCGTCATGTCCGGATCGTTGCCGATAATGTGGAATTCGTTTATGAGCGATTGCATTTCAGCCGCATTGTTGCCAAGCGACGGATCAAAATCCGATTTTCCGACGGCAAACAGCAGGTTCATCTCTCCGGCCGCGTCACAAAGTTCCATTTCCGGCATCGGCAGGAAGCGCTCCTCGTTCATCGGCGCCCCGGCCAGTTGATAGTTTAGAAAACGCAGCGGGTTCACGGTGCCTCGCGCGATTTCAAACGTGTCGGCATAGATGATACGGTTGTAGTCTTCGAGCGACGACATCACCACACACATGAAGTCATCGTTTGGATTTTCGACATAGAGCGAGTCTATCAGGTAGATCACATTGTCGGCCTTGCGTCCGGTTGTCTTCACCTGCTGATACTTAGCCAGTGGATCTTTGGCCATATCCCAGTCCAGCATGCGTTTCTGGGTGTCGGCATAGCGCCATCCGTCAAACACCACCGGGGAGATGAAGTTGACGTGTTTGCGCGTCACATTATATATGGCAGGCTGAATGATCATGCGCACCTGCGAGTTAAACAGACGTGGCGGAATCTTCACTTTTGTTTTCAGTCGTATGAAGTTTCCTTCCACATCAAGATCGGCCGGCTCGGTGACCAGAGCCTTGCCCGAGCCTTTGGCCTTGACCACGATCTCCTGCAGTTCCTGCGCCGCAGGAACCATGACGACGTCCAGAGTGAGACGTCCGTTGATCGGTTCCTGGCGATCTTCACATATAATTGAAGAGAAGATCAGCGAGTCGGCGTCATCGGCACTGACCGCATAGCGTCCCTCGTCATTGGTAACACCCAGGAGTTTGTCGGACGATGCGTTATAGATCGTCACGCCCGACAAGGGTTCGCCGGAGCCTTGCTGGGTCACACGGCCGCGCACGTTGATGGTACGGGCCTCGACTGCGGCTGGAACTGCCATAACCGACAGAACCGCCATAAGCATTGCTGCAGAATGTTTGAATCCTGTCCACATACTCATTTGAATATATATGCGAATGAAAGCCCGAACCTGACAGGCACGGGAAGTATACGACTGAAATTTATATCGATCGGCTTATTCTTAGCGCCTTTATAGTAGTATCCGCGGACTGACGCCAATCCGACGCCGATCTCGGCCTCCATGTTCCAGTGGGTACCAAGCACCAATGCATATCCATAGCTTACGCCCATTGCGACGGCGTCGCCAATAAAATAACGGTCACGGAGGCGCAGACTGCACATTCCGGCAGTGGCACTGACCGCCATAAAATGGCGGGCCATCGGACGGTTGAACCAGTATCTCACCTCCGGTTCCACTCGGAAATTTGTGGTTCTTATGTCAGCCACAGCCAAACTCAACGGATTCGCAGCGACTCCGAGCTGCAATGACACGCGACGGCTCAAGCGAGCTTCCAGAGTAAGATTCGGAGACAAAGTAAAGTAATCCAGCGCATTGGTTTTAAGCGCCATACGTTGTGCGGCCACATCCGGAGCCAGGAATAACACCGAGACCACAACCGGAAGAAGCCATGCGACCTTCCTTATCCTTATTCCTAAATACATATTGAAACGTGTGTAAAAAGCGACTGCAAAGGTACGAATTATTTCCGATATGGCAATAAAAAGCCCGGCCGTTTTGCGGTCGGGCACACATGCTTCGTGGAAAGCGTCATTTCATGTTATATTATTTCATGTTATATTATTTCTTGTCGTCTTGTTTAATATTGTCAATCAGCTTTTTGGCGCCATCCTTAGTCTTGTCGTATGCCTTGACGGTGCCGGATTTTGCCTTTTGGTAAACATTTTTGGTGCCGTCTTTGGTCTTGTTATAGACTTTCTTAGCGCCGGCTTTGGTTTTGTCATAGGTATTTACAGTGCCGTTTTTCACTTTTTTGTAGTCCTTGCAGGCCTCTTTCTTCACCTTTTCACAGGTGCGCTCCACTCCGTCTTTGACATCATTGTCGCTGTTGGCAAACGCTCCGAAAGCACCGAGATGCAGAATGGCGACGGCGGAAATCATGATCATTTTCTTCTTCATAACGATTTTGTGTTTTTAGTCCAACATTATGAAAGCATAACCGCCGATCATAGTTAATAGTTGGTTTACAATCGTTTAATCTTGTTAAACCCCCAGGCCACAGGTAGCAAAAAAAATTGATTGTCATCTCGACAACCAATCTTAGTTAACCTTAAATCTAATACCATGAAAAACACACTGCAAAGGTAGGTGTTTTTTTCCTCCCCACAAAATATTTCTAAGGAAAAATTGTGCATTTTAACTTTTTTGTAACATTTTGATTGTTTTCCATAGACAATCCGAGCAATTTGCCGTCAATGATAGTTGGCATCAATGACCGCGATGGCGGTCAGATGAAGGATGTCACGCACAGGAGTGTCGACATTGACAAAATGCACTGATTTGTTCAGTCCGATCTGGATCGGCCCTATGGCATCCGCAACTCCCATCTCGAGCAGAAGGCGATATGCTGAATTTGCAGCTGTGAGATCAGGAAATATCAGCGTGTTGACCTGCCGGCCGTTAAGCCGGGTAAATGGATAAGTCTCGTCGCGCAGCGCGGCATTGAGCGCATAATGGATCTGCATTTCGCCATCGACAACCATGTCCGGGTAGTCGGAATGCAGGCGTTCGACAACCCGGCTGATCATCCGGCCTTCAGGCTCATGCGAGGATCCGAAATTGCTGAAGCTGACCATGGCCATGACCGGTTCATGGGCAAAGTACTCGACAGAATGGCGCGTCAGACGCGCTATGTCATAGAGCACCTGCTCGTTCATTTCGGAGTTTATCGCAGTGTCGGCCAGAAAGTACGTGCCTCGCTTGGTGTTGAGTATGTGCATGCTTGCAAAGGTGCCGTAAGGCTCGCGTACACCGATTATCTGCTTGGCAATCTCGCGGTTGGGGATGCCGCAGGAATAAGTTCCTGAAATAAAGGCATCGGCATCGCCGCTCTCGACCATCATCATGCCGAAATAGTTGCGATCAAACATTTTTTCCATGGCCTCTTCGCGCGTGATGCCCAGACGTCCGCATTTCAGCGCCAGGGCGTCGGCATAGCGTTCGCGGCGCGAAGCCTCGCGATCGTGCCTCAGGTTGATGATCTCCATGTCGGAAATGTCAAGGCCGAGGCGATCGGCACGTTTCTGGATCATCTCTTCGTTTCCAAGCAGCAGCGGCTGGCAGATGCCTTCATGCAGGGCAGCGGCGGCGGCCCTGAGCATGTTGTCAGTATTGGCCTCGCCGAACACCACGCGCCGGCGCTCGGCCGAACGTGCTCCGTCATATATGCGGCGCACCATCTTGTTGTCATAACCCATCAGATGCCGGAGTTTTTCGGCATATGCCTCCCAGTCTGTGATCGGGCGCCGCGCAATGCCGCTTTCGGCGGCAGCACGCGCCACCGCAGGGGCCACAGTCGTGAGCAGGCGCGGGTCAAGCGCTTTAGGCAGAATGTATTGTGGTCCGAAGGAGATGCGCTGGTCATTATAGGCTGTGTTGACCACCGTCGGAACCGGCTCTTTTGTCAGGGCGGCGATGGCGCGCACGGCGGCCAGCTTCATGGATTCGTTGATCTCGGTTGCGCCGCAGTCAAGCGCTCCGCGGAATATGTAGGGAAAGCCGAGCACGTTGTTGATCTGGTTGGGATAGTCGCTGCGGCCGGTGGCAAAGATCAGGTCGCTGCGCGAGGCAAGCGCAACGTCATAGGCAATTTCGGGATCAGGGTTTGCCAGGGCGAAGACGATTGGCCGCGGAGCCATGGACCGCACCATCTCGGGAGTCACAACATCCTTCACGCTGAGACCGAGAAAAACGTCGGCCCCATCCATGGCTTCGGCCAGAGTGTGGACCGGGCGGCTGGTTGCAAATTCGCGTTTCTGCGGATTTAGGTCGGAGCGGTCGGTGTGGATAACGCCTTTGGAGTCACACATCACTACGTTTTCCGGCCTGACTCCCAGCGCTATGTAGAGCCGAGTGCAGCTCACTGCCGCGGCTCCTGCACCGTTGACAACCAGTTTCACGTCTCCGATCCGCTTGCCTTGAATCTCCAGAGCGTTGAGCAGGCCGGCTCCTGAGATTATCGCGGTTCCATGTTGGTCGTCGTGCATAACGGGAATATCGCATTCGGCCTTAAGCCGACGCTCGATCTCAAAGCACTCCGGAGCCTTTATGTCTTCCAGATTTATGCCGCCGAAAGTGGGCGCGATGGCCTTGACGACCTGAATGAAGCGCTCAGGATCTTTTTCATTGACCTCAATGTCGAAGCAGTCAAGTCCGGCAAATATTTTGAACAGCAAAGCCTTGCCTTCCATAACCGGCTTTCCGGCCTCGGCTCCGATATCGCCGAGCCCAAGCACTGCAGTGCAGTTGCTGATGACTGCCACCAGATTCCCTTTGTTGGTATATTCATAAACGTCGGACCTGCGTGCCTTGATCTCTTCGCAGGGATAGGCCACACCAGGCGAATAGGCCAGAGCCAGGTCCGTTTGCGAGGCATAAGGCTTTGTTGGCACGACTTCCGTTTTGCCCGGACGCGGACAGCGGTGATAGTCAAGCGCTTCCTGTTTGGTTATTTTCATGCTTTGGTGACTTTTTTAATGATTTTAAGGACTCTAAACCTGTTAGAGTCCTTAAAACTTTATATGGAAATTTGTGTCTGAAGTTATAACTCAGAGAGTGCCTGTATAGTTCATCGGGGTGATGGCCCGAAGTTCGGCCTTGACCTCTTCGCTCACCTGAAGAGTGTCTATAAACTCAGCGATTGATTCGGGAGTAATCGCCGTGTTCACCCTTGTCAGAGCCTTCAGCGTCTCGTAGGGGTTGGGGTAACCTTCACGGCGCAGAATGGTCTGTATGCCCTCGGCTACCACAGCATAGTTATGCTCGAGATCGCAGGCGATGGCCTGCTCGTTGAGCAGCAGTTTGCCCAGGCCTTTGGCCGTAGAGGCGATCGCGATGAGAGTGTGGGCCAAAGGAACGCCAATGTTGCGAAGCACTGTGGAGTCAGTGAGGTCGCGCTGCAAGCGGCTCACCGGGAGTTTCTGGGCCAGATGCGCAAGAATGGCGTTGGCCATGCCTATATTGCCCTCGGAGTTTTCAAAATCAATCGGGTTCACTTTGTGGGGCATAGCCGACGATCCCACTTCACCGGCTTTGATGCGCTGCTTGAAGTAGTTCATCGAGATATACATCCACATGTCGCGGTCCAGGTCAAGAATGACGGTGTTGACACGACGGATGGCATCGCACAGCGCGGCCAGATTGTCATAGTGCGATATCTGCGTGGTCGGATACTCGCGCACCAGACCGAGCTTCTCGCGCATGAATGTGCGGGCGAAGCTATTCCAGTCGACCTGCGGATATGCCACCGTGTGGGCGTTGAAATTGCCGGTAGCGCCGCCGAACTTGCCACTGATCGGAGTGGCTTTCAGCAGTGCCAGCTGCGTCTGCAGACGACTCACGTAAACCATCACCTCCTTGCCCAGACGGGTCGGGCTGGCCGGCTGGCCGTGAGTGTGGGCCAGCAACGGAATATCGCGCCATTCGGCGGCCAGTTCCTCAAGCTTGCCGACCAGAGAATCGATTGCCGGAGCATATACTTCGACAATGGCATCAGCCACACTCATAGGCACGGCAGTGTTATTGATGTCCTGACTTGTCAGACCAAAGTGGATGAATTCTTTCCACGGCGAAAGATCAAGCTGGGCGAATTTTTCTTTCAGAAAATACTCCACTGCCTTGACGTCGTGATTGGTCGTGCACTCAATTTCCTTGATGCGACCGGCATCAGCCACTGTGAAATTCTCATAAATCGCGCGCAGCAAAGGAAAAGCCGATGCGGGAACGTCGGCCAGCTGCGGCAGAGGCAGTTCGCACAGAGCGATGAAATACTCCACTTCGACCCTCACACGATAGCGGATCAGAGCAAATTCAGAGAAAAATTCGTCAAGACGCTCGCATTTCGAGCGATAGCGCCCATCGACGGGCGAAATGGCGGTCAGTTCTGTCAGGTTCATAAACGTATGGTTTTAACGTGCTGTTTTTGAAGCTGCAAAGTTACGCATTTTTTATTAAAGAAAGTCTCCGTCCGTTCAATAATATTTGTTAATTTCAGGATTTTACTGGCACAGAAAAGGCCACATATTCTTGTTAGAAATGTGACCTTCATGTGATCCCGTTGGGATTCGAACCCAAGACCCACAGCTTAGAAGGCTGTTGCTCTATCCAGCTG
>CAMWTI010000021.1 GCA_947177135.1 uncultured Porphyromonadaceae bacterium | reverse complement strand
AGCTTCCTCAAGCTTAACCTGGCTCAGCGGCCTGATGTCGTGGAAAAAACATGTCCATTTTGCTGATTCACGATAAACCGCCAGACTCTCGTCAGGAACCCACAAAACACAATCAGGATTAGACGCCATGAAGTAGTCGGAAGCTGTAAAAGGAAGTTCTTCTGGATTTGTCTTCAAGCAGATGACCGATTCCAGATTCGGCATATCGGAAAACGAGTAGTCAATCATACATACATTGGCACCGATAACGATATTCCTGAGCGAGAAAGCATCCGACAAAGCTTTATAAGCATAATGCTGAACCAATTCCATGTTGTTGATCTGCTCAATTTTTGAACCCGTGAACACCGATCCTCCAATGCTGTAAATTCCTTTACCCAATGTCAGAATCCTGATATTGGACCATTGGAAGCATTCGCTTTCTATGTGCGTTATATTGTCATGCAGAGTCATCTCCTCTATATTAGTGCCCACAAAAGTACTTGTGCTAATTATTTGAAGTTGCTCCGGAAGGAAAACCTGACTCAGATTTGAACAATATGCACACATTCCTCTACCTGTCCGGACGACCTTAGTGTCTGATATATCAAGTATCTCTATGCTGCTCCGACAGAAAGTCAGATATCCTATTTTCTCGATAGTCGGCGGCAATTTCACATAATGCAATTCTGAACAATCCATAAAAGCATGGTTGTCAACTTCTTTCACAGCCATCAGAACTCCGGAACCAACATCAACAGAATCGGGAACAATGATGTCACCGACATAGTCGTTGTCGGTTATATAAGCAATTGTTTTTGGTGTAAATTCGCCACGATATGTCACCGCCAGATGTTTGCCATCTATGATATTGTAGCGTATTCCATCCACCTCTATGTCATAGGCATGACTGACATTTGCCGCCACAACCGTCAATAGGCCCGCTAATAATTTCTTGATCTTCATGATAACGTTATTTTTTCAGATAAATATGAGCATATAGTTTCAGAAGCGGACTTTGCGGCCGTCGGACGTGATGCAGATCTGACCAGGACGCGGATCCGACACACGGCGGCCGGTAAGATCATAGAGCGTCATGGCAGTGGAGTCGGCGGCTGTAGCTTCCTCAAGCTTAACCTGGCTCAGCGGCCTGATGTCGTGGAAAAAACATGTCACTGACTCAGAGCTGGCATATGCTTCCAGATATTCGTCGGGCACCCACAGAATGCAGTCAGCGTTGGAGCCATAGAATGTATCGGTAGCATTTCCGAGCACCTGGGGATTCTCATTCAGGCATATTACTGACTCCAGGTTGAACAAATATTGAAACGAATAAGAAATAAGCAAGACTTCTGTACCGATGACAATATTTCTGACTGCCACGCGAGCAACACTTTGATAGCCAAAGAATTTAACCGATTCCATGTTGTTTATCTGTTCTATTCTTGAGTCTCGGAATGCCCAAGAACCGATAGTGGATATATTCTTGCCCAAAGTCAGAATTCTGATCTTTGATCCTTGGAAACACTCATTTCCTATATCTGCGTTGTCAGGCAGAGTCATCTCCTCAATACCTGAGTCAGCAAAAGATTCTGTGCCTAATACGTGAAGCTGTTCGGGGAAATAGATCTGCCGCAGATTCAGACAATCGCCACACATTCCATTAGGAATTGCCTGTATCTTCGTTTCCGACAGATCCAGAGTTTCGATGCCGCTGCGGCAGAAAGTCAAGGATCCTAATTTTTCGATTGTAGGCAGCAACTTCACGTAATGCAGTTCTGAACAATTCATAAAAGCATATTTGCCGACTTCTTTCACCGGCAGGATCACACCGGAGCCAATGTCAACCGAATCTGGAATTGTGATGTCACCGGCATAGTCGTTGTCGGTTATATAAGCAATTGTTTTTGGTGTAAATTCGCCACGATATGTCACCGCCAGATGTTTGCCATCTATGATATTGTAGCGTATTCCATCCACCTCTATGTCATAGGCATGACTGACATTTGCCGCCACAACCGTCAATAGGCCCGCTAATAATTTCTTGATCTTCATGATAACGTTATTTTTAGTAAATGATATTGCACGTTTTTACCACATCCTCCTTATTTTTTTTGAATCTACATTGACTCCAAAGGTATATGTTACGCGCACTCCATCGTCAAATGTCTCCACAGTCTGTTGCGGAACAGCCGGAGTTGTTTTATCAACAGTTTCTCCTGTTAAAATATCAATTTTGGTTTGAGCCAATGCGTTTGTGATGCTCATGAGCATCACAAGAATGAATGTAAGTCTGATCTTCATGGCTATCTTATCTTGCAATGTGTTAATCGTATGTGTGATATATGTTTTTACAAAGTACGGTTTAAATTTTATGAAAAACAAGCGCCCGCAAGTTAAAATACGTTAACATGCGGGCGAATCGAGATCGGAGGTCTGTTCAGAGGCGCGAGAGGTCGGATCCGGAAGGAGCCTGGAAGATGCGGAGATGGAAACTGTTGACAGCAGCGTAGATATGGTCGAATATGTCGGCCTGGATATGCTCATAGTCCACCCAGGCGGTGGTGGCGGTGAAGCAATAGACTTCAAGCGGCAGGCCGGACGGAGTCGGATCAAGCTGGCGCACCATGGTGGTGGTGCCGGGCGCGGCGCTGATGTCGGAGCGTTCGGCCAGGTATCGTTCGAGGTAGTCGCGAAACAGCCGCAGGTTGACCTGCCGGCTGTCGGCCGCCGCATCGGTCAGTCCCTGATCCGCGAGTTGCGACAATTCGTCGGCAGAAAGAAAACGCACGGTGTTTACGTCGACATAAAACGGACGCTTGATGCGCCTGGCTCCGAATTCACGCATACGCTCCCAATTCTGGAATGATTCGGAGATGAGAGCATAGGTGGGTATGGTTGTGACGGTCTTGTCCCAGTTCTGCACCTTAATTGTGGTGAGTCCTATGGAAATGACGTCGCCGTCAGCATTGAATTTAGGCGCCACGATCCAGTCGCCTTCGCTGATCATACGGTTGGCCGACAACTGGATACCGGCCACGAATCCCATCAGCGGATCTTTGAACACGAGTGACAGCACGGCGGCCGAGGCACCGAGTCCGGCAATGATTGCAAACGGATCTTTGCTGATGATTATGGCCAGGCAGGATATGGAGCCGAGAATGATGACTATGAGTTTGACGGCCTGATATACACCCTCGACCGGATATGTGGCAAATCGTTCCATGCCGCGCATGTGGGTGGCGACGCCGCGCAGCAGAGCGCAGACAATGGCGATGACAGTCACCGAGATGTAGACCTGGTTGGCCTTGATGAGCCAGTGGATCCACGACGCGTGGTTGTTGATGTCGGGCAGAACGGCGGCAAGCACCAGCGGCGGCGCCACCCGACAGACAGCGCGGAGCACCGAGTCGTTGAGCATGTCGTCATCCCACGTCGTGGCCGACCGGGCCACGATCTGGCGCACGAATTTCATCAGCAGCCAGTGGGTCAGATAGTAGGCCAGGACCGCGGCGACAGCCGACAGGATCAGCAGGATTGTGATTGCGAGGCCTTTTGTGGCCGAAGGCGAGGCTCCGAGCGGCATCAGCCAGGAGCTGACGGTGTCGTAATACATTATGCGAGAGTGAGGAGGAGGGAAGAGGTTGTTGACTACAAAGGGCGCGACTTTTCGGCCGCGCCCTTATGGTTTTCAGATCCGGCCTGCGGGTCGGGGTTTATTCTGCGTCGGATTCGTCCTCGCGCATGTTGTGGAACACGTTCTGCACGTCTTCGTCCTCTTCAAACTTGTCGAGGAGCTTTTCAATCGTCGCACGCTGTTCGGGAGTGACGTCCTTGAGATCGTTGGCAATGCGTTCGAACTCGGTCGAGATGATTTCAAAACCGTTGTTTTCGAGATAGTGCTGAATTTCGGAGTTATTCTCGAATGCGCCGTAGAGCACCACTTCGCCTTCGTCGCCGGCTTCCAGCTCTTCGACTCCGCAGTCAATCAGCTCCAGCTCGAGGTCCTCGAGGCTCATGCCGTCTTTGGCCTTGATCTTGAATACGCATTTATGATCGAACAGGAACGACAGTGAGCCTGATGTGCCGAGAGATCCGCCATGTTTGGTGAAGTAGGAGCGCACGTTGGCCACGGTGCGGGTGTTGTTGTCGGTAGCGGTCTCCACCACAATAGCGATTCCGAAGGGTCCGTATCCTTCGTAGATGATTTCCTTGTAATCGCTTGAGTCCTTGTCGGTGGCTTTTTTGATAGCGCGGTCGACAGTGTCTTTGGGCATATTTGCCGCCTTGGCGTTTTGCATGAGCGAGCGCAGACGCGGGTTGGTGGACGGATCCGGCCCACCGGCTTTGGCCGCGATGGTGATTTCCTTGCCTATGCGGGTAAATGTTCGGCTCATATTGCCCCAGCGCTTGAGCTTGCGGGCTTTGCGGTATTCAAATGCTCTTCCCATTGGAGTGATTGTATGATTTGTGTTTATGATTTGCTGATGATTAACGGAGTTCTGCCCCGGTTTTCTGGCGGAGGTTGCCGATGATCTTGTTCATCACGGCGTCGATCTGCTTGTCCTGGAGCGTTTTCTCCGGATCTTGCAGTGTGATGGCGACGGCATATGATTTTTTGCCTTCGGGCAGGTTTTTGCCTTCATATACGTCGAAAAGTTCCACCCCGCGAAGCAGTTTTCCGCCGGCCTGGCGCACTGCGGCCTCCACGTCGGCAAAGGAGACGCCCTTGTCGATGAGCAGGGCCAGGTCGCGGCGCACGGGCTGGGTCTTGGGCACTGCCGCAAACGATACCTTCTGCTTGCGGGCAATGGCGCAGACCGCATCGATATCAAGTTCGGCAAAGGCCACAGGCGCGTCTATGTCGGCGCGGCGCAGCAACTCTGGAGCGAGCATGCCGAGCGTGGCAAGGCGTTTGCCCGAGCGGGAGGTCACGGCCAGTGCGGCGGCAAAGATGTCAGGCATTTCGTCGGTCGGCGCCATCGTGTAGAGAGCCTGAGCGATGCCGAGTCGGGTCAGCACGGCCTCAACAGTGGCCTTGAGGTGGAACACGGTCACTTTCTCGGCCGGCGCGAGCCACGATGCCTGACGCACCAGGCCGGTCATCCACAGAGCCATGCGGCGGCTTTCGGCAAACGGCGCCAGCGGGCGTTCGGGAGTGCTTTGAGCTTCCGGATTAAAGGTGTAGACATTGCCGGTTTCCACCATCATCAGGTTTTCGGCCCGACGGTTGATGTTGTGGGCTATCGACTCAAGACCGCCGAAAAGGAGGGTCTGCCTCATCGCGCCAAGTTCTCCGCTGAGCGGATTGAGCAGACGCACGCAACGGTCGGCAGGCCAGGTGGCCAACGGTTCATAATATGTTGCCGAAGTGAGTGAGTTGTTCAGGATTTCAAAGAAGCCCTGGTCGACAAGCTGCCCGACGACAGTGTGGATCAGCGCGTTGTCAACGTCTGTTTCAGTTCTTGTCGAAAGCGACGCGTTGACGCGGCCCGACAGTTCGACGTTATTATAGCCATAGATGCGTAGAATTTCTTCGATGACGTCGCACGGACGCTGCACATCGACGCGATATGTTGGCACGCGAAGCTGCATTGTGCCGCCGGCCTCGGAGGTTATCTCTATGTCGAGCGAAGAGAGGATCGAGCGCACGGTGTCTTCGGGTATGTGCTTGCCGATCAGATCGTCGATCTGCTTGAACGACAGTTCGACGCCACACGGAGCGACTGGAGCGGGATAGAGGTCTACAACAGGTCCGCAGATCTCGCCTCCGGCCAGTTCCTTGATCATCATCGCGGCCAGATGGAGCACGTAGAGGCATCCGTTGGGGTCAACTCCTCGCTCATAGCGGAACGATGCATCGGTGTTGAGTCCGTGACGGCGGGCGGCTTTGCGTATGGTGGTGGGATTGAAGCAGGCGCTCTCCAGAAATATGTCGGTGGCGCTTTCGGTGACACCCGAATCGAGTCCGCCGAACACTCCAGCCATGCACATCGGCTCTTCGGCATTGCAGATCATCAGGTCACGTTCGTGCAGGGTGCGTTCCACTCCGTCAAGGGTGGTGAACTTTGTGCCGGCAGGCAGCGTCCGCACTTCGATGCGGTCACCTTTGACTCTGGCCAGATCGAAGCAGTGAAGCGGCTGGCAGAATGAGTGGAGCATGAAGTTGGTCACGTCGACGACGTTGTTGATCGGGCGCTGTCCGATGGCGGTCAGCAGGTTTTTGAGCCACTCGGGACTTTCAGACACTTTGACGCCACGGATGGTCACACCGGCATAGCGCGGGCAGTCGGCCGGGTCGGCAACTGTGACCGGAATTCCGCCGTCGGCCCGGTCAGTGGCGAAACCGGCATCTGACGGGCGCCGCAATCCGGCGTCGATGCCGCGCTGGCTGGCCCATGCGGCCCAGTCGCGCGCCACTCCATAATGGCTGGCGGCGTCAATGCGGTTGGGGGTCAGTTCCACCTCCATCACATAGTCCGACGTCAGTCCGAAATATTCGGCGGCCGGAGTGCCCGGAAGCGGCTCGCTGTCGGTGATGACAATGATGCCGTCATGGCTATGGCCGACTCCGATCTCGTCTTCGGCACAGATCATGCCGAACGATTCCACGCCACGTATCTTGCTTTTCTTGATTTTGAATTCCTTGTCTCCGTCATAAAGAGTGGTGCCCACAGTGGCCACGACAACGGTCTGTCCGGCCGCCACATTGGGGGCGCCGCACACTATCTGGACAGGCCCGTCGGGCTGTCCGAGGTCTACTGTGGTGATGTGGAGGTGGTCACTGTCGGGGTGCTCGGTGCAGGTCAGCACCTTGCCGATGACAATGCCGCGCAGACCGCCGCGTATGGACTCCACTTCCTCCACTGCATCACACTCCAGTCCAATCGAAGTGAGCGCTGCGGTGATATCGGCAGGAGCCTGATCTATGTCGACGTATCGGCGCAGCCAATTAAGCGATATATTCATAATAGATGACAGATATTCAATTAACGTGCAAAGGTACTAAAAAATCCTCAAATCCTGCGCATGGCTCTGTTTTTTTGCTGTCCATGGCTGCATTGTCGGTTTTTACAAGCATAAAAAGCGCATCCCCCGGATCGTGGCAATGGCCGCGATCCAGGGGATGGTGGTAAAGATATGGCGCTGTTCAGGCGTCTTCTTCGATCGAGAATTCGTCGTCAAGTCCGTCCGGCCCGTCGGTTTCCGGATCATCAGCCACAGACTCGCCGCCGGTCTCAGCCGGCTTCTGGGCGTCGCCGCCTCGCTTGAATTTAGGGGTGCGGCTCGCACGCTTTTTGTCGGGATTGTCCTTGATGGCATCCATTATGCGCCGCTCCAGTTCGTCGGCCAGTTCAGGATTGTCGGCAATCACCTTCCGGGCGGCATCGCGTCCCTGGGCGAGTTTTGAACCGTCATAGCTGAACCATGAGCCGGATTTCTGTATGATGTCATAGTCACAGGCCATGTCCAGCAACTCGCTGGTGCGCGATATGCCCTCGCCGAACATGATGTCGAATTCGGCCTTTTTGAACGGAGGCGCGACCTTGTTCTTCACTACTTTCACCACTGTGAGACGGCCTTGAACCTCGTCGCCGTTCTTGATGGATGTGGAAGGGCGTATGTCAAGGCGCACCGAGGCATAGAATTTCAGAGCGTTGCCGCCGGTTGTGGTCTCGGCCGGGCCAAACATCTGGCCTATTTTTGAACGCAACTGGTTGATGAATATACAGCAGGTCTTGGTGCGGGCGATGGCGCCGGTGAGCTTGCGCATGGCCTGGCTCATCAGGCGGGCCTGCAGACCGACATTGCGGTCGCCCATATCGCCTTCGATCTCGCTCTTGGGGGTCAGGGCGGCAACCGAGTCGATGACGAGCACGTCGATGGCCGACGAGCGTATCAGCTGTTCGGCGATTTCCAGGGCCTGCTCGCCATTATCAGGCTGAGAGATGTAAAGACTGTTGACATCAACGCCTAACTTCTCGGCGTAGAAGCGGTCAAACGCGTGCTCGGCATCGATGATCGCCGCAATGCCGCCGGCCTTCTGGGCCTCGGCGATGGCATGGATGGCCAAGGTTGTTTTACCGGAGGATTCCGGTCCGAATATCTCGATTACGCGGCCGCGCGGATAGCCTCCGACGCCAAGGGCCATATTGAGTGCGATGGAGCCGGTAGGCACCACGTCAACGTCTTCGACTACTTCGTCGCCCATCTTCATGATGGCACCGCGGCCGTAGCTTTTTTCAATCTTGCCCATGGCTTGCTTCAGGGCTTCGAGCTTGGCTGCCTTCGGATCGGCGGCGGCTGCGGCGGGGGTGATTTTCTTTGCCATAATCAAATAATGGAGTTTGGTTTTTGGGAGTTAAATTCGTTGATGCAAAGTTACACAATTCTTCGGGCACAAACAATGCCCGACATTGTTAAAAAACGCCAATCAGGCCACAAAGTTCAATATGGCGTGATGCGGTGCGATCCGGCATGTCCGCGCAACACTCTTTTGGCGGCACCGGTCAGGTCTGTGGCCTCAGACTCGCAGCCGGCAAGCAGGGCGGCAATCGCACTTTCGGCCAGACGGAATGCCAGCAGGCTGTCGGCTCCTGGACTGAGCAGAATGTCGATCGTCAGGGAGTCGGCATCGAATCCGGCGGAGTAAGGCAGCAGGTCAACAGCCACGCGGGCAAGCGCGGCGCCGGCCACACAGGCAAGCGCGTCGGCTTCGGCCGAGCCGAGCAGATCAGCCGGATCTCCGCCGGCGGCCACACGCAGGGCCGATTCAGCCATAAGGCGCCGCGAAAGCCGCTGCCCGTCGAAATGGAAGGTGGTCGTGGTCATCATCCGCGCATCTCCTTTCTCTGAGCGAGGGTGATGCTGCGGGCGCAAGTATCACTGACAAAAAAGCGCGAGGCCGTTGCCGAACTGAGCACGTGGGCAATGGCTTCGGTGGTGTTGCAGCCGGTCGAGACACGCCGGTCTTCCACTTTGGCAGCTATTTCGTCCCACATCTGCCGGCGCATGGCCGACATATGTCCGGGCATCCGGCCGCCACGGTGAAGGCGAATCATGTCGATGGCATGATCCACTCCGATAAAATAGCCCTGGCTGACGGGCGAGTGGATGGCACGGCGCAGAAGTTCGGCATCGGTCGCATCGCGGCCAGCGCGACGTGCGGCTTCATATTCGCGGCGCAAAGCGCTCCGCAGACTGGCATTCCTGAAAGCAGTCATGGTTAATTTACTCATAGATGTGATAATTTTGCTAATAACTCTTGGCAAAATTACAACCACCCGCGGGCAAACAGATTGCCCAGCCACAATTTGCGATAAAAAAACCTGCCACATAATCGCTATGGAGCAGGGTGCTAACCTTAATCTTAATTTAATACTATGAAAAACACATTGCAAATATAATAACTTTTCGTTAATTCACAAAATATTTGCAATAAAATGCAGCTAAAATCGAACAAAATGACATCTAAAATATGTTCTACAACATATTTTCGTGAAATCGGCGGTCTCAACGGCTCATAAAGCGTCTGAAGCCGGGCCGCGTTGCGACAAAAAAAGCGACTGCCCGACAGAAAACTCTGCCCGGCAGTCACTCAATGAAATTGATTTCGTTTTCAGTCCGCGATTTTCAGCTCGGCCTTGACAAGCGAGGTGCAGTCGGCCACGTCCGGTCCGACAAAAGACACGGATGCCTGAGGCAGGATGACGGAGAATCCGTTGCGGGTTCCCACGCTATTGATGGCGGCGTCGATGCGGTCGTGGATCGGCTGCATCAGGCGCTGGCGCTCATTTTCCATATCGCGGTTGGCAGTTTCATAAAATTGCTGTATCTTCATCTGCAGGTCTTCCAGCGAGCGCTGGCGCGATGCCTTGATCGGGTTGCTGTCGGCCAGAGCCTGGAATTCGGCATATTCTTTGTCCATCTGCTCGTTGAGGCGCGACAGTTCTGCCTTGTAAGCATTGGAGAATTCATTGAACTGCTGTTCGGCGACAGCCAGTTCAGGCATAGCCTTGAAGATCGCGTCCACATCGACAGTGCCGATTTTCTGGGCAAAGCCAAAAGCGGGAATAATCAGAGCCAGTGTGATGATGATTTTTTTTAACATGGTTATGGTCTGCGCTGTTAAGTTAAAAGATGGCACAAAGTTAGGCAAATATTTTGAATGAAACAACAATAGCCCCCCGAAGGGAGGCTATCGTAAATCGTCTGCCGAGAGATTACTTCGCGGGAGCGGCAGGAAGTTTGAGAGCTTCCTTGACCATTGCGGTGCAGTCTACCGCATCGGCACCCTGATAGAAAGCAATGCCTGAGGGGAAGATGAATGTGAAGCCCTTTTCAGCGCCGACAAGCTTGATGGCGTTGAGAATCTTCTCCTGAATGGGCTGCATCAGCAGCTGACGCTGACGCTCCATGTCTTGCTGGGCAGTCTGATAGAAACGTTCGATGCGGGCCTGAACATCCTGAATGGCCTGCTGGCGCGATGCTTTCAGCGGGCTGTTTTCGTCAAGTTCCTGATATGCTTTGATCTCCTTCTCATATTGCTCGTTGAGATTGGCGAGTTCGGTTTCATAGGTTTTGGAAACGTTGGCAAACTGTTCTTCGGCCGACGCCTTTTCCGGCATCTGATCAAAGATGGCTTCCATATCGACGGTGCCGAATTTCTGGGCAAAAGCCATTGCGGGAAGCATAAAGGCAAGTGCGATGAAGATTTTTCTGAACATAAAATTTTTCTATGATTTGGTTTTTAAGTTAATTTACTGGATTTAGACAACGCCAAAGTTAGGGATTTATTTTGAATATCCCAATTTTTCAAGCACTTCGTTTGAAATGTCAATGCGGGGCGAGGCATAGATTATATTGGCCGACGAAGCTCGGTCAAAGACGCACTGATAGCCGCGCTCCTCTGAAATCTTCTTGATGGCGTTGTAGATCTCGTCCTGAATGGGCTGCATCAGGGTCTGACGCTTTTTATAGAGTTCGCCTTCAGGGCCGAAATATTTGTATTTAAGCTCCGTGGTCTCTTTTTCAGCCTGGAGCACAGCGTTTTCACGCGATTTTTTCTGCTCGTCGGTCAGAAAGACCATATCGGCCTGATAGTTTTTATAGAGAGTCTCGGCCTCGGCCGTCTTGGCCTCAACCTCTTTCTGCCAGCGGAGAGAAAGCTGGTTGAGCTGCTCGTTGGCCATCTCATACTGAGGATAGTTCTTGAGGATATACTCCATGTCGATGAGCGCGAATTTCTGGGCAAATGAACCCAGTGCGCATATTGTGGCAAGAGCCAGAGCGAAAAGCAGACGTTTCATAGTCACAGGGCGATGTAGGGGGGGTTAAACTTATTTATAAAAACACCGGAGAGCGGAATTGGTTCGGATCAGAATTCCTGACCGAGTATGAAGTGGAAGTGAGAGCCGCCGCGCCGGCCGTTATAATCACGGTCAAAGCCATAGGCCCAATCAATGCCGAGCATACCGACCATCGGCAGGAACACTCTGACACCGGCGCCGGCGCTGCGCTTCATCTTGAACGGAGCGAAGTCTCCGACCGAAGTCCATGCATTGCCGCCTTCGGCAAATGCCAGGCCATAAATGGTAGTGGTGGGCTGGAGCAGGAACGGGAAGTGAAGCTCGACACCGAAGCGGGTATAGGCATAGCCCTCCTTGCCCCACGGAGTCAAAGCACCGTTTTCATAGCCGCGCAGGGCTATGGTTTCGGTGGCATAAGTGTAGGAGCCGCTCATTCCGTCACCGCCGACATAGAAAGTCTCGAAAGGCGACTTCAAATATTTGTTGTAAGATCCGAGCAGACCGAAATCGGCGCGGGTCATCAGCACCAGAGTGTACTTCCCGTCAGGATTGGTGAGCGGCGTGTAGGTGCGCGAGCGGAAGCGGAGTTTCCAATATTCGATCCACTTATAGCGCTCCTTAGTGTTGCGTTCGTTGAGCGAGGCGTTCGATGTGGTCTCGCTCAGTTTCTTCCAATCGCGTCCGGGCATGAACAGAGACGCAGGAGGAGTAAGCTGGAAATTAAGCGAGAATGTGGAGCCGGAACGCGTATAGATCGGATTGTCGATGTCTGAACGGCCCAAAGTCAGACCGAGCACCAGCGAATTCGACACGCCGTTGTTCATGTAATACAGATAATCCCAGTTTTTCAATGCATACCAGTTGTAAGTAAGGTCGGCATTAAAGGTAAAATAGTCGTCAGGCCAGCTCAGACGTTTGCCGAAGCCAACTGTCACGCCCGCCATCTGAAGCCATTTGTTGGGGTCATAGGCATTCTCATAGGTCGAGTTATAATAATCTGAATTATAGCCATATCCGTAACCATAGCCATATCCGTAAGAATTCAGGGCATTATAGTAGCTCTTGTTATAGAACGACGAGTTGATGCCGGTCTGGCGGCTATAGTAAGCGGTGACTGAGAACTGGTTCGGACGCTTGCCGCCGAACCACGGATCAAGGAAACTGATAGAATAAGCCTGATAATATCGTGCGTTGGTCTGGGCCGAGATCGAGAACGTCTGACCCTCGCCCTGAGGAATTATGCCTTTGTAGGTCGAAGGATACAGCAGGTTCTTGATCGAGAAGTTCGAGAATTTCAGACCTACCTTGCCGATGAGTCCGGTCTGTCCCCAGCCGAGCGAGAATTCCACCTGATCGTTTGATTTAGACTCCAGATTCCAGTTGATGTCGACCGTGCCGTTCTCCTGATTGGGCTGCACGTCAGGCGCGATGGCCTCAGGATCGAAATGTCCCATCTGCTGGAGCTCGCGTGCCGAACGCATCAGGCGGTCCTTGCTGAAAAGATCGCCAGGCTTCACACGCAACTCGCGACGCACCACTTTTTCATAGACGCGGTCATTGCCGTTGATGTTGACGGCGTTGATATATGCCTGCGGACCTTCAATGACACGCATCTCGATAAACACTGAGTCATTGCTGACGTTGCGCTCGGTGGGAGTGATGCGGGTGAAAAGATAGCCGTTGTTGTAATATAGATTGCTCACTGCATCTTCGTCGTTGAAAAGACGCTTGTCAAGCATCTTCTGATTGTAGACATCGCCCGACTTCAACTCGATCAGAGCATCAAGCAGCTCGGTGGCATAGACCGTATTGCCGACCCATCCGATGCCGGAGATGTAATACTTGTCGCCCTCGTCAAGATTGATATATACATCGACCGTTTTTTCATCATAGGGCACGACAGAGTCTGACAGGATCACGGCATCACGATAGCCCAGCTCGTTGTATTTCTGCAGAATACGCGAAAGGTCATCGCGATAATCCTGTTCAACAAACTTCTTCTGTGAGAAAATCTTGAGCAGATCGCTCTTCTCGTTGGTCTTCTTCATCGTGCGTTTCAATGTCCTGTCCGACACCACTTCATTGCCGTCGATATATATTTTGTGCACCTTGATCTTCGAGTGCTTGTCGACGTCGATGGTCACAATCATCGCGTTAGGCTCTGACAACGACTCCTCCTGACGCACATTGATGTCGGCGTTCTTAAAGCCTTTACCGTCGAAATACTGCGCCGAAATGGCTTTGATCCTGTTGACCACCTCGGGAGTGAGCTGATTGCCCGGCATCAGATGCAGACGCTCCTGCAGGTCCTCGCGCTCGTTTTTGCGCACACCGGAATATCTCACTTCGGCAATGCGCGGTTGCTGGCGCAGCGCATATTCCAGCCACACTTTGCCGTCATAGACCTTCTGGATCTTGACCTGCACCTGCGAGAAAAGCCCCTGGTTCAACAGACGTTTCGCCGCGTTGGTCAGATCCGGTCCTGGAACGTCAATGCGCTCGCCGACACGAAGTCCGGCATAGGATTTAACCACGTCTTCATTATAGTTAGGCGCGCCGGTCACTTCAATGCCAGCGATCACATAAGCGCGCGGAGTGGCATTGAAAATCACCGGAGGAGCCACAATCGTGTCCTGAGCTTGTGCTGGCGTCTGGGCCGAAGCGGTGGACGGGGCACACACGGAGCCCATTATAATGAGGAAAGCAGTGATGAAGGCAGTCAGTCGGCTGAAGAATTGCATCTGAGTCTGTATTATTATATAATAAGGTGTGAGGAGATCAGGATTCGGATTGTTGTGTCGATTTCACTTGATCGCCGGTGCGGCCGAAGCGGCGCTGGCGCTGCTGATATGCGCGGATGGCATCAAGAAAATCAGACTTGGAAAAGTCCGGCCAAAAAAGGTCGGTGAAATAAAGTTCACTGTAAGCTATCTGCCACAGCAGATAATTCGAGACTCGATAGTCTCCGCCGGTGCGTATGAGCAGATCAGGATCGGGAATCGACGGCAGGGCCATATGCTCCGCCACAGTGCGGTCGGTGATATCAGCCGGATCGAGCTTGCCGGCCACCGCTTCGGCAGCTATGCGCCTGGCAGCTTCGGTAATCTCCCACCTCGACGAATAACTGATGGCCAGATTCAGCACCAGGCCGGTGCAATGGGCGGTATCGGCCATACACTGCCGCAACATGTCTATGGTTATCTGAGGCATCCGCTCGATGTCGCCCATGATCGTCAGGCGCACGTTGTTTTTGATCAGATCCGGAGTTTCACGGGTGATCGCCACCCCGACCAGAGTCATCAGGGCATCCACCTCTGCCTGCGGACGGTTCCAGTTTTCGGTCGAAAAAGTATAGAGTGTGAGATACTTCACACCCGCCTCCGAAGCGATTTCGGTGATTTTACGCACTGTGTTGACGCCTTCTATATGGCCTTCTGAGCGATCAAGGCCGCGGGCCTTGGCCCAGCGTCCGTTTCCGTCCATTATCACGGCCACGTGAGTCGGCACTTTGCGTGGATCTATGTCAAACTCTTGTAGGTTCATAAGCTATGGTCAGTCAACGTAGTGGCAGGTTACGCACCGTTTACCGAATTCATACGAAATGGAAATCATCAGGTTGGAGTTCCAATCGTTGTTTTTCAGAAAAGTGCTTTTTATCTGATATAGGTCTGTGAGATTCCGGCCATCGGCGCGGTCTCCCACAAGATATGTCATACAGAATTCGGCGGCAAGATTCAGGCGCGGCATCACTTTGAATTTCACGCCGAAAGCCATCGGGACGCTCATGCAGGCAAACACGCCGCCTCCGCCGGGCGAAGCCACCGTGGCGCCGAGTCCGAGCGCCAGATACGGACTCCAGCGCCGCAGCCGTTTGTAAGTCTCGCCGATGCCGTAACCGAAAAAATTGAATTCGGCACGCGCGCCGAGGTCATAGAGCTGAGAGGTGAAACGGTATTGCATGCCGTCGGGCAACACCATCTTTGTGTCTGCCGTGTTGCCTTTTATAGTCGAAGCAGTGAACAGGCCGCGTATGGCCCAACGGGTGTCGATCAAATATCGGAACGACAACTGGCCGACGAACCCTGGCCGGCGGAAAAGATTGGAATGATTGACGTCGCCAAGATAGCCGCTCATGCCCGCTCCGGCACCGATGTCGAACTTATACTCTTCCTCCTGAGCATGAACGGCCACGCCCGCGGAGGCGACCGCAAGTATGACCGTCAGGATTCGGAGCATGAATTTCATCACTTATTGGTGCTATATTTGTGTGAATTACTGCAAAGGCTTGAAAGTCAGGCGTTCGATCACGCCGCGCCACAACTGGTTGTAAAGGCGGGTGGAACCGCTGTAAGCATCGAAATAGCTGCCGCCAAACACATAGACATAGTCAGTGTCCCACTCAGTGACAGGCTTGACGGCACGCAGAACCGAAGCGCTGTTGGTGTGGGGGCAGACAAACGCTTGCGCGTCATATCGCGCCGACACTGCCGCCGGCAGTTGCAGATTCGAAGGAGCCGGACTCCAGTTGATGCCGTTGTCCTGCGAGGTATAGACACTGGCCGTGCCGGGATCGGAACCTTCCTGGGCATAGGTGACGGCGATCCATGTGGCACGCTGTGTCACAACCCAGTTCGATGTCGATGTAGAGAACGTGAAGTAAGGAAACAGCAATGGTGCCGGACCGGCCGGAAGCTCACGCAGCCCGCCGTTGGAATTCAGGCGAAACCAGCTCTGCCCGTCGAATGCCCAGGTGGAACCGGTGAATTCTCCGGCGGCAGTGACACCGCCGGCCATTATTGCCTGAGGCTCCACATTCCAGTCGGAGCTGAAGCTGACAAGCTGGCTGGTCTGCGCCACGGGGAAGTCAGCGCCAAGAGCGGCGATGTCGCCCGACGCCGATTCAGGATAAGTGGCCCACTGCGATCCGCGCACGCCAACCACCTTGTCGGTGAATCCGCCATAGAGGTGCGTCCAGCCTGAACCGGCCGGCTCCACTTCGGTCCATTGCAACCGGCTGTCTGCGGCATAGTGCAGCGATCCGTCGGCACAAACAATATAGAGTCCGTCGGTTGTGGCTGTAAACGAGTTGACATCGGCTCCCTCCGGAAGCGACACGTCTTCCTGCTGCCAGCTGCCGAAATCGAACGGGGTCGAGGTGCGGCACAGCACAGTGCGGCGCACTGTCGAAGTCATGCAGAGCAGCTCCGAACCGAAACGCACGGTGCGCTGCGCCGTCGGAGACGGAATCGTGCCCGGCAGGGTGCCGGCATCGGTTCGGGTCCAGCGCATGGAGTCGGGGAGAACGCGATGCACATTGACATTCACGGCATATGTGCCGACAGACTCATTGTCGGGAGCCTTGACGACCAGATAGGTCGTGCCGCCGGCAAAA
Source organism: uncultured Porphyromonadaceae bacterium (assembly GCA_947177135.1). Lineage (GTDB taxonomy): Bacteria > Bacteroidota > Bacteroidia > Bacteroidales > Muribaculaceae > UBA3263. The sequence goes on along the minus strand of CAMWTI010000021.1, from coordinate 9,052 downwards.
TTGATCGAATCCTTTGGATTCTGGGTAAGGTTGACCGTGGTGTCATTGCCGGTGAAACGACTCACCATCTGCATTTCCAGAGAAGCCGAATTCGGCACCGTCACGTTAACGATCATGCGGCTAACGTCAGTGCCATAAGGCAGCGAGTCTGCGTTATAGATCCGACGGCCAGCAAGGTCGATAGTAAAAAACACCGAATCAAGGTTGGCCAGGATCTTGCGGTTTGACGCAAGCGAGAAGCCCGTCACCATGGTTGAGGCGGACAGATCGGTAGACTGCACGTCATCACCGGAATCGCTGTTGCAGCCCGTCAGAACCGACGAAGCCATAAGTATTACCAGAATAGCTGAAAAAAAATTTCGATTCATATGCCGAAGTTATAATAACTCGTTAACAAGTCGCAAAGGTAACAAGAATTCCTATAATTTAAGTCAATTGTTCGACCAATAATGCCAAAATTCCTTTATTTATAGGTGTTTTTATAGGTTTTTAACTCGTTTTTACCAATTCTCACACTGGACGACGGCAACATGCGACATGGAAATGCCGGGGCGGCGACCCCGTCGCCAAGCTGCTCGGGCGAGGTCTCCACCCTGGCCAGATCCCACAACCCTTCGGCCAGGAACGAACCGGACAGAGTGGCACCGCCCTCAACCAGCAGCGAGGTAACGCCCTGACGGTAAAGATCGGCAAGCTGATCCGACAGCGGAAGCCCGCGCACGAAGCTCACGCGGCGCGGCGCCCTTCCGCCAGGCCACAGACGACAATCGAGCCGAGGCCGGTCCATAAGCTCGGTTCCCGAACCGACCGCGATGGCATCGACCTGCGCCCGGAGCTGATGCACAAGGCGCATGGTGGCCGGAGTGGACAGACGCGCGGCGTCCTCGCCGGGAGTGCGGCGGCGGTCAATGAACCCGTCGGCCGACTGTGCCCATTTGAGTATAACATACGGACGCCCGGACGTGTGGGCGGTGAAAAACGCCGGATTTATGTCACGACATGCGGCGGCCACATCATCAGGGGCAAGCTCTACCTCGACGCCAGCGTCACGCAGAATCTCCAGACCCCGGCCCGCCACCTTGGCAAACGGATCTACGCTGCCCACCACCACCCTGCGCACACCGCGGTCTGCAAGCAGCCGGGCACACGGAGGAGTCTTACCCCAGTGGGCACACGGCTCCAAAGTCACATAAATGGTGCATCTCCTCAGGTCAGCGCCCGAGGCATCGGCCTGACAGACTGCATTGACCTCAGCATGCGCCTCACCGCACCGACGGTGCCACCCTTCGCCGACAATCAGGCCGGTATCATCATCGACAATCACCGCGCCGACCATCGGATTCGGGTGGGCGCCCTCGCCGGCCAGCCTCGCCAGCTGCATGGCCCGGCGCATAAATTTTAAATCAGATGTTATCATGGCCTCAAAGTTACGCATTTTCGGCCAGATTTAAGATTTTCAACAAAAACACACTGACAGTCAGGAGAATCAGCGCCATCGCCGTCATCAGCCGCTGCGGATATTGCAGATTTATTGCGACACGATTGATAGAGTATCGGAAAAAATTCGTATATTTGCGCGCATTTTGGCATATTATAGCCTCTGTGCGCCTCCGTTTTTGAAATAATTTATCAACCATAAACTTATCATTTACCAATCAACACATGAACAGTAAAGGTTCCCTTGGAAGTATTGTGGCAGGTGTCATCGCCATCTTCCTCGTCCTGATCTGCGTGTTCTATCTGTCGTTCACCTGGAAAGGATCGCAGATAGAGGACCAGGGTAAGGAGTATGCCGAGCTTGTGGCCGGCCAAGACGACACAACCGACGAATATAAGTCGGCATATAAGCACTATATGGACTCCGTTGCCCAGGAACCCGTCTACATGGGCTATACCTACAGCGAAGTACAGCGCTGGGGCGTGGGCCTCGGCCTCGACCTCAAGGGCGGCATGAACGTGACCCTCCAGGTCAACATGGGCGACATGCTCGCCTCGATGGCCGGCACAGAGTCCAACGCCACGCTGCGCCGCGCCGTGATGGCAACCGACTCCATCGCCGCAGCCGCACCCGAAACCGACTATGTGGAGACATTCCTCCAGCAGTATAGCAAAATTTCCGGCAACCCGAACGTGGACTACTCTGTGGTGTTCCCCGACGTGATCACCTCCAACGGCACCAACCGCGGCGCCGTGGCATCGAAACTCAAAGAAGAAGCCCAGGACCGCGTCAACACCTCGGCCACCAACGTGCTCCGCAACCGTATCGACGCATTCGGAGTCGTGTCGCCCAACATCCAGGTGCTTCAGGGCAAACAGGGACAGATCCTGCTCGAGCTTCCCGGCGTGAAAGAACATGAACGCGTGCGCGACCTGCTCCAGCGTTCGGCCAACCTCGAGTTCTATGAAATGTACACCCTCGGCGAAATCGCTCCCGCGCTCCAGAAGGCCAACGAAGCCGCCGAAGGCGCGCTGTTCACAATGCTTTCGCCCTCGCAATACAGCCAAAGCCCCGTCGTCGGCTATGCGTCGGCCAAGGACAAAGACGCCATCAGCAAACTGCTGGCCGATCCCAAAGTAAACGTCAACCTGCCCCGCAACCTCAAACTCGCATGGAGCAACAAAGCCATGAAACCCGAGCAGACAGGCGGCGCAAAAGACATATTCACCCTTGTTGCACTCCGCACCGACATCGACACCGAAACCGGCGCACAGAAGCCCCGCATGAATGGCGACAACATCACCGGCGCAACCAGTGACTTCGACAACATGCGCGGCAACACCGTCCACATGAACATGAACTCCGACGGCGCACGCGCATGGGCCGCAGTGACCCGCGCCAATGTCGGCAAACCGGTGGCCATCGTGCTTGACGACCTGGTATACTCCTACCCTGTCATCAACACCGTCATCGAGGGCGGACAGAGCGAAATCACCGGCGACTTCACCCTGCAGGAAGCCCAAGACCTTGCAAACGTGCTGAAATCCGGCAAGATGACCGCCCGCGTGAGCATCATCTCCGACATGGTTGTCGGCCCGTCGCTCGGCCAGCAGGCCATCCATGACGGATTCCTCTCGTTCGTGATCGCCCTTGTGCTCCTGATGATCTTCATGATCGCCATCTATGGCGTGATCCCCGGCCTGGTAGCAAACCTCGGCCTGATCCTCAACATCTTCTTCACCTTCGGCATCCTCGCCTCGTTCCAGGCCGTGCTCACCCTGTCGGGCATCGCCGGTATCGTGCTCGCCCTCGGCATGGCGGTCGACGCCAACGTGCTTATCTTCGAGCGCGCAAAAGAAGAACTCAAAGCTGGCAAAAACGCCCGCAATGCCATTGCCGACGGCTATGCCAACGCCTTCTCGGCCATCTTTGACTCCAACCTCACCTCGATCATCACAGGCTTAATCCTGCTGCTGTTCGGCACAGGACCCATCAAGGGCTTCGCCACCACACTCATCATCGGCATCTGCTGCTCATTCTTCACCGCCGTATACCTGACACGCATCGTCTTCATCCTCGGCGCCAAGAAACCGGCCTTTGAAAAGCTGACATTCACCACCGCTCTGAGCAAAAACATGTTCAGCGGCACCAACTACAACTTCCTCGGAGCACGCAAAGCCTCCTTCACCGTTGTCGGAGTCATGATCGTCGCCGTCATCGCCTCCCTGTTCGGCCGCGGCCTCAGCCAGGGCATCGACTTCTCCGGCGGACGCAACTACGTTGTCAAGTTCGACCATCCCGTCGACGCCCATAAACTCGCCGAAACAGTCGCCCCCGCCTTCCCCGGCGCATCGACTTCGGTGATCACCATTGAAAACGCCAACCAGGTGCGCGTGTCAACCAACTACAAGATCAACGACACCGACCCCAACGTTGAAGCCGAAGTGCAGAACCTTCTGTTCCAGGCCCTCCAGTCCGAACTCGGCGACATCACTCCTGAACAGTTCTCGACCGCCGACGTCAACTTCGGCCTGATCTCATCGCAGAAAGTCGGACCCTCTGTCGCCGACGACATGAAGCGCGACGCCTACATCGCCGTCAGCCTCGCCCTGCTCGCCATGTTCCTCTACATCCTTGTGCGCTTCCGCAACGTGGCTTTCTCGCTCGGCGCCCTCGCTGCCGTGGCATTCACCGCGTTCACCATCATCGGCTTCTACTCGTTCTTCTACGGATTGGTGCCCTTCTCGATGGAAATCGACCAGACATTCATCGCCGCGATCCTCACCGTCATCGGCTATCAGATCAACGACACTGTGGTTGTGTTCGACCGCGTGCGCGAAAACGTAAGCCTCTATCCCAAGCAGAGCTTCTTTGACCTGATCAACCGCTCGATCAACAGCACCCTCGGCCGCACAGTCATGACCTCGGCCTCGACCCTGCTCGTGCTGCTCTGCATCTTCATCCTCGGCGGCGAAGCCATACGCGCGTTCACATTCGCCATGATCAGCGGCGTTGTCATCGGCACACTGAGCACCATCTTCGTGGCAGCTCCCGTGGCCTACCTCGCCGACGGCAAACGCAGCAAAAAAGCCTGATAAAATTCCACTCCCTATAACCTGAAAAAGACCTTAAAGACCCCAAAAGTCATTAAGGTCTTTTTTGCAAAACCACAACAATGACCGTCACAATCAACGACAAAACAGTCATGGTGCAACCCATGACCACCCTGGACAGACTGATGGCCGACAACGGAATCAATCCGGCCGGCACCGCAGTGGCCGTCAACGGCACCGTTGTGACCCCGACACAGTGGCCGGCCACAATGCTGCGCGACGGTGACGCGATTCTCGTGTTCAAAGCTTTCTATGGAGGATAAGACCGCTATGCTGCAATATATCACACATCATTCCGACCGCTTCACCATTCCCCAGCAGGTGGCCATGGTGATCGAAGGCGGCTGCCGCTGGGTGCAGCTGCGCATGAAGGATGCTTCCGACGAAGAGGTCGAATCCATGGCCAGGCAACTCATCCCGATCTGCACCGAATCAGGCACCATTCTTGTCATCGACGACCGCGTGGAAGTGGTGATGAAGACACGCGTCCACGGCGTCCACCTCGGCAAAAACGACATGGACCCGGCCGCCGCACGCGAATACCTCGGTCCACATGCGATTATCGGATGCACGGCCAACACCGCCGCCGACATCCTGGCGCTGGCGCCGCTCGACATCGACTATTTCGGACTTGGCCCGCTGCGCCACACTGAAACCAAGCGCAACCTGTCGCCGGTGATAGGACTCGAAGGCTACCGCGCCATAATGGCGGAGGCACGCGCCGCCGGAGCCGAACAGCCCGTCGTGGCCATCGGCAGCGTCGGTCCCGCCGACATTGCCCCGCTGCTCGAAGCCGGAGTCAACGGAGTGGCAGTGAGCGGCGCCATCCTCTCGGCCCCCGATCCGGTAGCCGCCACCAGAGCCATCATCGCCCTTGGACAATAATAGCCGGTTCTAATAGCCGGTCCGACAAAAAATCGCTAAATTTGCAAAAACTTTAAAAACAAACCTATACCATGTACAGCTTTGACAACCGAATCGTCGCCACCCTCGATGCCGGAGGCACAAACCTTGTATTTGGCGCAATGCGCGCCTGCGACTATGTCGGCCAGACCATCACTCTGCCGTCCAACTCCCACGACCTCGACCTCTGCCTCGCCACCATAGTGGATGGATTCACCCGACTGATCGAATCGCTCGACGAAAAGCCAGTGGCCATCAGCTTCGCATTTCCAGGCCCGGCCGACTATCCGGCCGGAATCATCGGCGGCTATCTGCCCAACTTCCCGTCATTCCGCGACGGAGTGGCGCTCGGCCCCTACCTGTCGCAAAAATTCAACCTGCCTGTGTTCATCAACAATGACGGCGACCTCTTCGCGTTCGGCGAAGCCACCGGCGGAATCCTCCCCGCCATCAACAAACGCATAGCCGACCTGGGCGGACACAAACAATATAAGAATCTGGTCGGATTCACCTTCGGCACCGGCCTCGGCATCGGCGAAGTCATCAACGGTAACCTCAACACCGGCAACAACTCCTGCGTCGAGGCATTCTGCCTGCGCAACGCCCACGATCCTTCGATAATAGCCGAAGACGGCGCCGCCATCCGCGCCATTGTCCGCGAATACGGACGTCTGGCAGGCCAGCCCGACCACGGCCTGACCCCCTACGACATTTTCCAGATCGCCGAAGGCCTGAAACCTGGCAATGCCGAAGCCGCACGCCTGGCATTCGAATCATTCGGAGAAGTGGCCGGCGACGTGTTCGCCACCGCAGTGACACTGCTCGACGCAGTGGTGGTGGTGGGCGGCGGACTCACCGGCGCGATGAAATACATAAAGCCCGCCCTGCTCCGCACCATGCGCGAACAGATCCGCACTATCGGAGGCGAACAGCTGCCGAGAGTGCAGATGCGTGTGTTTGACCTTGATGACGAAGGCGAATTCTCCACATTCGTGCTCGGCGACTCCCGCGAACTTAAAGTCTATGGCAGCGACACCACCGTAGTCTATGACCCGATGAAACGCACCGGAATCGCAGTGTCGAAGATCGGAGCATCAAAAGCCATTTCAATCGGCGCCTACACATATGCGCTGACACGCCTCGACGAGGAAAAACTGACCAACGCCGCGAAATAACAATCTATAGATTTTAACACAACCGGCGAAAAGGTAATATATTTTTTATTGTTTTAACTATTCAGGCCAAACGCTAACAAACTTTAGCGTTTGGCCTGTTTACATTTATGCCAAAACATTGTGTCAAATCAACAACTCTTACTACCTTTGCCACGGAATTAGGCGCACACATAAGCCGCCCGACTCCATATCAAAGAGAAAATAAAACAATAACCAACTATTTTTTATGAGCAAATCAGCAACAAAACCCGCTGAAGGCAAACTCGGCGTGCTGGTGGTAGGCCTCGGCGCCGTCACCACAACTTTCATGACCGGCGTACTCATGGCCCGCAAAGGCCTGGCCAAGCCGGTTGGCTCCATGACACAATACGACAAAATCCGCGTCGGCAAAGGTAACGACAAAAAATATCTGATGTATAAAGACGTGGTGTCAATGGCATCGCTCGACGACATCGTGTTCGGCGCATGGGACGTATATCCCGCCAACGCATACGAATCGGCCATCAACGCCGAAGTGCTCAAAGAAAAAGACATCAATCCGGTCAAGGACGAACTTGAAGCCATCAAGCCCATGACCGCCGCCTTTGACCGCAACTATGCCAAGCGCCTCGACGGCGACAACGTCAAGACCGTCAAAGACCGCTGGGACATGGTCGAACAACTGCGCGAAGACATCCGCTCGTTCAAGGCCAACACCGGAGTGAACCGCTGCGTCGTTCTCTGGGCCGCCTCGACCGAAGTGTACGTGCCCGTGAACGAAAAGGTGCACTACAAACTTGCCGACCTTGAAGCTGCAATGAAGGCCGACGACAAGGAAAACATCGCACCCTCGATGTGCTATGCCTATGCCGCGCTGGCCGAAGGATGCCCATTCATCATGGGCGCGCCCAACACCACGGTCGACATCCCCGCCATGTGGGAACTCGCCGAAAAAACCGGCATGCCCATCGCCGGCAAAGACTTCAAGACCGGCCAGACTCTGGTCAAATCAGGCTTCGCCCCGATAATCGGCACCCGCATGCTCGGCCTCAGCGGATGGTTCTCGACCAACATCCTCGGCAACCGAGACGGCCTCGTGCTTGACGAACCAGCCAACTTCCGCACCAAGGAAGTCAGCAAACTCTCAACCCTCGAGTCGATCCTCGTGCCCGAAGAACAACCCGACCTCTACTCCAACTACTACCACAAGGTGCGCATCAACTACTATCCTCCGCGCAACGACAACAAAGAAGGCTGGGACAACATCGACATCTTCGGCTGGATGGGCTACCCCATGCAGATCAAGATCAACTTCCTCTGCCGCGACTCCATCCTGGCTGCTCCCCTCTGCCTCGACCTGGTGCTGCTGAGCGACCTGGCCGCACGCGCTGGCCGTCACGGCATCCAGCGCTTCCTGAGCTTCTTCCTCAAAAGCCCGATGCACGACTACACAGTCGATGAAGTGCCCGTCAACCACCTCTTCCAGCAGTATACAATGCTGAAAAATGCCATCCGCGAAATGGGCGGCTATGAGGCTGACGAGGAAATCGACTGATACAACAGACAGACAATCACCAAAAGTCTCCGGCACGCACCCCCCGCCTGCCGGAGACTTCACTTTTCAGCCTTCACCCTGCCCACCATGAAAATCCTATTTCTCACCGGCGCCGGCATTTCAGCCGAGTCAGGCATCTCCACCTTTCGCGACAGTGACGGCCTCTGGGAGCACTACCGCATCGAAGACGTCTGCACCGACACCGCCCTGATCCGCAATCCAGCACTGGTCCATGAATTCTACAACCAGCGCCGGCGCGACATGCTCAGAGCCGAACCCAACGCCGCCCACCGCGCAATAGCCCGGCTGCTCGAACGTGGACATGACGTGAGAGTCGTGACCCAGAACGTCGACAACCTGCATGAGCGTGGCGGAATGCCGGCCGACCGCGTGCTCCACCTCCACGGCGAACTCACAATGGCACGCGCCGTCGACCGCCCGGACCTCACATTCGACCTGCCGGCACTCGGCATCACCGACACCGACCCCGTCACCCCCGTTTGCGGCCATCTGGTGCGCCCACACATCGTGTTTTTCGGCGAAGCAGTTCCGAATCTCGAACCGGCAGCCGAACTCGTCCATCAGGCCGACATGCTCGTGATCGTCGGCACATCGCTCCAGGTCTATCCGGCGGCAAGTCTCATCCACTATGCCCGCCCGGGCACTCCGACAGTCTACATAGACCCACGCCCGGCCGCGGTTCCCGCCGGAGTAAGCATCATCGCCAAACCCGCGACAGCCGGCATGGCCGACCTGCTCGCCACTCTGGACACGACAATTTGATTTGGGGAATTGTGACCGATTGCTTACCTTTGTGCTCATGAACAAACCGCAGATAATCGTTTCCCTGACGTCGTTTCCCAAAGCGATCCATTACGCCATCCAGGCC
>CAMWTI010000020.1 GCA_947177135.1 uncultured Porphyromonadaceae bacterium | reverse complement strand
GGTCATGTCGGTCATGTATCCGTTGAAGTTGCCGTTCATGTCCACCATCACCGACTTTCCGCGCATGATTGTCTCGCCGTTTGCGCCGACCGGAATCGACGGGTCGAGTCCGGCTCCGCCCATGGCGAAATCATAAGGAGACGGTGCATCGGCATTGTCGCCGGCCAGCACGTTGCCCATGTGCAGTTCCATCGACGGGCCGTTGACGCGAAACAGTCCGAGGCATCCGTGAATCCTGCACAGGCGTTCTGTCTCGATCTGCAGTTCCACGTCGCTCATTCCTTCGGCGTATAGTTCAGGAATGCGGGAATATATTTCGCACTGTCTGACGCCGTCTTCTTCGAGAAGTTTGATTTCAAGCGGCGTCTTCACGGCGCGCGCGTTCATTATGGCGGCGCTGACGTCGGTGATTTCGGCGGCTCCCATCGCGTTTTTGAGTCTTATGGCATCGGCATAGGGCAGAGATCCGGTTTCCAGGCCGAGAGTGCGAGTGGTGCCGGTGATTTCTTTTATCTCCTCCGGTTTGCGTATGTAGTGCACGCGTTCGCCCTCGAGGGTGGCCGGGCGTTTCACGAAGTAGACCGGATCAGACTCCGGAGCCAGGTATATATATCCGGAGAATACGCGTCCTGTCAGATACAGCAGGTTGGCGTTGTCGCATATCAGAGTCGGATGGCTGACTTTCAGACGCGCCAGCCTGATCCGCTGCTCGTTGTGGTCGAGCAGACACAGTTGTCGGAGATTATATTTCATTTTGTGTCGATGGCTTTGAAGATGATGCCTATCTGTTCGATTTCCGGCACCGGATCCACGCGCATCACATGGCGCAGGCGGATGTGTGCGCTGTCACACACTGTGAAATGCGGATTGACTGTCACAGCGCGCTGGAATGAGGTGCCCAGTCCGCTGCCGGTCCAGTTGCCATAGATGTCGGCCAGCTCGATGCTCAGGGTGTCGCAGCTGGTGGGGCGTCCCGGCTGGCAGCATGTCATTTCCAGATAGAGATTGGAGAAGGGATAGTCGTTGGTGTGGCGGACCACCAGCTGCAATTCGCCGGTGACCACCGAATCCTCAGGTGTCACGTCAAATGTCAGATGGTGATAAAAGCCCCATCTGCGGTCAGGTATGTCATGAAACCTGCTGTAATCGTCGGCATGGCGGGAGCATGCCGCCCCCGCCATTGCCGCGAGAATTAGGATTGGAATCTTACGCATTTTTTTCCGCTGCCGGGGTGCCGGACGCGGAATCAGGGGCCTGACTCTCTTTTCTGGTGCCGGCTGGTTTCTTTTTCTTCTTTTTCTTTTTCTTCTTGTCGAAGCGGTTGATGTTGTCCTGATCGAGCAGGTCCACTTTCCGGTTCTCTTTTGCTTCCGAAGCCACGTCTTCGTCACGCTTGAGCTGGGCGGGTTTCTCGCCTTCTTTGTTCATGGCGATGATCTCGAAGGCTCTGGCGGCGTCGATGGTGGTCAGGTTTGCGGCCACTTTCTTGTCGCTGGAGTATGTGATGTCGCCTTTGAATACGTCGGCTTTGAAGAAGAACCATGTGGCGTCAGCCGTTTCCAGTCTGATCTCTTTTCCCGGCAGTTTGCGCACTGCTTCAAGGTAGGTGTCGACTTCATAGTTCAGGCAGCACTTCAGTTTTGCGCATTGTCCGGCCAGTTTCTGCGGGTTGAGCGAGAGATCCTGGAATCGGGCGGCGGCGGTGGCGACGCTCATGAAGTTGCTGATCCAGGTGGAGCAGCACAGCGGCCTTCCGCACGGGCCTATGCCTCCGATGCGTCCTGCTTCCTGGCGCGCTCCGATCTGTTTCATCTCGATGCGCACCTTGAACGTGTCGGCCAGCACTTTGATCAGTTGTCGGAAGTCGACTCGTTCGTCGGCTATGTAGTAGAATATGGCTTTGTTGCCGTCGCCTTGATATTCTACGTCGCCGATCTTCATGTTGAGCCCCAGCTCTTCGGCGATTTTTCGCGCCCGGATCATCGTTTCGTTTTCGCGGGAGCGTGCCTCTTCGTATTTTTCAATGTCGGCAGGCTTTGCCAGACGGAACAGTCGTTTCAGTTCGGCGTCGCGTCTGATGCCCGCGCGTTTCATCTGCAGGAGCACCAGCGGGCCTGTCAGAGTGACCACTCCGATGTCGTGGCCGGGATTTGACTCCACAGCCACCATGTCGCCCTGGTTTACGTCTATTTTAAGGGAGTTGAGATAATAGCCTTTGCGGGTGTTCTTGAACTGCACCTCGACCATGTCGCATTGCTCCATGGCGCCGGGCACTTCTCGCAGGTAGTCGAACGAGTGGAGTTTGCCACGGGGACATTCCTTGTCGCCGCAGCGTTTTCCGCAGCTTTTCCCTTCTTTGGGGTCGTCCATAGTCGGCTCAGCTCCTGATTATTTAGCGAAGCTCACTGCGCGGGTTTCGCGGATTACAGTGATTTTGACTTGTCCGGGATATGTCATCTCGTCCTGAATCTTGCGTGCGATCTCGGCCGACAGCTGTTCGGTCTCGGCGTCGTCGATTTTGTCGGCGCCGACAATCACGCGCAGTTCGCGTCCGGCTTGTATGGCATATGTCTTGATGACTCCGGGATAGCTCATTGCAAGCTGTTCGAGGTCGTTGAGGCGTTTCAGGTAGGCTTCGACGATTTCACGGCGTGCACCCGGGCGAGCACCGGAGATGGCGTCGCAGATCTGCACGATCGGAGCCAGCAGAGTTGTCGGTTCCACTTCGTCGTGGTGTGCGCCGATGGCGTTGCAGATGTCAGGTTTTTCCTTGTATTTTTCGGCCAGTTTCATGCCAAGCAGAGCGTGGGGCAATTCGGGTTCTTCGTCGGGCACTTTGCCGATGTCGTGCAGCAGTCCGGCACGGCGGGCTTTCTTGGGGTTGAGCCCGAGTTCGGAGGCCATGACAGCGCAGAGGTTGGCCGTTTCGCGGGCGTGTTGCAGCAGGTTCTGGCCGTATGACGAGCGATATTTCATTTTGCCGACCATGCGGATCAGCTCAGGGTTGAGTCCGTGGATGCCGAGGTCTATCGCCGTGCGTTTTCCGGTTTCGATGATTTCCTCTTCGATCTGTTTGCGCACTTTTGTCACGACTTCTTCTATGCGGGCGGGATGGATTCGTCCGTCGCTTACCAGCTGGTGCAGGGCCAGGCGTGCCACTTCGCGGCGCACCGGGTCAAAGCTGCTCAGCACGATTGCTTCGGGAGTATCGTCGACAATGATCTCTATGCCGGTGTGAGCCTCGAGCGCGCGGATGTTGCGGCCTTCGCGTCCGATAATGCGTCCTTTGATTTCGTCGGAATCGATGTGGAAGACTGTCACTGAGTTTTCGATGGCAGTTTCGGTCGCCACGCGTTGGATCGACTGTATCACGATGCGTTTTGCTTCCTTGTTGGCCGTGAGTTTTGCCTCGTCCATGATTTCGTTGATGTATGACGCGGCGGCTGTCTTGGCTTCGTCTTTCATCGTTTCCACCAGTTTTTCCTTGGCTTCCTCAGATGAAAGTCCGGAAAGATGCTCGAGAGTTTCCACGGCCGATTTGTGCATTCGTTCGATCTCGGCCTTTTTCTCTTCGATCATTGACATCTGCATTTCGAGGTGATTTTTTGTTGCCTCGTTTTCGTTTTTTGCTCTCTGGTTCTCGCTTTGTTGCTGATTGAGCTGGATTTCGCGCTGCTTGGCGCGGGCTTCGGCGCTCTGCACCTTGCTCATGCGCTGGTTTGCCAGGCGTTCGGCCTCGTTGGTGATTTTCAGCTCTTTTTCTTTAGCTTCAAGGAGTTTCTGCTTTTTGATGTTCTCAGCCTCCAGGCGAGCCTCTTCCAGGATCTGTTTTGAGGCCGTGCGGGCCATCTTTTTTTGTGCAAACACAGTGGCCGATACTCCGACGCAGAGCGCCACAATGGCCACGATTATGATAATAAGCGGTGTTATATCCATGTATGTTTGATTTACTGGTGTTGAATGAGTGAATGAATTTTAGGGTTTCGGTTCTTGTTTATGCCACAACACCCGCAGACGCTTCGGCCGCTACAGCCTCCGGGTGTGGGGGCCGGTGCGGGTGGGGCGAATCCGGGTGCGGTCAGTCGGTCATGGAGCGCTGCCTGACAGGCGGCGTCGGCCGATGAAATTCTTGGGGCTACTCTAAGCCCGGCAGATCATGCAGAAGAGCATCCAGCTCTCGGTTCAGTTCTTCTATTTCGCTATGGCGATGCTCTGATCTGACATATAGCATCGCGTACTGGAATGCCACGCGGGCCATTACCATGAGCGAATTTTCGTTGGCGAACTGTCTGCTCAGGTGTGTCCAGCGTTCGTTGACGAGTTTTTCGGCTTTGCGAGCCATCTCTTCTTCGTGGCCGAGGGTGACGGCCAGCGGAATCCGGGGAAGCTCGGCTAACTGGATTGTTATTTTCTGTTTATCATTCATCTGCATCAGACAGCGGAGAGTTCTGCTATGCAACGATCGACGTCACGCACTAATCCGGCAAGCAATGATCTGGCGCTTTCCACCTCGGCCCTGTCGTGGGCTATGACGGACGCCACGGTAAGATATTCACTGTCGATTTTCATTCGGTGCATTTCCTTTTGCAGAGACGCGATCTGAGCGCGCAGCCCGGCATTTTCTTCTTTCAGCGCATTGATTTCATTTGTCAGACGATGCTGATTTTCGACAATCACATACACTTTAGACCGAATGCTTTTGTAAGTATCGTTAACCGTTGTGGTCATGTTATGCCAAATTTTCTACAAAGGTAGGAAAAAGATGGCTTATCCGCAACTTTTTCAGCGAAAAATCGTGAAATGTTTCGTGCACCGCCATGAAACTGTAGGTTAACGTTTGTAATTTCAGCAAATTATGGCGGTGGAAATTTCTGAGCGGGCCGGCTCTTGATGCTCTTCCGGTTTTGCAGGTGGAATTTATTTGCTAACTTTGCACCAACATAAAAAGAGACAGATATGAAATTTGATGAATTGGCCCTGAGTTACGATGTGCTTGACGCTTTGGACGCGATGAATTTTGATGAGTGCACGCCGATTCAGGAGCAGGCCATTCCGGTGGCTTTGCAGGGACGCGATCTGATTGCCGTGGCCCAGACCGGAACGGGAAAAACAGCGGCTTTTCTTTTGCCGGTCATTGATGAGCTGGGCATGCGCGAACCGAGTGATTCGGTGAAGTGTGTGGTGATGACTCCGACGCGCGAGCTGGCGTTGCAGATTGACCGTCAGCTCGAGGGATTCAGTTATTTTCTGCCGATCAGTTCCACGGCGATTTACGGAGGAACGGACGGAGCCGGATATGCGCAGCAGCAGCGTGCGCTGAAAATGGGCGCGGAGGTGATTATCGCCACGCCAGGGCGTCTGCTCGCCCACTTGAGCATGGGATATGTCGATTTGAGCCAAGTTGAGTTTTTTATTCTTGACGAGGCGGACCGTATGCTTGATATGGGATTTTATGATGATATAATGCAGATTGCTGCTCATCTGCCTAAGAACCGCCAGACTCTGATGTTCAGTGCGACGATGCCGCCGAAGATCCAGAAGATGGCCAAGGCGCTGCTCTCCGATCCGGTGGAGGTGAAGATCGCGGTCAGCAAGCCGACCGACAAGGTCGAGCAACGTGTGTGCATCTGTCACGACGGCGAGAAGATTGGCATTCTGACCAAGCTGTTCCGCGAGGAAAACAGCAAGCGGGTTATTGTGTTTGCATCGTCGAAGTTAAAGGTCAAGGAGCTTGCCAGGGAGTTGCGCCGTCTCAAATTCAAAGCGGGAGAGATGCACAGCGATCTGGAGCAGAGTCACCGTGAGGTGGTGATGAATGATTTCCGTAACGGACATATTGACATTCTGGTAGCCACGGATATCGTGGCCCGTGGAATTGATATAGACGATATTTCGATGGTTGTGAATTTTGACGTGCCGCATGACTGCGAGGATTATGTGCACCGGATCGGCCGCACTGCGCGCGCCAATGCCGAGGGCGTGGCAGTGACTCTGGTCGGCGACCGTGATCGCCGCAAGTTTCGCGCCATAGAAGATTTTCTCGGCTATAAGGTGGCTCGGATGGAGTCTGGATCCACCGCCGATGAAACCGGAGGAGATGATGAATCCGGAAGAAAGAGCAGGCGTGAGGGCAGATCGGGGCGGAATCGTAAATCGGCCGGAAATCGCTGTAAGCGGTCGTCGGCAAAAACTGTGGATAAGCCTGCGTCACAGGAGGAGCCGGACGTGGCGGACACCAGCGTTGAAGCCAATGTCACTGAGGCTGCCGGCCAGGAAGGTGAGCAAAAGCCTAAACGCCGGCGCAATAAACGCCGGCGCAAACCCCGGGCGGTGACGGATGCCGGAGGTGACGCCGGCAATGCCTGACCGTCAGCCGCCGATCATTGCCAGAAACTGATCTTCGGATATCAGGGGAATGCCGAGCGAGCGGGCTTTCTCGAGTTTTGCCGGGCCCATGTTCTCGCCGGCCAGCACTGCGGTGGTCTTTTTTGAGATAGATCCGACGTTTTTGCCTCCGTTTTGTTCGATCTTTGCTTTGTATTCATCACGCGAGTGGCGGGTGAACGTTCCGGAAATCACTATGGATTGCCCGGCCAGCAGGTCGGAACGTTCGATACCGTCGTCATCAGGCATCTGCATCTGTAGTCCGGCGGCCCGCAGGCGTTCCACGGTCTGTAGGTTGCGTTCGTCGGCAAAGTATGCTATGATCTCGTCGGCCATGTTTGGACCGACGTCGTCTATGGCTGTGAGTTCCTCGCGTGTCATGGCCATCAGTCTGTCGATCGATCGTGCGGCGCGCGCCACTTTCTTGCTCATTGTCTGGCCGACTCCAGGAATGGAGAGAGCGTATACAACGCGGTCAAACGGCACTTGGCGTGACGCGTCGGCGCCTTCGAGCACCCGTTCGGCTGATCGCGGCCCGAATCCGTCGAGAGTGAGCAGCTGCTTGACAGTTAAATCGTAAATGTCGGCGATTGAGCGCACGAATCCTTTGTCATATAGCTGTCTGGCCGTTTCGGAGCCTATTCCGTCGATGTTCATCATACGCCGGCCTACAAAGTGTTCTATCCGGCCGACTATCTGAGGCGGGCAGCCATAGTGGTTGGGACATATCCACGCCGCTTCGCCTTCATCGCGCGTCAGCGGAGTGTCACATACCGGACACCGGCTCACGAACGACACCGGCTCCGCGCCAGGTTCGCGTGCGGCAGTGTCGACCCCGGTTATCTTGGGGATTATCTCGCCTCCTTTTTCCACATAGAGCATGTCGCCCTGATGGATGTCGAGCGCGCTGACTATGTCGGCGTTGTGAAGACTTGCCCGCTTGACAATGGTGCCGCTCAGCAACACCGGATCCAGATTGGCCACGGGGGTGACAACGCCGGTGCGTCCTACTTCGAATGACACGAATCTGAGTTTTGTGAGCGCCCGTTCGGCTGCAAACTTGAATGCTATGGCCCATCGTGGAGATTTGGCCGTGTAGCCCAGATTGAGTTGCTGGCGCAGTGAGTTGACTTTGAAGACCAGCCCGTCGGTGGCTACCGGCAGGCCTTTGCGTTCTACATCCCACTGGCTGATAAAGCGTTCGATCTCGTCAATTGTGTCAAACTTCTGCATCACGGGGGTGACTTTGAAGCCCCAGCCGGCTGCTGCCTGCATGTTTTCATAGTGATTGTCGGCAGGCAGGTCATCGCTCAGCAGATAATAGAAAAATGCGTCGAGTCCACGGCGCGCTACTTCGGCTGAGTTCTGCATTTTCAGGGTGCCAGAGGCTGCGTTGCGCGGGTTTGCGAACAGCGGCTCCCCGTTGGCCTCGCGTTCGGCATTAAGTCGTTCGAATTCCAACCACGGGAGCAGAACTTCGCCGCGTATTTCGAATGTCTTTGGCCAGCCCTCGCCTTGGAGCACGAGCGGAATGGAGCGGATTGTCTTGATGTTTTCGGTCACGACGTCGCCGACTTGTCCGTCACCACGGGTCACGGCTCGTATCAGACGCCCGTCTTCATAGATGAGCGATATTGATGAGCCGTCATATTTCATTTCTCCAACGATCGTCACTTGCTCGCCCGGCAGTGCTTCCCGGACTGTGTTTACGAATTTGTCGACTTCATCGATGGAGTAGGTGTTGCCGAGCGACAGCATCGGGCGTATGTGGGCTGTCTGTTCAAAAGAGCGGTTCAGGTCGCTGCCGATGCGGTGTGTCGGAGAGTATTCGTCATCAAGTTCAGGATATTCGCGTTCCAGCTTTTCAAGCTCATGCATGAGGCAATCGAATTCGCTGTCTGATATTTCTGGCGAATTCATCACATAATATAAATAGTTGTGGCGATTGAGCAGGTCGCGCAGCTCGTCCACGCGTTGGGAGGCAAACAATGACATATATATGAGCGGGCTTGATCAGTATCTGAAAGATGAACCGCCGATGAATTCGCGGATCAGACTTGTGGAGGGTATATATTTTTCGTCAATGGGATTGAAATAGCTCAGGAACTTTCGCAGGCGGTATGCTTCGGCATATTCAGGCTGGTCGTTGCGCACTTGCTTGAGGATCTCTTCACCGCGTTCTTTGAGCACTCCGAGTTCAAAAAGCAGAGATGAGTTAAACATGGCGTCGGCGTTTTCCTGGAACGGGAAAATCCACTTTTCCTCGCCGCGGCGCACGGAGGGCCACCTGCGGATGGTCTCGGCGGCGTTGACGCCGCGATATGCGTTGTCGCGTATGATGCGGCGCAGCAGCCGGTTGTCGGTTGTCGGGACCCAGTTGTGGTCATCGATGCTCAGGGTGGTGAGCGCCGAGACGTAGACTTTATATTTCATCCGTTCCTCGATGGCGGCGGTCAGTTCCGGGTTGAGTCCGTGGATGCCTTCGATCAGCAGGACCGAGCGTCCGCGCAGACTGATGCGGTTGCCGCGGTATTCTCGTTTGCCTATTTCGAAATTATAGTATGGCAGTTCGACCGTCTCTCCGCGCAGCAGTGCGTTAAGGTCTTTGTTGAACTGTTCGAGATCAAGGGCATAGAGCGATTCGAAATCATAATCTCCGTTTTCGTCCAGCGGAGTCTTTTCGCGGTCGACGAAATAGTCGTCGAGCGAGATCATCTGCGGTTCAAGCAGGTTGGTCATCAGCTGTATGGCCAGGCGCTTTGTTGTGGTGGTCTTGCCGCTTGATGACGGACCGGAAACCAGCACGATGCGCGCGCCTCCCTGCTCATAGCGTGCGGTTATGTCGTTGGCTATGCGCGCGATCTTGTTGTTGTGCATGGCTTCTGCCACGTTGATCAGCAGAGCCTGTTCGGAGCGTTCGACCGTGCGGTTCATTTCGCCGACGTTGCTGACTCCGACGATGCGGTTGAAGGCAAGGTATTCGGTAAATGCGGCATACATTTTCTCTTGTTCCGGAGGTTCGGGCGTGTGTCCGGGATTGGAAGGATCTTCGGCCAGAAGAATGAACCCCTGCTTATAGGGGATGATGTCGAAGATCCCTATCTGTCCGGTGGATGGTGCCAGGCAACCGTAGAAGCTGTCAGCCAGGTCATCGAGCCGGTAGTAAGTGGTGTAGAGTTCGCCGGCTGTCTGCAAAAGCCGCACTTTGTCGTCAAGTCCTTGTTTTTCAAAAATCGGAATTACGTCTGACGTGAGCTTCTGCCTGCGGCTGAAAGGCAGGTCGAGCTCGTGAAGCCTTGCAAGTTCCTCTTTGAGTCGGTCGGCCGTCTGTTGGCTCACTTCCACGTCGGGACTCAGTCGCACATACCATCCTCGCGAGATCGAATGCTCGATCTTCATCTTGGCTCCAGGATAGCACCTCTGGAGCGCACAGTACAGCATCATGCACAAGGACCGCACATAGGTGCGCGATCCCGACGGAGTCGACGATGACAGGAATTCCACCATTTTAGGCGCATAGACGGGATATGCGAGAGATTCGGTCTTGTTGTTTACTCGCGCGCATATAGGATTGAACGGCAGCCTGTCACGGAGGCGTTTGCTGACTTCCAGAAGGGTTTCTCCGCCATGAATCTCGACATATGTCTTGAGATTGCAGCAGAATATTTTTAACGTTTCGTTCATGAGAGGTTGATGAGAGTTTGGGGTGTGAGTTGGGAGATATGTCCGAACACGCGTACACCCTCCTGCTCGAGAGTCGTTAGCGGCACTGTTCCGGCTATCGCGGCCACTGTGGCGCCTGCGGCCTTGCCGGCGCGTATGCCCTGCAGCGAGTCTTCGACGACGACGCAGTCCTGCGGTATGCAACCGATCGCTTCGGCGGCCATGATGTAGCCTTCGGGGTCGGGCTTGCTTCTGGTGACCATGGCGCCGTTGATGATGGCGTCAAACATATCGCGCAGTTGCGGGTGAACGGTAAATAGCCGGTTCATTTTTTCCGGATTCGAACTGGTGTAGAGCGCTGTCGGCACATTGGCTTGGCGCAGCCCTTCGAGCAGTTCCATTGCTCCCGGAAAAAGCGGATAGCTCAGATTCCGGTCGAATTCATAGATGCGTTCGAGAATGGTGTTTCGGGTCTGGTCCGACGGAAAATGCTCCAGGATTTTCTCCAGATTTGTGCCTTTGATCGCTTTGGCGAAGTCGGATATTCCGGTGGGAAATTCTTTTTCGGTCTTTTCCCAGAATGCGGTGTAGAGTCCTTCGCTGTCGATTATCACTCCGTCAAGGTCGAATAGTATGCCGTGTCGTTTGTCGCTCATTTAGGTTCGGTTTTTTCCCAGATATAAAGTTTATCGGAGAGTCTCACTTTTTCAGGCACCTTGATTGAGAACAGAATGCCTTTTCCGACTGATTCTGCAGGGCCGTTGTCGGTGTGGATGCTGTCAGCGGTCACGATCAGCGCTCCGGTGGTGGGTCCGGTGATCACCACTTCGTCTCCGAGTTTCAGTTGACCGGCCTCCATCAGAAACTCGCCGACGCCGAGGCGTGAGAAATAACGTGTGCATTTGGCAGCATAGCGTTTAACTCGTGTGGCGCTTGAGCCATATTTGCTTGACCATTCCCCGAGGCGTTGTCCCTGATAGTAACCGTCCCAGAATCCGCGGTTGAAGATGCGTTCGAGGCGTGAGTCCCATCGGGCGATTTTCTGTTCGGAATAAGTGCCGTCGCAGATGGCCTGTAGGGCTTCGGAGTAGCAGCTGACTGCTTCGCTGACGTATTCCGGGCCGCGGGCGCGTCCTTCGATCTTGAATACTCTGACGCCTGCGTCGACCATTTTGTTCATGAAATGGATCGTTTTCAGGTCTTTCGGCGACATGATGTATTTGTTTTCAATGTCAAGCTCGTCTCCTGTCTCTCGGTCGCGGACTGTGTAAGAGCGGCGGCAGATCTGGGTGCAGGCTCCGCGGTTTGCCGAGCTGTTCATCTGATGCAGGCTGAGGTAGCATTTGCCTGAGACGGCCATGCAGAGCGCGCCGTGGCAGAACATTTCGATTTTCACAGGTTTTCCGGACGGTCCGCATATAGGTTCTGCCGATATCGCCTCGCTGATGGCCGCGACCTGTTGCATGTTCAACTCCCGGGCCAGTACAACGGTGTCGGCCCAGTTGGAGTAAAATCGCACGGCCTCGATGTTAGAGATATTGGCCTGCGTGGATATGTGTACCTCCATTCCGCGACTGCGGGCATAGAGAATTGCGGCGATGTCTGTGGCGATTATCGCCGAGATTCCGGCCTCGGCCGCCGCGTCGATGATGCCGTGCATGGTCGGGATGTCGTCGTCATAGAGAATGGTGTTGACAGTGAGATATGTTCTGACGCCGGCTTCATTGCATTCCTGGGCTATTGTCCGGAGGTCGTCGGTGGTGAAGTTGACAGCAGCGCGTGAGCGCATGTTCAGTCCCTGAATGCCGAAGTACACGGCATCGGCGCCGGCCTTGATTGCCGCGCGCAGTGAGTCATGGCAACCCACCGGCGCCATTATTTCAAAATCGTTTCTGTTCATTGTTCGGATGATGAGCTGTTGATGTCGCGCCCCTGGCGAACCACGTTTATGTCTCCCTTCAGCTTGTATTTGCGTCCGTCGGCACCTTTGGCGGAGATGACATAGAAGTAGACTCCGGCCGGCACGATTTTTCCGTTGGATTTTCCGTCCCATCCTTGCGACGGGTCTGTCAGATGGGCGAGCTGTTGTCCCCAGCGGTTGAATATGTGGCATTCAAACGATATGATCGACTTGTAGCTGACGCGCCATTCGTCGTTGACTCCCGGTGATCCTCCGGGAGAGAATGCGTTGGGGCATTTCAGAGCGGATTCACCGACGAACACTTCGTAAGTCTCGCTGTAAGCCTCACATTCTCCCGATGCGTTGGCGCACACCAGTCGAACATATGAGGTGCCTTGTTCGCGGAAGGTGTATGTGAAGTCCGGTTCGTTGTATTGTAAGGTGACGATGTTGAATTCCGAGTCGCGGGCTATTTCCCACCGGCGATAGATGGCAGCGTCAGTGACGGCGCTTTCGAACCGGATTTCACATGGAGCCGATCCGCCGAGGTTTGTTTCGACTTTCTGCTCGTTGTCGACCTCGCGGGTGGTCTGCGTTGCGCGTGTGGTAGCCTGAACGGCCAGAGGTTCCATTGTGTCTGATGTGACGGAGATCTCTTCGCCCCATTGACGCATAAAGCGGTCGCCCGTCAGACAGAAGTCTGTGGCGCACAGCGGTGCGTCGGTTATGATGGTTTGTCCGATCTGGTCCAATATGTCGGTTTTGCTGATTTCTGTGTATGAGAACGATGCTTCGTCGAATTCCAGAGTGCGGTATGTCAGTTCAAATTCCCTGCTCAGGGTTTGTGGCACGCCGTTTATTGTGTAATATTTTATGGCGTCGGCGCCTGTGCCGGTTGTTTCAAGTATCGCAGAACTGCAGTCGCTTTCTGATGAAACGGCAATGCCGGAGATTTCACACGGATGGCCTGAGTAGTCCACGATCCAGTAGCAGGTCATTTTCGTGTCTTCGGTCACAATGTAGCCCATGTCGCCGGACGTGAGCCGGATGGTCCCGTCGTGCGATTCTACCGGCTCGGCGTGTCCGCCGCCTAATGCGCTGAACTTCTGCCAGCTAACAATGGCGTTCGGGTCTGATGGAGTGTATGTCGCGGTGACTCCCTGAGTGTGAGGCAACACAAATACGGCGCGCAGTCCCGTTGTGGCTGCTGGGTCTATTTTTATTGCGTCGGCGGTCAGGCCACCGAATGTCACGTTGCCGGCCGTGAGGCTGGCGGGAGCCATGGCGATAGCGGATAATAGGAAAAGGAAGAGTTGTCTGCGAAGCATGGGGTCGCGCTTATTTGCGACACATCCAGGCATCCGGATAGGCTTGGTGCAGGTCGGCGATAGCGGCGGCCTTTTCCGAGACTTCGGATTGAGTTGTGCCGTCTGTGATGTAGATTCTGAATTTGCCGTCTTTGTCGAGTATTTTCAAACGCTGATCACTGCTTGACCGAATGAATTCTTCGGCCAGTGCTCGCGATGGCAGCGACGCGACGACCAGCGCATAGCGTGCGGGCGTTTCGGCAGCTGGCGGTTCAGGTCTTGTCATAGGACCTTCGGCCGGCATGCTGATGCACAATCGCAGGCCCTCGGGCGCCGGCAACGGGGCTATTGCGGGGATCTGTTCAGGCGTGGAGAACTGCACTGATGCAATTGACGCGGTGTGGGCGGTTTCAACGCTGATCGGAGTTGAAATGGTGAACCCGAGTCCGAGCAGAAGAGCCGCTGACGCCGCGGCGGCGAGCATCCGTTTGCGGAAAGGTACTTTCACCACAGCAACGCTGCGTTCCTGCGACCGGTGTTCGATGTGGAGCGCTATCAGAGGTGTCTGCTCAAAGTGTTTGAGCCGCAACTGCGGCAGAGAGGGCAGGGTGCGGGCCGATTCCGGCGTGAATGTTATGCGTCCGTCGCGGCTTCGGGTCAGGATGCCGACCCGGCTGATCTGCAGAACGCCATCGATTCTGAGCCGACGTCCGGCTTCGGCTATCTGTGACGTGGCTATGGACGCGGCCTGTTCATAGTTTGTGCCGTAATGACGGCTGAATGACCAGTTCAGCAGGCCGTCGTCGGTGGTGATGGCGCCGTTGAACATGATTTCACGGCGGGGCGGAATGGCCAGATTCTCCTCTGTGCTGAATTCTGCCTCGCGGCTCACGGCCACGAATGCACCGATGCCGGGCATGACAACGCAGTCATGATGACGCAGCAGGTAGGCTATATGTGAGGATAATTCTGTCATCGCTTTCTGTCTTTTGACTGCAAAGTTACGAAATTCCTTGAATATTCCAATAATGTATGCCGCCTGCGGGTTGATATTTTTGTCGGAGGCGCGCGTATCGGTGATTCTGTTGTTATGTAACCACATGTCAATACTGGTCAAGTATAACTCCTTTGTCGGTTAATGAAAATCTGTTTGGCGACAGATCGCCCTGTCGAACCGGCTCTTGAACAAGATATAATTATTTTGTAATATAGCGGAAATTTTATAAATTTGCGGTCTGTAAAATCTGGACCGATGATGATCGCCCCCGCGCTATACTTGTTTCCGGTCGGGCTGAGCGATGTGCCAGCCGAGTCGGTGTTGCCTCAGCATAATCTGGAATTGCTGAAGCAGGTGCGTCATATGGTTGTTGAAAATGTGCGCACAGCCCGTCGTTTTCTTAAGTCGGTTGACCGCAGTATTGATGTCAATGCTATCGAATTCAGTGAATTGAATGAACATAGTGGTCCAGACACTGATCTGAAGGCCATGCTTGATCCGATTCTGCGTGGCGAGGCTGTCGGGGTTCTGTCTGAGGCAGGGTGTCCGGCAGTTGCCGATCCCGGTTCCGATCTTGTGGCTGAGGCTCAGCGCCGAGGCATCAGGGTTGTGCCGCTGGTGGGTCCTTCGAGTCTGCTGCTGGCGCTGATGGGATCAGGATTCAGCGGCCAGAGTTTTGCTTTTGTCGGATATCTGCCGATCGAAGAGGGAGCGCGCTCCCGCCGGCTCAAGGAGATGCAGCGCCGTATAGTAGTTGAGGATCAGACCCAGATATTCATTGAGACACCATATCGAAATAATAAACTGATTGAGGAACTGGCCAGGAGGCTGCCCGGTGACATGCTGCTGTGTGTGGCGTCGGATCTGACCGGCCCGCAAGAGTCAATTCAGACCAAGCCGCTCAGGCAGTGGGCCAGGGGTGGATGGGATTATGCCAAGATTCCGACAATCTTTTTGCTTTATCATCAGTGACCATGGCCCGCAAAGTCAGAATTTATGATCAGGATCAGCCAGGGCTTTTTTCGCCTGAACTGCTTGGCGAGACTCCGATGCGTGGCGCGCCGAGTCCGTCGTCGGCCGGGCTTGCCGATGATGAAAACCCTGAGCCTTCGTTGGCCGATCAGGTGTATCAGGTCGGCGAAAGCCGTGAAGAGCCTGTTCACTTCATGAGTTTTGGCAGTGGCAGCAGCGGAAACTGTTCCTATGTCGGAGACCGTCGAAACGGGTTTCTGATAGATGCCGGAATCGACTGCCAGAAGGTGAAGGATGCCTTGTCTGCGCACGGCATTTCAATGGAGCGGGTGCGGGGAGTGGTGATCACGCATGATCATGGTGACCACGTTAGGTTCCTTTATTCGTTTCTGAAAAACAACCGGCATATGCTGGTTTATTGCACGCCGAAGGTGCTTAATGGCATAATGCGGCGTCACAGCATTTCGCGTCGCGTCAGGGATTATCATCGTGCGATATATAAGGAATTTGAATTCAAGATAGGGAATTTCGTGCTTACTCCGTTTGAAGTTATGCACGACGGCACAGACAATTGCGGTTTCTTTATCCGTCATGGCGAGACGCGAATGGCTGTGGCGACAGATATAGGCTGTGTGTCGGACCGGGCGGAACATTATCTGTCGCGGTCGCAGTTCATGGTGCTGGAGAGCAATTATGATCTGGAGATGCTTGTTAACGGGCGCTATCCTGACCATCTGAAGGCGCGCATCAAGGCTGACAACGGGCATCTCGACAACAGAGACGCGGCCCGTTTTCTGGCCCGGATCTATTCGCCGGAATTGCGCTATGTGTTTCTGTGTCATCTGAGCCATGACAACAATTCGCCGGAGGTGGCTCTGTCAGCCCATCGCGAGGAGTTGCTGGCCCGGCATCCCGGTCTGCGCATAGGTGACGGCAGCAACGAATACGTCACAGATCTGCAGCTCATCGCCCTTCCGCGTTTTGACGCCACACCGCTTTATGCGTTGCGCCCATAGATTAAGCTATTAAAAAAAAATATGAAGAAGTTACTGCTTTTTGCGGCAATGGCCGCATCCATTGCCGTGTGCGGCGCTCAGGAGCCTGAGATAAAAGATGATAATTGCGCTTCGGCATTACGCGACGTGACCGAACAGTGTGATTCCGTCAATATGCCGGTGTTTATCGTTGACGGTGTGGAAGTGCAGGACATAAGCGGGCTTGCCTCTGACGACATTGTAAACGTCGAAATCATAAAGGACTCTGCTGTCACCAGGATTTTCAGTCCGAGATTGGGCGGCGTCGTTCTTATCACCACGAAATCCAGGAAGTTTCTTATCCCGATTCTGGAAGAATACAATAAACTGAAAGAAGAACAAAGACAGCAGCGCATTCCCGGCAAATTGCTTGTCCGATAAAGTCCGATAAAAGGAGTTGATAATTCATCAATAAATCGAGTAAGAGGCAAACACCCGCAATCAGTGTTTGCCTCTTACTCGATTTGATATTATATTAACTGTGGTGGTTCATATGGCGACCTTGCGGCCGTTGATGATGTAGATTCCCGGACGGGAGGCTGAGTTGAGGCGGCGTCCCTGCAGGTCGTATATGATGTCAGGCCCGTTAGCTGGCATGTCGGTCTCAACTCCGGAGATTGCGTTTGTCTCGACGATTTTAACGACGATGTCGAGTGCCAGACCTTCGTAGATATCGGATGCGTTGGCGCTGGACAGAGTCTTCCATGCGTTCTGATAGATGACACGCAGGCGTCCTGTGCGGGCTGTCAGTGACGGATCGACTGCGATGCTCTGGTCGATGTCCATGACCACGTTGTAGTTGGCGGGGGTGTTGGCTCCTTCGAAGTTTTCGCCGATCCGAGCTTCTTGAGTAAAGATTCCATCGGCATCGAAGTCACTGTAGATCACACAATAGTTGTAGCGCAGGTCCTGACGCACCACAGATGTGTTGCCGAGGTTGTTGGCTACAAGGTTGAGGTTGAACGATTGGCCCGGCTCGACATGGAGAGTGTCTGGAAGCAGTGTGTAGACTCCGCTGGGACATGCGTTGTTGTGCCAGTCGATATCGGTTTTGGCTCCAGAGGTTGTTACCTGTTTCACCCAGGCGTTTCCTTCCGGATGCAAGGATCCTTGTGGGATCACATAGTCTGGTTCAGGGAATTCCGGTTCGCGCGGATCGCGTTCAAGTACTTTCAGATCAATGTCGTAAGCCACGCCTTCAGTGACATTTTGCGCGTTCGGTCCGTCGAGATCGAGCCATGCATTCTGGTAGATGACGCGGATGCGGGCTTTGCCGGTATAGGTCTCGGCCGGCATCTGGATTGTCTGGATGATGTTCATGACGGTGGCATAGTTAGCTTCCGTGTTGGCTCCTGAGAATCGTTTGCCGATGGTTGCCACTTCGGTGAATTCGCCGGTGCCGTGTCCGTCAAGATAGATGGCGGCATAGTTATAGCGCAGATCCTGACGTTCGGTGTCGGGAGCGCCGAGATTGTTGGCTTCGAACACTAAGTCGAATGTGCTTCCGGCCACAACTTCTGGTGTCTGAGAAAGCAGAGTGTAGAAGGCGGGCTTTGTCGAGGCGGTGTACTCGATGTCGGAATAGGCGTTTTGGGTGGCGATGCGTTTAACCCAGGCGTTGCCGTCGGGGTGCATGCTGCCTCTGGGGGTGATGTAGTCGGCTGCTGCTATCGGGTGTCCTACGGTGACAAGAAAATCGTATACGCGGCCGGAAGTGACCGGTCCGTCGGCTTTCGGAGTGCCTGAGTCGATGACCAGGCGTGCGCGGTAGGTTCCTGAGGTGACGCCTTGCGGCACTGTGAGCAGCAGAGTGTTGCCGTCGGTCTCCATGGCTTCGTCGGCAGAGAATGAATAGTCGCCGTTGAAGTCAACCCAAGCTTTTGCGTTTGCGCTGGCGGTGATGACCGGAGTGAGGCGCACTGCCGGCGAGGAGTGGGGGACGGCCAGCGTTAAGTCGCTGAGTAGGGTATAGAGTTTTTCAGGCGCAGCCGAGGTTTTGTAGCCCGAGAAGGCAAGGGCGCCTTCGACTGTCAGTTCTGACATATAGAATGTCGAGGCATTTCCTTCGGGGACATTGTAGCCGACGCCGTCGGTGAGCAGCGGGGTGAACCGCAGTTTGTAGGAATAGTCGCCGCTTGACGGGATTTTGTATTTGTTCCAGGTGCCAGGGCCGCAGGATCCGTTGCCGATTCCACGCTGCATGTAGTCGAAGTGGATGACGGTTTCGGGGCGGTGTTTAAGCTCAAAATCGTGGCTCACTGCGATGAAGTCGAGGTCGGTGTTGTGCAGGGCTGAGAATGCCACCTGACCTTCGGTTTCGATCAGCAGTCCGAATCCGTCGTCGGCCGTGAGGCGCATATAGCGGAGGTCTTCGCGGTTGCCCATTGTCTGCGGGCGGATGAACTCTTCATGCATGTCGGTGACCGTGGTCGAATAGAGCGCGGCGTGCGATCCGGTTTTCCGGTCGACGAAATTGGCCCATGGACCACGTGCGAAATAATCCAGATTTTCAAGTCCGGGGCGCACCATCATGCTCATGCCGAGGCGGTCGATGTTGTCTGATTTCGGTGAGAATGTGGCCGAGAGGTCAATGATGCCGTTTGCGTGGATAGTGTAGGTGGTTGAGTATCCTGCGAAACTGGCGGCGTCGAATGTAGCTGTCAGTTTAACTGCTTTGGCACCGGAGGCGTTGCCGTCGACGTATGTCACGCTGACACCTTTGCTTTTGAAAGAGGGATTGTCGATGGTCTGCGGCGGGATTCCGGAGTAGGGGGCGTCGTTTTCAATCCAGCGGATGTTGTCGAATGCCAGACCGCAGCTGTTGGCCAGATATTCTGTTCCACGGTATTTCATGGACGTCATTTTTCCGTCACCATCGAACACGATGGCGAAATCAGGTCCGCTGACGGTTATCGGGTTGGAGCCGCTGACGGTTATCTGTCCGTCGCCGTGGTCGGTGATTTCAGGTAAGGCCGGTCTGGCTTTGACTGTGAACTGTTCGGATGCCACGCTGTGGCCTGCTTCGGCCCAGTCGGATGCTTTTTTTGTGACGAAGTTGACGGTCAGCAGCCATTCATATGGATCAGTGGTCTTAGGCGCTGACTGGAACGGGATGGTCATGCGTTTCGATGCCTCGGACGCGACATTGAAGTCGGTGATGACACCGGATTCGACTTCTTCACCGTCGCGGCTCATTGACCAGACGGCGTTGAATTGCGACAGGTCGATGAAGTCGTATGTGTTGTTGACGTTGATGCTTTTGGTCGATCCGACGTAATCGGACATTTTGATGTATTGGTAGACGTGTTTTACTTCGGCAAGTTTCGCTGTCGGTTCGCGCAGCGGGCCGATGATGCCGTTGGAGCAGAAGTTGCCTTGATGCGGGCCGGGGAAATCATAGCCGGTGTAGAATCCTTTGATGTCGCCCGTGGCGATTTCCTTCGGGTGATATATGGCCTGGTCTACCCAGTCCCAGATGCATCCGCCGATGGTGCGGCGGCTGTTTTCGATGATGTCCCAATAGTCGACGAGGTTTCCGACAGATTGTCCCATGGCATGGGCGTATTCACAGACAATGTGCGGCCGGGAATCCCAGCTGGCATCGAATCCGTTCATCTGGCTTTCGTTGGGATACATCTTTGAGGTCAGGTCGGTGTAGCGCCAGGTGTCCTGGTCGATGCCTTCATAGTGGATGATGCGTGGGTCGAGCGCGCGCACAGCGTCATAGCAGTATTTGAAGTTGATACCTTCGGCGCTTTCGTTGCCTAGGCTCCAGAAGATGACCGACGGGTGGTTGCGGTCGCGGAGAACCATGCGCACTTCACGGTCGACAAAGGCGTCTTTCCAGCTCGTGTCGGCGCTGAGCGATGTCAGGGCGTGGCATTCAACATCGGCTTCGTCCATGACGTATATGCCGAAATGGTCGAGCATGGCATACATTTTGGACTGTTTCGGATAGTGGCTGGTGCGCAGGGTGTTGATATTGTTCTGCTTGAACATCCTGACATCGAGCAGAAGGGTCTCCATGTCGACCGCGCGTCCGGTCAATGGATGGGTGTCATGATGGTTTGTGCCTTTGAAGAATACTTTTTTGCCGTTGATGTGTACGAATTTGTTGACGATTGCTATGTGGCGGAATCCGTATTTTGTCGAGAACGCTTCTGTTTCGCGGCCTTGCGCGTCTTTGAGTATGACGGCCACGGTGTAGAGTTGCGGATCTTCCGCGCTCCAGAGTTTCAGTCCGCTGAGCGAGGTGCTGAAGTTGAGCGTTTTTGCCGAGCCTGCCGCTATGCCCTGCGCTTTTTGTTCGGCGAACGTGTGGGCCACGGTGCCGTCAGGCGCGATCAGCTTGACCAAAGCGCTAACCGTCGCGGTTGAGGCTGACCGGTTGCTCAGGTCGAGTTCGACATTGAAAGTGCCGGAGGTATAGCCCGATGATTCGTCGAGCGTTGATGTGATATAGTGATCGCGGACGAAGGTGGATGGGACTGCGGTCAGAGTGACGTCGCGGTAGATGCCGCTCATGCGGAACATGTCCTGATCTTCGAGATAGCTGCCGTCGCTCCAGCGGAACACTTGCACAGCCAGGGTGTTTTTGCCTGTTCTTGCCAGGTCGGTGATGTCGAACTCATGGTCGGTGTTGGCGGCCTGTGTATATCCGGCGAACTGACCGTTGACCCATACGTAGGCAGCTGAATAGATTCCGCCGAAGTTAAGCAGAAGGTTGTGGCCAGACCAGTCTGTCGGAACCTCGAACGTGGTCACGTATGATCCGACGGGGTTTTCGCCGAAGTTCGTATATCCTGTGGCATAGCCGATGAAAGGCGGGTTTTTGGCAAACGGATATGCCACGTTCACATACATCGGAGTGTCATATCCGTGCATCTCCCAGTTTGACGGCACCGGCAGGTTGTCCCAGCCCGACACGTCGTATCCATCCTTGAAGAAGTCGGTCGGGCGTTTTGACGGCTCATCGACGAAGTTGAATTTCCAGACGCCGTTCAGCAGTTTGACGCGGCTTGATTGGGGCTGGATCCATGGGGTGTTGAAAAAGGCTTTGTCGGCCATCATTGCGGCTTCGGTGGGGTAGGGCACTGTGGTGGCGTGTGCCTCTTCCTTGTTCACTGCAAAGACCGATTGGTCTTCCCAGTAATCGCCCCAGGTTGTCTGTCGGGCGCCGGAAGCAGTGATTGCCGCCAGGCTGAACAACGCCAGCCAGGAGATCGTTTTAAACATGTTGCGGTAGATTTATATGATTGTAATTTCTTATGCAAAGAAACGGTTTTTATTTATATTATGCAAAAAATAACTGTGAAAACATTGTGAAGGTGAGGCCTTTTGTTTGTCGCCGTCGTAGTGTGGCATGAGTCGGAGGACTATAGTTGAAAAATGTGAAGATAATTTAAGGAAAATTGAAAAAAAAATCGTACTTTTGCGGTTGAAAAGAAGGCATTATACTCCTTTCACTCTAATAATTTTATGATCACATTATCCATATCAAATGGCGTATTGGCTGTCACTGCGGCACTTACGGGTGCTGCTCTGGTGGCTCTGGCTTTGTGGATCGCCGGGCTTATCTCGCCCCGGTCATTCAATGCCCAGAAGGGTGAGGCATATGAGTGCGGTATTCCCACACGAGGAGAATCCATGGCTCAGTTCAAGGTGGGCTATTATCTCTATGCTATTTTGTTTCTGATGTTCGACGTGGAATGCGTGTTCCTGTTCCCCTGGGCAGTGCGTATGCGTGAACTCGGAGCGCAGGGTCTTCTCTGCATCGCAGTATTTTTTGTAATTTTGGTGCTTGGCCTTGTGTATGCCTGGCGGAAAGGAGCTCTCGAATGGAAGTGACGACAAAGTCGATGCCCTATGGGGACTGGAAAGACAATGAGTATATCGAGGGTATGGTCAACGAGCTGAAGGCTAACGGCGTGAACGTCGTTGTCGGTTCGCTTGACAAACTCATCAACTGGGGCCGTTCGAACTCCATCTGGCCTCTGACATTTGCCACCAGCTGCTGCGGTATCGAATTCATTTCGCTTGGCGCTGCCCGCTATGACATGGCCCGTTTCGGCTGGGAAGTGGCCCGCTCGTCGCCCCGGCAGGCTGACTTCATGATGGTGGCCGGCACTATCGTGCATCGCATGGCTCCGGTCGTGCGCCGACTTTATGATCAGCTCGCAGAGCCGAAATATGTGATCGCCACCGGCGGTTGTGCCATTTCGGGCGGCCCGTTCCGCCATTCGTATCATGTGGTCAAAGGCGTTGGCGAGATCATTCCTGTCGACGTATACTGCCCTGGCTGTCCGCCTCGTCCCGAGGCGATGATCTATGCCATCATGCAGTTGTCGCGCAAGATCAAGGTGGAGCGCTTCTTTGGCGGAGTGAACCGTCAGGAAAAGCAACAGGATTTCCTGAAAAACCACCCTCTCGACAAGATGACCGACTGACCGGATCGGCCTTCCAGTGATAGTTAACCCCGACGAACAACACATTATTATAATATAGCTTTCCTTTATGGCCAATTTACAGGCAATTGTGGCCGAGAAGTTTCCAGAAGCGGAAATCGTCAATGGCGAAACTCTCGAGCTTAACGTGCCCGACGCCAAATGGCACTCGCTTGCAACGATGCTGAAAGACGAATTCGGCTTCGATAATCTCACAGCCCTCATCGGCATGGACTGGGGCGATCTGCTTGGAGTGGTGTACTATCTGACAAATACCTCGACATGGGAGATGGTCAGAGTGAAGGTCACCACTGCCGATCGCGTCAAACCGATGCTTCATTCTATAACCGACCTATATGCTGTGGCCGGTATATATGAGCGTGAAGTATATGATTTTTACGGAATAATATTCATAAACCACCCCGATATGCGCCGTTTGTTCCTGCGTAATGACTGGGTGGGATTTCCCTTCCGCAAGGATTATGACGCAAACCCCGAAGTGAACCCTGTGCGCCTTGATCATGAGAAGGTTGACGACGTGACTGTAAGTTACGTGGAGACCGCTCCAGGCAAGATCGAGAAGCGTAAGGTGGAAATATTTTCGCCCGAGCAGTTTGTTGTCAACATCGGCCCGCAGCACCCTGCCACTCACGGTGTGCTCCGTCTGCGCACCGCCGTTGACGGTGAGACAATCACAAAGATCGATCTCTATCTGGGATATATCCACCGCGGCATCGAGAAACTCTGTGAGGGACTGACCTATCCGCAGACACTCCATTTCACTGACCGTCTGGACTATCTGAGCGCAATGATCAACCGTCACGCTCTCTGTCTCTGCGTCGAAAAGGCCATGAATATAGAAGTGCCACGCCGCGCGCAGGTTATCCGCGTTATGATGGACGAGCTGATGCGTATAAGCTCACACCTGCTGGCCATCGGAACTTTCTGCATGGACCTTGGCGCGACCACCATGCTGTTCTATCCGCTGCGTGAGCGAGAAACCATTCTTGACATTCTGGAGCGCACCACAGGCGCACGCATGACTTTCAATTATAACTGCATCGGCGGCGTGATCGCCGACCTCGATCCCAATTTCCAGACCGATGTGAAGAAGTTGCTCGAGATCATGCCAAAGGCTATCAAGGAATACAATAAGGTGTTTACCGGCAACGTCATCGCTCACAACCGAATGGATGGAGTGGGTGTGCTTTCCGACCCCGACGCCAAAGACTATAACTGCACAGGTCCCACCGGACGCGCATCAGGCTGGGCGTGTGACATACGTAAACGTCATCCCTATGGCATTTACTCTGAGCTGCAGTTTGAAGAAGTGGTGCGCCATGAGGGTGACTCCATGGCACGCTTCAAGGCCCGTATTTCGGAAATGGAGCAAAGCTGCCGCATTCTCGCCCAGCTTGTCGATCAGATTCCAGAAGGCGATATCTGCGCCAAAGTGCCAAAGATCATCAAGCTGCCTGAAGGCCACTGGTTCCAACAGGTCGAAGCTTGTCGTGGCGCTTTCGGTGTCTATATTGAAAGCGCTGGAGGCAATCAGCCGTTGCGTGTCAAGTTCAATTCACCCGGATTCTGTCTGGCCGGAGCTGTGGATCATCTCACCCGCGGCGAAAAGATCGCCGACCTAATCACTATCGGCGGCTCGCTCGACTATGTGGTGCCAGACATTGACCGTTAATCCCTCAGACCAATCATCTTACCACGGATCATATGCAAGACCTTTCATTCATCACCCGCTGGATTGACAATTTTTTGAGCGGCACGCTTCATTTTCCCGAGTGGCTTACTGTCACGACCGAGTGTGTCCTGATCGGACTGGTGCTGCTGCTGCTATATTCGGTGCTCGCACTGTTCTACATTTTGTTCGAACGCAAAGTCTGCGCTTACTTCCAATGCCGTCTCGGCCCGAACCGCGTTGGCCCATGGGGCATTCTGCAGTCAGTGGCCGACATGTTCAAGATTCTCATCAAGGAACTGATTTCGCTGAATCATGTCGACAAATTCCTGTTCGGACTGGCTCCTTTTCTGGTGATCATAGCCTCGATGCTCAGTTTTTCGGTGCTTCCATGGGGTAACGGACTGCAGGTTGTCGACTTCAACATCGGTATCTTCTTCCTGCTGGCAGTCAGCAGCATCGGCGTGCTCGGCATTCTGCTTGCCGGCTGGTCGTCCAACAACAAGTTTACTCTTATCGGCGCTTTGCGCTCAGGCGCCCAGATGGTCAGCTATGAGCTCTCCATCGGTCTGAGCGTACTCACAATGGTGTGCTTTGCCGGCACCATGAGTGTGAGCGGTATCGTGGCCCAGCAGGAGCACACATGGTTCATTTTCAGCGGCCATATTCCTGCGATTATAGCTTTCCTGATCTATATCGTGGCCGGCACGGCCGAAACCAACCGTGGCCCGTTTGACCTTCCCGAAGCCGAATCAGAGCTTACGGCCGGTTATCACACTGAGTATTCCGGTATTCATTTCGGTTTCTTCTATCTTGCCGAATATCTCAATCTGTTCATCATCGGCGGTGTTGCCGCGTTGCTGTTTTTTGGCGGATGGATGCCGCTGCACATTCCCGGATGGGATGGTTTCAACGCGTGCATGGACTATATTCCGTCGGTTTTGTGGTTCCTTATGAAGGCTATCGCCGTGACCTTTGTCATGATTTGGTTCAAATGGACTTTCCCGCGTCTGCGAATCGATCAGTTGCTTGCCTTTGAGTGGAAATATCTTCTCCCGATCAATCTGTTTAATCTGGTCCTGATGGTGCTTGTGATCACCTTCGGTCTCCACTTCTAATAATATCAGACTCCATTATATGAGCGAAAAATACGGAAAAGTCGCACAGGTGATCGGCCCCGTGGTCGACGTGGCTTTTGAAGGCGCCGGCAACGAACTGCCCCCCATTTACACAGCCTTGAAAATCGACCGTCCCGACGGTTCGATGCTGATACTCGAGGTCGAGCAGCACATCGGAGAGGAAACCGTGCGCTGCGTGGCCATGGAGAGTACCGACGGTCTTCAGCGTGGCATGCGGGTCGACAATCTTGAACGCCCCATTGCCGTTCCGACCGGCGAACAGGTCAAAGGCCGGCTGCTTAACGTCATCGGAGACGCGATCGACAATCTTCCGGCTCTCGACCACACAAATCTCCGCCCCATCCATCAGCCTGCTCCGGATTTTGAAGATCTGACCATTTCGACTGAGATTCTTCAGACTGGCATCAAGGTGATCGACCTGCTTGAGCCGTATTCCAAAGGCGGTAAAATCGGACTGTTCGGAGGTGCCGGTGTTGGCAAGACCGTTCTTATCATGGAGCTGATTAACAATATTGCCAAAGGTCACAACGGATTCTCGGTGTTTACCGGTGTCGGCGAGCGCACCCGCGAAGGCAATGATCTGCTCCGCGAGATGATCGAGAGCGGAGTCATGAAATATGGCAAAAAATTTGAAGAAGGAATGGAAAAAGGCGAATGGAATCTCGCCGACGTTGACATGGAGCAGGTGGCGCAGTCGCAGGCCGCTCTGGTGTTCGGCCAGATGAACGAGCCTCCGGGCGCACGTCTGCGTGTGGCGCTGACCGGTCT
>CAMWTI010000019.1 GCA_947177135.1 uncultured Porphyromonadaceae bacterium | reverse complement strand
AATGGAATCGACCCTAATTTTGTCTTGCCCTAAAAATTTTTTTCGGACAGCAATACTTTTTTATTGTTTCCCCCCTTCGGGGGGAGGTGACCGATGACGACACACACCGAAAAATCAAGGAAAAACACACGAAATAACATTTAACATCATTTAACGATCGGGGGGGGTAAAATGTGAATTTTTGTTTACCTTTGCAACGCGAATTTGTAGGCAAATTGCTGTATCGACACGCGGACAAGAAGGCCTTTAACAAAAAACCACTTAATTAATATATTAATAAACAATCAATTATGAAGAAAACGTTTCTCAAAGCAACGCTGTTCTCTCTGATGGTTTCCATGGTGCCTGCAGTCATCACAAGCTGTAAGGACTACGATGACGACATCAAGTCGCTCACCACCAAGGACGACCAACTCCAGAGCGAGATCAGCGACAAACTTGCTCAGCAGGAACAGGCCCTGACAAATCAGATCAAGGCTCTCGAGACCGCTCTTGCTGAACAGAAAGAGGCCGCTGCCGAAGCCGCCGCAGCTGCCAAATCCGCAGCTGACGAGGCACAGGCCGCTGCCGATAAGGCACAGCAGACTGCCGACGCCGCGGAAAAGGCCGCTGCCGAAGCCGACTCCAAGGCACAGCTCGCCAACGCCGAGGCCGCAGCTGCTAAAGCTGCCGCCGCACAGGCCAAAGCCGACGCCATCGAAGAAGCCAAAACCATGGTTGAGGCTCTGCGCGACGACATCACCAAACAGATAGCCGACCTCGAAGCCAAATACGGTCAGAAATATGAGGAACTTGCCGAAGCAATAGGCAAGGCCGCTACCAAGGAGTCGCTCGACGACGCCGTGAAATCCCTGAACGCCGACATCGACGCTCTCGAAAAGAAATTCAACGCCAGCGAAGCCGAGATCAAAGAGATACTTAAAGACTATCTTACTCTGATCAACAAGAACACGTCCGACATCACCACAATCAACGGCAAGATCGACGGCATCAGTTCTGAGATCAACACCCTGAAGACAGATCTTGGCAAACTCGAAAGCAGAGTGGCCGCAAACGAAAAGGCAATCGCCCAGAACGCCACCGATATCGAGAACAATGCCACGGCAATCTCCGCCAACATCGAGGCTATCAACAAAATCACAAGCGAGACAATCCCCGCGCTTAAGGCCGAACTTGAAAAAGAGATCGGTGCTGTCAACACTGCCCTTGAGACGCACGTCAGCGCATTCAACGAATATCAGCAGCAGGTAGACCTGCAGCTGGCCGCCCTGAACCTGTTCATGGAGACCTATTCCGAACTTCTGGCCGGTCTTCAGGACAAGCTTGACGGCATCGACACCAAGCTCGCTGATCTCTATGTCAAATATGGCGAAGTGGCCGCCGAACTGGCCCAGGCCAAACTCGACATTCTGGAAAACGCAGCCGCCATCGAAGATCTTGAAGGCGTTGTCGCTGCCAACAAAGCTGAACTCGAAAGCAAGATCGGACAGCTCAGCTCGCAGCTCACTTCCGCTGTCGAAACCCTCAACCAGACAATCAACACCGTCAAAGAGCAGCTCCAGCAGAGCATCGACGGCGTCCAGACCAACCTCGACAATGCTGTGGCCGACCTGCAGGGCAAGATCGACACCATCAACGAAACCCTGGCCACCATCAACGAAACCCTCAGCGACCACGGCAGCCGCATCTCTGCTCTGGAAGGCACCGTTGAACAGCAGGGCCAGGCCATCGCGGCTCTCAAGGCTGACCTGCAGCAGGCTCAGCGCGACATCGTCAAGATCAACGGCGCCCTGTCGACCCTCAACGCCATCAACGCCAAGCGTCTGACCAGCGTGACCCTGATCCCCTCCGCATACGTCGGCGGCATACCCACCATCGACTTCCTGTCAGCATCGTTCGTGCCCATGGTAGCCGGTGCCAACGGTGAATATACCGCAGCTCCTGACGGCGCAGCCGCCAAGATCGTCACCAACGAAGAAACCTATGCTTTCTATCGTCTCAACCCTTCTGGCGTTGAACTCACCGACATCAAGGCAGACGACGTCAACTTCGTTCAGATGATCGCTTCTTCGCGTGCCGGCAACGATCCTGCCGTGGTTAAAGTAGCCAAGGTAGAGAAAGAACAGAACGGCGTGCTGAAAGTTTATGCCACCAAGGCCGACAACTTCACCAGCGACCTCAACAGCGCAGGCGAAGGCAAGATCTACACTGTTTCGCTGCGTGTGCCCATCGCCGAGAAGAACTACTACACCTGGACCGACAGCGAAGGCAACACCGTGACCGAAGCAGCTGAAGACGCAGTGGTTTACTCTGAATACACCCGCGTGGCCGAAGCTACCTTCACCCCCGGCATCGCAGCCGTTTATAAGTATGACAACGCTTCCATGGCTTATCCCACCGAAGCCGAGCCCTGGAGCCATGTCGACAACGACCCCAACTACTTCTTCCTGACCAAGACCGAAGCTCTTGCCGAAGAGGCTCCCGTTTATCTGAATGTTGCTTACAATCAGGTTGACGCCGATCTGACCAAGTATGTAACCGCATACTCTCAGAAGGAAGCTACAGACAACAAGAAGTATCTCGACAACTGGGCCGACTATGGCTTCTCCTTCACCTATGAATTCGTTGAAACCGAAGCCACCAAGGGCTATGCAGTGGTTACCGAAGACGGTAAGCTCACCGCAGCCAACCCCGATGACGTGAATAGCGCAAGCCGCATCGGCAAGGTTGTCACTGTCCGCGTGAACATGAAGCACGGCAATGACGTGGTAGAGCAGAAATACTTCAACGTACAGTATGTTCTCACAACCGAGCCTGTTGTTGTTTACTTCAACGAAACAGACTACACTCACTTCCTCTGGAACCTCTACACTCCTGTCGACACTGAAGACTTCTGCCTCTGGGACGACACCAAGGACGGAGAGACTGTGGTTGAAGAAGGCTTTATCACCAAACTGCACAAAGCAATCTGGCAACAGCTTGGCAACGAAGACTTCAAGATCAGCCGCGACGAGTTCATCCACCGCTACACAGTACCTGAACTCGCTGGCACAAAGACATATGTCGACCTTGGTTCCACCACTGCTGCTCAGGAAGACCTCCCTGTAACCGCTGCTGTCAACCTGACCAACAATGATGACTACATCCTGAAAGAGATCGCAGTCAAGGAAGACTTCTACTCTGTAGACAGCCTGGCTGGCAAGGGCATCAAGCTTGTGATCAACCTCGAGCCGACTGTACCTGGCTTCCCGCCTGTTTCCATCGTGCTCTCCGGCAAAGTCGAATGGCCCAAACCGCTGCCTGTACTCGGTGACTATGATACTCACATCTGGTTCAAGACAGAGCCCTGGAATGATCTTGAGAATTTCAAACAGTGGATGAAGCTTGCTCCTACCGCTTATGAAATTGCAGCCAAGAAGGAAATCTCCGAACTCTTCTATAACGGCAATGTTCTGACCGGTCGTGAAAAGCCCTATATCAAGGATCTGTACGAAGCCGCACAGCCTGTCTGGGACATCCAGGTTAATCCCATCACCCAGCCCGGCGGATGCTACAACTGGCTTGTTGACGTTGACGGCAAGAAAGAAAGCGCTGCAACCATCTGGTATCGGCAGAAAGACAACAACCACCGTTGGAATCTCAAATATGCTGACGCTCAGAACATGGCCAAATACAACGACACTGTCAATGTTGTGATCAACAAAGGCATGGCCGGCAATATTCTGGTCAACAGCGGCGACGACATCGTTCTCGACTGGATCGTTTACCTCAACGGCAAGGAAGCCAACAACTATTACACTGTAGGCCAGACCCTGATTGACATTGTCAAGCCGATCAAGAACGTAAGCTACACCTCCGCAAGCCTGATGCAAGAATTCGTTGAACAGGAAGTCGATCTGACAAAGTATGTTGTGGTTCTTGACTCCTATGCTAAAGACGGAGTTGAAATGAACGGCGAATACGGTCCCTTCAACAGTGAATTCACTGATAAGTGGAATTACTATGGCTTCACCAACCTGAAGTATAGCATCAATGAAGAGTCCCGAGATGCAGCTCCGTCACTGTTCGACCAGTTCAATATCTCGGTTGACGAAGATGGTCTGCTGACCTTCAATACCGAAAAGGTTGCTCTCATGAAAGACCTCGTGATCGGAGTTGACGTTACCGGTGACTATTACTTCGGAAGCTTCAAAACCACCGCTTATGTAACCATTAAGGTTAATCCGGTTTCCAGCCAGGCTCGGAAGCGATAATCCTATCCTAAATACTACATATTAGCTCGAGAAAGGCGCGCCTTTGGTAGGTCCGCCTCTCTCTTTTTAAAATCAAAAACAACACAAGCTACACAAATGAAATTACCGAAAAAACTCACGTTTGCAGCGCTGTCAGTGCTCATAGGAGCCACCTCGTTCGGGGTTTCGGCACAGGAGGCGGCAGCTGTCACTTCCGTCACTACTGAACAGACGGAGGTGTTCAACCCCCACTGGTTCCTTCAGGCCCAGGGCGGAGTCGGCTACACATTCGGAGAATCCGAAAGCACTTCCGACATGATATCGCCCGCCGCCGCACTCTATGGCGGCTACCGCTTCAACCCGCTGTTCGGACTGCGCTTCGGCGTCAGCGGATGGCAGGGCCGCGGCAGCTGGGTCGAACCCCGCATGGACTATAAGTTCAACTATCTCCAGGGCAATGTCGACGCAATGCTCTCGCTGACCAACCTGTTCTGCGGCTACAAACCCGCACGCCTGATCGACTCATATCTGTTTCTGGGTGTGGGCGTGAACGGAGGCTTCAACAATGACGAGGCCGTCGATCTCAACGCTCAGGGCTATAAATTCCTCAACCTCTGGGAAGGCCACAAGATCATGTGGGCCGGCCGCGCAGGCCTGGGACTGAGCTTCAACCTCAGCCGCCTGTTTGCCATCAATCTGGAAGTGAACGGCAACATGCTCCCCGACGATTTCAACTCGAAAAAGGGCACTCTCTTTGACTGGCAGCTCAACGGCCTTGTCGGCGTCTCGTTCAAATTCGGCTCCACCCGTCCGGCCAAAGTGCAGATTGTCGAAGAAGCCGAAATGGAGATCGTTCCGGCTCCCCGTCCACAGCCTGTAGAACCGGTTGAACCCGCACCTGCCCGCAATGAAGAGAAGAAAGAGCAGACTTCTGCCCGACAGAACGTGGCCGAAACCGTTGCCTACGACATCTTCTTCTCGATCAACTCGTCTGTGATCAGCACCCTCGAGCAATCCAAGATCGAGGATCTGGCCGAATACATGAAAAAGCACTCCGAAGTGAAAGTGGTCGTTACCGGCTATGCCGATAAAGCCACCGGCAACTCGGCGTTCAACATGACTCTCTCGGAGCACCGCGCCAAAGCGGTTGCCGCCGCTCTTGTCAAGGCCGGCGTGCAGTCAGAGCGCATCAGCACCGTGGCCAAGGGCGATACCGAACAGCCATACACCGACAATGTCAAGAACCGTGTGGCCATCGCTATCGCAAAATAAAGACATATTGTTCCAAAATATGTGTGAATAAATAGTTAGGAAGATACGGAGTTGCCGCATATGGATGGTAACTCCGTATTTTTATGACATGTGTCGACAAATACACACTATAAAACAGCGCGCCATTCTTTTCAAGGGAATGACGCGCTTATTTTTTTAACAAACACCTTATAATTAATTATCCGGTGCAAAGTTAGTGAGTATTGCCGGGGATGGCAATACTCACTTTTCGGTAATTTTCAAAGTCGGGCGTTGCGCATGTCGCCGGTTTCGTTGAAGGCGACATGGAAGGCAAACGATTTTTCGAGGACGTGGGGGGTCTGTCCGCCGCGTCCGAGCCTGAGATATTCGCGCAGCAGCGGACGATAGTCGGGATGGGCGCAATTGCTGATGATCAGCTCGGCGCGCTGCACGGGGTCTTTGCCGCGCAGATCGGCAACACCCTGATCGGTGACGAGCACGTCGACAGAGTGTTCGCTATGGTCGGCATGGGCCACCATCGGCACGATATTGGAGATGGCTCCGCCTTTAGACACGGACGGACATGAGAAGATGGACAGATATCCGTTGCGGGTAAAGTCACCCGAACCGCCGATGCCGTTCATCATCTTGGTGCCGAGCACGTGAGTGGAGTTGATCGCACCGAATATGTCGGCCTCGAGAGCGGTGTTCATGGCGATGACACCGAGGCGACGGATCACTTCGGGGTTGTTGCTCAGCTCGCTGGGACGGATCACCACACGGCGGCAGAACTCGGCGTCGTGGGCAAAGAAGCGGGCCTGGGTCTCGTCGCTCATTGTCAGCGAGCAAGTGCTGGCAAATATGCATCGGTCACGCTCCATGAGATCGAGCACGGCATCCTGCACCACTTCGGTATACATTGCGAAGGGAGGGATCTCGGTGGCGTCGGCCAGGCCGTAGAGCACGGCGTTGGCCACATTGCCCACTCCGCTCTGAATCGGCAGGAATTCCTTTGGCAGACGGCCGGCACGCAGCTCGCCGATCAGGAATTCACAGACGTTATGGCCGATCTTCTTGGTTGTGTCGTCAAGGGCGGTAAACGGCTTCACGCCATCGGTCTGGTGCGTGTTGACCACGCCGACCACCTTGCTCGGGTCGACATAGAGATATGGAGATCCGATACGGTCCTTGGGCGAGTAGATAGGAATCTCGCGCCGATAGGGAGGATCAGCCGGCATATATAGATCGTGGAGGCCCTCGATTTTGGGATTGATCGCCGAATTGTGTTCGATGATGATCTTCTTGGCCATCTTGGCGACTGCGGTGACGATGCCGGCACCGGTGCCGAGCACCAGACGTCCGTCGGGCTGCACGTCGGCAGCCTCTATCACGGCCACATCGATGTCGCCCAGAAAACCATAGCGCAGCTTCTGCGCCATCTCAGAAAGATGCTGGTCGAAATAATGTGTGTCATGTGCATTGATGCGCGTGCGCATATCGGGAGTGTTCTGATAGGGCGCGCGGCGTTCCACAGCATTCGCGTTTGACAAGGCACCGTCAACGTGACGGTTGGTCGAAGCGCCGGTGAAAAGACTGATCTTATAAGGGCGTCCGGCTTCATGCTCGCTGACGGCATGGGCAGCCACGGCATCGAATGTGTCTTTAGGCACACCTGGAGCGGTGAACCCCGAAAGGCCCACAGTGTCGCCGTGCTTGATGTGCGACGCGGCTTCTTCGGGTGTTAATATGGGAAACGACATATCAAGGTTAGATTTTAGTTAATTCGCTATCAATGACGCAAAGATACGCAAAAACTTCATAATAAAAAAGATATGCGTGCTGCAACATGGTGAATCAGTTGCAGACCAGAACTTTGCGACCGTTGACAATATAGACGCCGGGACGCGAGATGGCGCGCAGACGGCGGCCATTGAGGTCATAGATTCCACTGTCCGGATCAACGGCGGCGTCCGGAACTGCGGCTTCATCTATGCCGGTGTCGGCGCCATACTTCACGGTGATTGTCTTGTGGGCTGTGACGCAGTCAAGTCCTTCGTTGCCGGCAACGTCGAGAATCTCGCGTCCGGGACGCAGTGACGCGGCAAACAGGAATTCGCTTCCGGCGGCAATCTCCACCGACCGCTCAAGAAGCACGGCACCCTTTTCGTCGACCTCGGTGACGGTCACCTCATAGAGCGGAGCGGCAGTGAATTCAAAAATCTCGACCGGCTGACCACGGTCAGGACCCCATCCCGACAGCGATCCGTCGGTGTTGCCGTCCCAGTAGAGATCATTGCTCGAATTCTTGATACGCCAGTTTTCGGCCGACGCGTCGTATGTGCAGACAAACGGCTCGCCCTGCTCGCTGAGATAGATCAGGTTTGAGCCACCGGAAGTGAACACAGCAGGCACATAGAGGCCCGACGCGGCATTCTTGAATTTGAAGTTTGAGCCGGAAGCTTCGGCGATCCAGATATAGTTGGAACCGGTGTTGCGGCACGATGAGGAACCCATCACGGCATTGGAGGATGTGGCATAGCGATAGACGTTACGGCCTCCGCCGCGCGGGTCGGCATCATAGAGCACATAGGAATGTCCGTCTTCCAGCTTGCTGACCGGAGCGGCCAGATCGCGCACGCCGATATGGGCGTCGGTCGAATAAATGGCTGTGACGGTCACGTCGGCTGTCGGGGTGACAGAGGCGGGAGATCCGGCGGCCATATTTTCGAATTTGAAATAAGGCACCTCGGGAGCCTTGACCGCTGTGGCCTTGCCAACCGGCGCGGCAGTGTGCACACTCTCGATGAGAGTGCCGTCGGCCAGACGGCATTCATAGGTCAGAGTCCAGGCCGTGCGCTCATAGACAATGCGATAGCCTGTAGTGGTGGCGGTATGGCTTTTATAAACGAAGTTGACGGGGGCGGGGAAGAGAGCGGTGATGTCGGCCCCCGGAATCCAGTCACTGCCGACGGAATGCGAGATCTCGGCGGTAAGGATATGGTTTCCGTCGGTGTCGACACACTCCAGCGTCAGCACCTCGGCTTTATGTATGCTCCAGGTGGCGCTCTGATTGCG
The DNA here is from genome assembly GCA_947177135.1 of uncultured Porphyromonadaceae bacterium. Classification (GTDB taxonomy): domain Bacteria; phylum Bacteroidota; class Bacteroidia; order Bacteroidales; family Muribaculaceae; genus UBA3263. The sequence goes on along the minus strand of CAMWTI010000019.1, from coordinate 19,572 downwards.
CACGGCATTTCCGGCCGTGGTCGAACCGGCGCTGACGGTTCCCGGATTGACCATTGACTTGGCCGACAGCGGATAGAAGTTGCGTCCGTCGATGCTCAATGCGAAATCATTATGGCCCTCCCAGCGGACAATGCGCACGTTTGGCGCGGCGGGTCTGGTGTCGCTCATCAGCACCGGATAGCCCGCATCACCGTTGAAGAAGCTGACACCTGGAGTGGAGGACACGGCCTCCGACGCCACTCCGGCAATGTAGCGTCCGGTGGCGTTGTTGCGCAGAGTCACATACTGGATATTGTGAGCCTGATCGGTCACTGATTCCTCGATCACCCAGGCTTCATAGCCTCCGTCGGCACACCATGCAAGTTTGTCGCCCGCACCGTTGTCACCGATATGCGCCTGACCGAAATCGGCGTCTGTGTTATAGATCACATACTGACTGCCCTTTTCAAAGAAATCGAATTCGGGATAGATCTCGTCGGCAGTGTCCTCGCCTGAGAAGAGCCAAATTCCACCGTTGCCGTCGGCCGGATCGTTCCAGTTGTTGACGGTCTGGTTCTGTGCGGCCTGCGCGCAGTTGAGCCACCACGAATCGCCCTTATCGGAGCGTATGGAGTAATAATAGTTGCTTTCCTCCTTGCCGAAATGCTGGCCAAGGACAAAATTATAGTTCTTGACAGAATTGTCGTATTTCCAGTGAGCGCCGACCGACGATCCGATCATGGACGGGTTGACAGATCCGGCCGGCATGGCGCGACACACCATGGCGAACTTGCCCGATCCGGCCGGATCGGCCTCGAATGTCCAGTATTGCCAGTCGTAAGCGGCATCGCCTTCGGCAACCTGGGTGTTTGTCCACAGCTGGCCGACCGTCGCGCTCTTCTCCGACACCAGCGGCGAACCGTCGCGCACCAACTCGATGCAACGGTCCTTGCGGTTGGTGTCATGGCTGGCGCGCGTTATCAAACGATAATATGCGCCGTCGTCAGGATAGACCACGTCAGGTTCCTCTCCGGCATTGTCGACATAATGCCTGCCATAGGTGAACCCGCGCAGATCGAGCAACCGGGTGTCGGCATTGAAACGCTTCTTGAAATCAGTGAAATCCTTCTTGCTCTGCGGTGACCATCCGGTTTCGGCCACGGCGATCATGCGCGGCAGCGAATTATACTCCACATGGGCCGGCTCGGCTATATATTCTGTCCAGAGATTACACTGCACGCCATAATATAACGGAAGCAGAGCCGGATCGGTGGTAGTCGACGGTCGTGTGTTATACACGGTCTCGAGAGTGATCGGACCGCCCATCGACTTTGGTTCAGACGATCCGCTCCACTGGCTGTAATCTATATAATAATGATAGGTCGAGCACCAGACGCTGCGCAATCCCAGCTTAGCGGCCTGATAGGATGGGCCGTCGGCCGCCGTGCCGCCAAGCCAGTCATAGATCATGATATCGGCCTCCTGCACCATCTTCGGATCGGCTCCGCTGGAAGTGAGCACCTCGTTCCAGCATATCAGCTTGCGGCCCTTCGGCTTCACATAATCGGCGATCTGCTTCGAGAACCAGCTTTGCAGAGCGTTGTCGGTGGATATGCCCAACTCGCTTTTCATTGCCTGTATGGACGCCGACGAAGCCCATGCGCTCTTGGGGCATTCGTCACCGCCGATGTGTATATATTCATAAGGGAATATCTCGATCAGCTCGTCCATCACATCGCGGCAGAACTGCATCACGGCAGGATTCGATATGTCAAGAATGTTGGTCGACACACCCGGCCAATAGCGCACCTTGTATTCTCCCTGGGGATTGGTGCTCATCTGCGGATAGGCAGCGATGGCAGCCTCCATGTGTCCTGGCATGTCCACCTCAGGAATAACCTCGATGTGGCGTTCTTTTGCATATGCCACCACCTCTTTCAGCTCGCTGACAGTGAAATACTGCGGGCCATAAGGACGGTTCAGGTAATATTCATAGTGATTTTCAAAGTCCCACCAGTAGGCGTTGGGGGCGGTGGCTGCCACTTCGGTCAGCTTTGGATACTTCGGTATCTCGATGCGCCAGCCCTGGTCATCGGTAAGATGCCAGTGGAAACGGTTCATTTTATAATAACTCATCACGTCAAGCATGCGTTTGACCTGATCCACATCAAAGAAGTGGCGGGCGCAGTCAAGTTCGTAACCGCGGTGCACGTAGCGCGGCTCGTCATCGATCTCCATCACCGGCAGTGCGTATGGTCCGACGCCGTCCATTTCCGCCATCACATTGGCCGGCAGCACTTTCTTTACAGTCTGGAAGGCATAGTAAAGGCCCGCGGGCGATGACGCGGCGATGCTGACTCCGCTGGTCTTGACGCTGAGACGATAGCCTTCTTCCGGCACAGTCTCATCTTTGGTCACGGAGAACAGGCCGTCGGCACCTTCGGTCACAACAATGCCCGTTCCCTTCTTGAAAGAAGTTGCGAACTTGGCTATTTCAGCCTTCATTTCATCATCCAGCCCCGAGGTGGCGACCTGAAACGAAGATGGCAAGACGAGTTCGCCATCACCCACCGTCATCTGTTTGGGAGTCGGTGTGAGATTCACGAAAGTGCTTGCCTCGGCAAACGGAGAGCAGAGAGCAACCACTCCGAGCGTCAAAGCTAAGATACTGATTTTCATGATATAACTATTGTGAAGATAATGATTGTATGCTACCAGTTGATTTTATTTGACAAATTTACAAAGTTCCTGCGAATCTGCCAAATAAAATCCGAACTATCTGAAAAATAGGGAAATCAGTATAACGACAACAACGCGTCGATGACACGGCGATCGTTGCTCAGGCGTGGAATCTTGCGCTGTCCGCCAAGTTTTCCGGTCGAGGCAAGCCAGCGGTTGAAAGTGCCGTCGGGCACAGCCACGAGTTCAAGCGGAGCGAGAAATATTCCCCCTTCGCGCTTTGCGGCATAGTCAGAGTTCTCGTCGCAGAGATGACGGTCGAGCGTTGCGGCGAATTCGTCCATGGAGCGCGGCGGGCGGGAAAATTCCACGGCCCACTGGTGGTGGCCTTTGGTCCGGCAGGAGGTATAGACAGGCGCGGCGGTATAGTCAGCCACGGCGCATCCGAGTTCACGGCAGGTCCGCGTCAGAGCCGCATCGGCATTGTGCACCATCAGCTCCTCGCCGAATGCGTTGATGAACGATTTTGTGCGGCCGGCCACGGTGATGCGTAAAGGTTCGACCGATTCGATCCTGACTGTATCGCCCAGAGGGTAACGCCAGAGGCCGTTACCGGAAGTGATTGTGAGCGCATAGACGTTGCCGGGCGATATTTCCCAGCATGGCACCGGCCTGGCGTCGGGATTGTCCGCGGGAGTGAACTCAAAAAACACGCCGCAGTCGGTGAGCAGAAGCATGGCCCCGGTGTCGGCACTGTCGCGCACGGCAAAGAACCCTTCGGAAGCGTTGTAGGTTTCGTGATAGTTCATCCGGGCCGGATCTATTATGCTGTCATATTGTTCACGATATGGCTCGAAAGATATGCCACCGTGAAAAAACACCTCGAGCCCCGGCCAGACTTCATGGATTTCGGAGGCTCCGGTACGTGCAAGCACTCCACGGAGAACAGTCAGAAACCATGAAGGTACGCCCGAAAGGTTGGTGACGTTGCACACCGATGACTCGCTGACGAGTCGCGGCAGCTTGAGGCTCCAGTCTTCCATCAGAGCAGTGGCACGCGACGGCACTCGGCATAATTCCACCAGCGGGCCTATCGAGCGTATAAGATGAGCCGAGAGATCCCCCACCCTCACTTTCGGTGGCAGATCGGTGAGAGCTGTGGCGAAACTGCCGCCAAGAATCATGCCTTTGCCGGAAAACATACGTGACTCGGGATGAAGCCTGAGATATGAAGCCACGGTCATGGCCGAACCGCGATAGTGGCAGTTGCGCAGCGCCTCGTCAGTCACGGGGACGTATTTGCTGCGACCGTCGGATGTGCCGCTGCTCTGCGCATATCGCCGGCAGACGCCCGGCCAGAGCACGTCCGGCTCACCGCCAAGCATTCGCATCACCTCCGGCCTGATCTGCTCATAGGGGCGGCATGGCACCCTGTCGGCATACACGGCATAAGAGTCGATCGACGCAAAATCCCAGCGGCGCCCCACCTCTGTGTGGCGGGCAGACCGGAGCAGACGGCGCAACAATTTCCGCTGGACATCCTCCGGGTTTGAGCGGGCGTGATCCAGCGAAGCATACACGTGATTGAAGTATGGACGGACAAGCGGTGTCAGGTTCATTGTGATTGCAAAATTAACATTTTCTTCTCAATATATAACATATAAACCCGCCAGAATGCTTTTTTAATGCTTAAAAAAACGTAACTTTGTGGCTATGGATGTAATGATCTGGCCACCGGAAAATCCGGTGACAGCAGAAATTGTTTTGCCGCCGAGCAAAAGCGAGAGCGCCCGGCTGGTGATTATCCGGGCGCTGACCCCCGGAATTGAACCAGACCAGGCCGGACTGAGCGGCTGTGACGACACCCGGGCGATCCTGGCCGGCGTGTCGGCCGCCGATAACGCAATAGTTGACGTCGGGCCGGCTGGGACAGCGATGCGCTTTCTGACGGCATATTATGCCGCCACTCCCGGCCGGAGCGTAACCATTGACGGCAACGAGCGTATGCGCCAGCGTCCGATCGGACCGCTGGTTGATGCACTGCGCCAGTGCGGAGCCTCTGTCGAATATCTTGGCGCCGAGGGCTTTCCTCCGCTGCGCATCGATGGCCGCGTGCTGACCGGCGGCGACGTCTGGATTGACGCCACCGTAAGTTCACAGTTCATCTCGGCCCTGATGATGGTAGCCCCGGTGATGGAGCGAGGAATCACGCTGAGGCTGCTCGGGCGGACTGCCTCGCGCCCATATGTGGAAATGACAGCCGGACTGATGCGAATGGCAGGTGCCGAGGTGGAGGCTGGAAGCGACTGCATTAGAGTGGAACCAGGCCGATACCGCCCGTTTGTCTATGAGGCCGAAGGCGACTGGAGCGCGGCCTCATACTGGTTTGAAATAGCGGTGCTGTCGTCAGGAAGCATACGGTTGAAGCCGCTCTATGACAAGTCGCTGCAGGGCGACCGCCGGGTGGAGTCGCTGATGAGGGTTACCGGACTGATAGCGCGGCGAACGGCCGATGGCTCGGTTATTCCGACTCCGACCATATATGCCGAGCCGCAGGTTGTGGCTGATCTGTCAAACACGCCGGATCTGGCGCAGACCATGGCCGTGACCTGCTGTCTGACGGGCACACGGTTTCTTTTCACCGGTCTGGATTCACTGACCATAAAGGAGACCGACCGGCTGGCGGCATTGCAGTCAGAACTGCACAAGCTCGGATATAATGTCGTGATCAATAAGCCGGGAATGCTTGAATGGCAGGGCATGGAACGCGACACGGATGAATGCCCCGCGCCGATCGAAACTTACGGCGACCACCGCATGGCCATGGCCTTCGCTCCCGCGGCCATATTTCACCCGGGGCTGCGCATATGCGGCGCGGAGTGCGTCAGCAAGAGTTATCCCGGATTCTGGGCCGACATGGAGGCTGCCGGATTTACAATTGATTATATCTACTGAATAATGATTACCGTATTCTGCATAATACTCGGCGCCCTCGTTGCTGTAGGCTTCGCTTTATGGCTTACTCACAAGCCCGTCCAGGAGCCGGAGGAGGAAGCACTTCCGGAAGAGGAGATCAGGCAGGCAGATGCCGATGAAACCGACGAGGAGGAGTGTTGCGGCCAGCATCAGATCTGCGAGCGCGAGTCACTGCTGGCTGCGGTGAGTAAAAAAATCGAGTACTTCGATGACGAAGAACTCGATAGATTTCAGGGAAAGAGACCAGAGGAGTATACCGACGAAGAGGCCGACGAATTCCGTCAGGTGATGCTGAGCATGCGCGAAGACGAAGTGGCCGCCTGGGCACGCTCGCTGCAATTGCGCGGTCTGGAGTTGCCGGAGCCGGTGCGCGAGGAGCTGCTGCTCATTGTGTCGGAACTGCGCGGCTGACGACGGCCACGGGTCACTCCGGACGGCGTATGGTGATCGGAACGGCACCCTCCGGCACCGGACCGTCAATTACCAGAAGCAGATATCCCCCGCCGCCGGCACCGGTCAGTTTGTGGGCCAGTGACCGGTGCTTCCATCGTTCTACGTGTTGTTCGATTCCTGGAGCCATCATTGCCGGAAACATTTGCAACTGGGCACGGAAAGAGTCGGAGAAAGCTGCGGCAAATCCATGGAGATCACGCGCCAGAATGGCGTCCCAGCAACGGTCGGCGGCAGCGGTCAGCGCAGCCACCTTTTCAGGGGTGATGTCGGCACCCCCGACCACAGAGCAGCCTTCGGGGCGCGGAAATGTCTCGACCAGACACAGGTGGCTTTCAAGCCACTGGAGCACCGGCTCGTCGATGCAGCGCTCGATGCGTTCGGGCCAGAAGCGTCCGTTGTAGTAATGACGCGACAGACCGCTCACGCACAGGCCGATGGCATCCTGGGCACCGCTAACGTGGCCTTCACCGTGTTCAGGACCGTTCTCAAAACAGAACAGAAGCCTGGCCAGCATCTCCTCGTTATAGTTCGGAAGTTCGTATGGCCAGATTTTGCGTGCGGAGTTGCGGGTCGACGTGGCCATGCCGCCGCGCTCCATGAATTCACATGTCGGCTCGATAGAGGCAGTGATGGCCCAGCCGGCACCATAGCGGCTAACATATGGCTGGTCGATCCACGTTCCGGCAATGTCTATCCGGTAAGGCAGGCGGCTTTTGACTCCAGAGCGCAAAGCCGTGGTGGAGCGCGCAGTGAGCCCTGCGTCGGGCTGGCGTGTGAGTTCCACATAGCGTATGCCCCGTTCGGCACAGAAACGGCGTTTGGCTTCAGAGCCGCCGTCGGAGTTGACCACGAATACGTCAGGTTTCACGCGGTCGACCGTCTCGACGAAGTCGAGCATTCCCGAACCGGTGTTTATGAAGGCGTCTGTCACATAGCGTATGGCCTTGACCATGTAGAGCCGCTCTGTTTCAGAGTAGACCGTCTGCCGGTGTTTGAGTTCCTGCACCGTGGCGTCTGATCCGATGCCGACATAGAGGTCGCCATATGCCGACGCTTCCTTGAAGAAGGCGACGTGGCCGCTATGAAGCATGTCGTAGCAGCCTGACACGAAGACTTTTTTGCGCAGAGATCCGCTCATAGCGAGAAAATTCGTGTCATTTCGCGCCATTTGCCCGCAGAGGTCGAACCAGGCTCGCACTGCTGGAACTGTCCGACAAATTCTTCCCATTCGGCCTGACGCGGCAGGGTGGCGAGCCGGGCCATTGCGGCGTCACGGTCCACACCGTCGGGGATTTCAAGTATCATCACCATGCGGGTGCCGAGGCGATAGATGTCCATTGCGGCGATGCCGACCGAGCGGATACCCTCGAGTATCTCGGGCCAGACGGCGCGATGTGCTTCCTCATAGCGCGCGATGGCTTCGGGAGAGTCTTTGAGATCGAGTGTCAATACGAATCTTTGCATGATTTTCGGTATGAGTTTTCTATATATAACGCGAAATTACGCTTTTTTGCCGTATATTTCAAATCCGTGGCACAAAAATTCCGCCGCGGGAGCTTCTGTCGGCCCGCGGCGGATGGGGAGGGGATATTGTACAAGAATTCTGTCAGAGCAGGTTTTCGCGGATCTTTTCGACGATGTAGCGCACATGCTCGTCGGTGACCCAGGGTCCGGCGGGCAGGCAGATGCCCACTTTGAAGAGGCTCTCGCTGACGCCGTTGACATATGCGGGGCAGTCTTTGTAGACCGGCTGCTTGTGCATCGGCTTCCAGAGGGGGCGGGATTCGATGCCGGCCTCGTCGAGCGCCATGCGCAGGGCCTCGACGTTGGCGTTAGGCTCGCAGTCGGTGTGGGCGGTCGACGCGGCGTGGGTCACGCCGGCGGCGCCTCCGACCGCACCGGTGATCACCTGGGCATAGGCGCGTTCCTGTCCGCGCACTTTCCGGTCAGGGTCGATGGTGGCGGTGCATAGCCAGAAGTTCGAGTCATAGCGCGGGGAGGGATTGCCATGGAGGGTTATGCCTTTGACGTCGGCGAGCAGTTCGGCATAGAGCGCCTGCACGTGGCGGTGGTGGGCGATGTGTTCGTCGACGATGGTCATCTGTCCGCGTCCGATTCCGGCGCAGATGTTGCTCATGCGATAGTTGTAGCCGATCTCTTCATGCTGGTAGTACGGATATGACTCGCGGGCCTGAGTGGCATAGAACATGATTTTGCGTTTCCACTCGTCGTCGGGGACGATCAGTGCGCCGCCACCGGAGGTGGTGATCATTTTGTTGCCGTTGAAGCTCAGGACGCCGAATCGGCCGAACGTGCCGCAGACCTGGCCGTCATAGAGCGAGCCGAATCCTTCGGCGGCGTCTTCAATCACGGGGATGTCGTATTTCTCGGCCACTTCCATTATGCGCTGAATGTCGGCCGGCATTCCGTAAAGATAGACGGGGACGATGGCTTTGGGTTTGCGACCGGTTTTTTCTATGCGGTCGGCGATGGCCTTGTCGAGCAGGTCGGGGTCCATGTTCCAGGAGTCGGGTTCGGAGTCGACAAACACCGGGGTGGCGCCCAGATAGGTGATGGGGTGTGATGAGGCGCAGAATGTGAAGGACTGGACCATCACTTCGTCGCCGGGTCCAACTCCGCAGGCAAGCAGGGCAAGGTGTACGGCCGCGGTTCCGGCGCTGAGGGCGACGACTTTCTTGTCTTGTCCGACAAAGGCTTCGAGGTCGGCTTCAAATCCGTTGACGTTGGGGCCAAGAGGCACCACCCAGTTGGTTGCGAAGGCCTCGTTGACAAAATCCTGTTCGCGTCCGCTCATGTGAGCCAGACAGAGTAAAATCCGTTCTTGTTTCATAGCAGTAGGGATTTATAACGTTGTGTTTGTGTTATTTTTAATGTCGAGTATGGTGTCGGCCACACGGTCGACCGTGTAGTTCAGTTCAAGGAAGCGGCGTGCGTTGTCGCCCATGGAGCGGCGCAGTTCGGGCGATGCGATGAGTTGTCCGATTTTGCGGTCGAATTCTTCGATGTCTCCGCTGAGGCATTTCATTCCGAATGCGTTGGCTTCGGCAATGTCGCCCATGTCGCAGACCCGGTCGGTGGCTGCGATGACCGGCATTCCGCATTCGAGGCATCCGAGCAGCCGCGACGGATAGTTGGGGATGGTGAATCGCGGATCGAGGAATATGAGGCCGATGTCGGCGCATGCCAGCAGGCGGTCAAAGTCGTCCTTGGGCAGAGAGTGGAGAAGCGCCGCATTGTTCGGGCGCCGTGTCTGGAACCATCGGCTCAGGCGCGGATATTCGGTGCCGCATCCGACGATCAGGAAGAAAGAGTCGGCGCGGCGTTCGTTGGATTCGATGGTCTGGAGAAGAAAGTCAACGCCTTGCGGCTTGCCGAGGTTTCCGCCATAGATGGAGAGGACTTTGTCGGCGGGGACTCCGATGGCGGCGAGCATGGCGGCGCGTTCAGCGGCGGTGATTTCAGGGCGAGGCGTCAGTTCGACGGCGTTTGGACAGAGTTCGACTTTGGCAGGTGCAAGTTCGGGGTTGTGGGCCAGGAGGTAGGAGACGTTGGCGGGCGACATGCATCCGATGCGGTCCGATATGCGGTAGAGGCGCTTTTCTTTCCGTCGGAACATGCGGTAGAAGAGCGATCGGGCAGAAAAGTAGCCCAAGTCGACGGCGTTTTGCGGGAATATATCCTTCAGCATCAGGTATGTGCGTGCGCCGGTGCGCTTTTTCTCACTGACAATCACGTCATTAAGCGTGATGGGGGGGGTGGCGTAGAGAATCAGGTCGAACCTGACGTCCGGCCATGCTTTGCTGATGGCGGCGGAGTATTTCCGGGCCAGGGTGAGCATGGCAACACCTTTTTCAATGACGTTACATTTGGTGATGTTGAGGATCCGCACTTTCAGGATGCTGCAGTTTGGTCCGCCGTCGATCAGGCGGGTGCGCTCTCCGGTGCGTCTTTGTGCCGCGGAGGCTATGTAGAGGTTATGGCCACGCCGCGCCAGTTCACGCAACAGGTCGGTGTATATACCTCGGCTGTCGGTGTCGTTTATTTCACTGATGGTGAGGTAGAGGATGTTCATTTTTGCGACGGAGGGTTTTTCCGCCACACCATGCGGTTGACCACAGAGGTGTAGCTCTGGATCAGTTTGACGATTTTGGTGGATACGTTTTCGTCGACATAGTCCGGCACCGGCAGACCGTGGTTTCCGTCGGCCGTGAGGGCAACGGCCATGTCGACAGCCTGGAGCAGCGATGCCGAGTCGATGCCGGCCAGGATGAAGTCGCCTTTGTCGAGCGCTTCGGGGCGTTCGGTGGAGGTGCGGATGCAGACGGCGGGAAACGGGGCGCCGATGGAGGTGTAGAAGCTCGATTCCTCGGGCAGGGTGCCAGAGTCGCTGACCACGGCGAATGCGTTCATCTGCAGATTGTTGAAGTCGTGAAATCCGAGCGGCTCATGCTGGATCACGCGCGGATCGAGCCGGAATCCGGAGGCTTCGAGGCGTTTGCGCGAGCGTGGGTGGCAGCTGTAGAGCACCGGCATGTCATATTTTTCGGCCATGGCGTTGATGGCGGTGAAGAGGCTGATGAAGTTGGCTTCGGAGTCGATGTTTTCTTCACGGTGGGCCGAAAGGAGGATGTATTTTCCGGGGGTGAGTCCGAGGCGCGCGAGCACGTCGCTTGCGCGGATCTGTCGGAGGTTGGAGTGGAGCACTTCAGCCATCGGCGAGCCGCAGACATAGGTTCGCTGCGGGGCGCAGCCGGTGGCAGCGAGATAGCGGCGCGCATGTTCGCTGTAGCAGATGTTGACGTCGGAGATTATGTCGACGATGCGTCGGTTGGTCTCTTCGGGCAGGCATTCGTCGAAGCAGCGGTTTCCGGCTTCCATGTGGAAGATGGGGATGTGGAGCCGCTTGGCTCCGATGACTGACAGGCATGAGTTTGTGTCGCCGAGCACGAGCACTGCGTCGGGGCGCGCCTCGGCCATCAGTTCATAGGTCGAGGCGATGATGTTGCCCATTGTCCGGCCGAGGTTGTCGGCCGGAGTGTCGAGATATATGTCGGGGTCGTCCAGGCCGAGGTCGCGGAAGAATATTCCGTTGAGGTTGTAGTCATAGTTCTGGCCTGTGTGGGCCAGCAGGCAGTCGAAGTAGCTGCGGCATTTTTTGATGACGGCGGCCAGGCGTATGATTTCGGGGCGTGTGCCGACGATGATCAGCAGTTTCAGGCGTCCGTCGTTAGCAAAGTGTGTCATGGTGCGGATTTAGAGTTCAGACCGGATCGAAGAAGGTGTCGGGGCGGCCGGGGTCGAACGGTTCGTTGGCCCACATCACGGTGACAAGGTCTTCGGTGTCGGAGAGGTTTATGATGTTGTGGGTGTAGCCGGGAATCATTTCCACGACCTGGATTTTGTCTCCGCTGACTTCAAAGGTCAGCACTTCGTCGGAGCCGATCTTGCGGAGATTTATCTGTCCGTGGCCTTTGACAACGACGAATTTTTCATTTTTTGTGTGGTGCCAGTGCTGTCCTTTGGTGATTCCGGGACGGGAGACGTTGACGGAGATCTGTCCGGAGGATGCCGTGCGCAGGATTTCGGTGAAAGAGCCGCGGTCGTCGCAGTTCATTTTCAGATCATATATCATCCGCGATTCGGGCAGATAGCTGAGATATGTGGAGTAGAGTTTCTTTTCAAATCCACCGGGCGTGAGGTCGGGCACGCCCAGATTGCGGTGCATGCTGTGGAATCCTTCGAGCAGTCCGACGATCTGGCCGAGGGTGGCCCGGTGTGTCACGGGCACTTCGCAGAAAAGTCCGTCGGCCGAGTGATGTTCGCCGCCGGTGAGCGCCGCGATCATTTCGTCGACAAGGTCGTCGATGTAGAGCAGCGTGAGTTCTGTGGCGGGATTGTTGACGGTGACGGGCAGGTCGGCGGCGATGTTGTTGCAGAAGGTGGCCACAGCCGAATTGTAGTTCGGACGACACCATTTGCCGAAGAGGTTTGGAAAGCGGTAGATCAGCACTCGCGCACCGGTCTCGGCGGCATAGTCGCGCATCAGTTGCTCGCCGGCCCGTTTGCTCTGTCCGTAGGGGTTGTCGAGAGCGGCCTGGGTGGAGGATGAGATCATGACCGGACAGCGGTTGCCGTGGCGCCTGAGCGAGTCAAGCAGCACGGAGGCGAAGCCGAAGTTGCCTTCCATGAATTCCTTCGGGTCCTGCGGGCGGTTGACTCCGGCGAGGTTGAACACGAAGTCTGCCTCGCCGCAGTAGCAGTCGAGTTCTTCGGGGGTGGAGTCGATGTCGAATTCCATGACCCGGCTGACCGAGACGGGGTAGTTGCGGGCTTTGCCGGCTTTTATGTTGTTGAGTTGCGCGCAGAGGTTGCGTCCGACGAATCCCTTTGCGCCAGTCACCAGAATTTTCATTTTTGCGTTGTAAGAAAAATGGTTACTCGGAGCGGATTGCGATCGGCTTGACAGATCCGGCCATGCCGAGGTCGGCCTGCACGAAGCGCAGGCGCAGCAGTTGCTCCATCATTCCTTCGACGGACAGGCGCTCGGTGTTGTGGCTGTGATAGTCGTCGAGCGCGGAGATGGCCTGCGATCCGTCGGTGAAGAATTTGTCGTAGTTCAGGTCGCGGTTGTCGCACGGGATGCGGTAATATTTTCCCAGATCGATGGCCTTGGCCATCTCTTCGCGCGTGACCAGCGTTTCGTAGAGTTTTTCGCCGTGGCGGGTGCCGATGACCTTGATTTCGGCCTGGGCGAACCGGGGGTCACGGCGGGCATAGAGCCGCTTCAGGGCCTCGGCCAGGGTTTCGAGAGTGGCTGCCGGCGCTTTCTGTACGAACAGGTCGCCGTTGCGTCCATTGACGAAGGCATAGACCACCAGGTCGACGGCGTCGTCGAGCGTCATCATGAAGCGGGTCATGGCCGGATCGGTGATGGTGATGGGTTTGCCTTGCATCATCTGCTCGACCCATAGGGGGATGACGGATCCGCGGCTGGCCATTACGTTGCCATAGCGCGTGCAGCAGATGGTGGTCTGAGCGTCGTCGCCCAGCTCGCGTCCGCGGGCAATGGCCACCTTTTCCATCATGGCCTTGGAGATTCCCATTGCGTTGATGGGATATGCGGCCTTGTCGGTCGAGAGGACTACGACGTTTTTCACTCCATGCTCGATGGCGCTTCGGAGCACGTTGTCTGTGCCGATGATGTTTGTCATGGTGGCTTCCATCGGGAAGAACTCACAGCTGGGGACCTGCTTGAGAGCCGCGGCCGAAAACACATAGTCGACACCGCGCATGGCCACGTCGACCGAAGCCTTGGAACGGACGTCGCCGATGAAGAACTTTACTTTCGGGTTCTGCAAACGGTGGCGCATATCGTCCTGCTTCTTTTCATCGCGCGAGAACACGCGAATTTCCTTGACGTCGCTGTCCAGAAAGCGACGCAAGACTGCGTTGCCGAACGAACCTGTCCCTCCGGTGATCAGCAACACCTTATCCTTAAATACTGACATACTACTATTTATATTATTTTTCAAATAAATTTCCGGCAAGAAAAGATTCATTAAAATTCATTTTACTTTCTGCCAACATCCTCTCATGCTCAAGAATTTCAGGAGGCGAAAATCTGTATCTTATGATTTTAGCTGGAACTCCACCAACAATAGCATAAGGTTCAACATCCTTAGTTACAACAGATCCTGCGGCAACTATCGCACCATTTCCTATCTTAACGCCAACCATAATAATCGAATGAGCACCAATCCACACGTCCTTTCCGACAATAGTCTCAGGTATATTTTCCCGGCCATTGAATACCATTGGAATTCCTGGGGTACGATAATTATGATCCGCTCCAATTATTGAAACATTATTAGCTATCATTGTATAATCACCGATGATAACTTTAGGATAAATCGTACAATTATTGCCGATGAAAGAATATGCGCCACATTTGATATCCTTGCTGACATTATGCATCTTGGGCGTTGCCAGAAATGTGGGATGAACATTTTTCAACCTAAAACGACAAATATAATACCTTCGACGATATCGTTTAAGCAATTGGATTATTTTGATCTTCATGCTTCCAGATTCTTTTTTAATACCTCTAACTGATACTGCGGAGTCCAGGATTTCGAAATTTCTTCATAACAATCATAGCGTATCTGATTTCGTTTCATCCTGTTTTCAGCAAACCACCGTTCAATCGAATCAGCCAAGGATAACACATCTCCACGTTTGAAAAACGCGCCAGTCTTTCCAGTTTGAATCGCCTCAAACTCCGGCATCTGCTGTGAGAAATCATCATGCGTCAACACAGGACAACCAAACACCATAGTATGCATCGCTGTCAGTCCCACATTTCCCGGTGCTACGCAAAGATCTGCATTGTATATCAATTCTGCATTTTCAGTATCATCGTAACACTTGCCATAAAACCAGAATTGATCATCAAGTCCTTTCTCTGAAACCTGACGTTCAAGATTGAGCCGTTGTTCTCCGTCACCAATAAACACAACATTATAAATCTCGCCTCGCTCTTTCAATATTTCCACAGCATCCACAAGCTGATCAAGACGCTTGACAGAAGTAAGCCGACCAATGAAAAGCAAAACAGGATTACTATTTTTGAAATGCGCAGTGTATATGTCTGATGATGAAAGTTTTTCGCGCAATTTTACTTGCTGTTCATAATCAAGAGAATTATGGATTACAACCAATTTTGATTCATCGAATCCCTGCCCTATCGCCACTTTTTTCGCATAATTGCCATAAAGAAACACCTTATCGGCCAGTCCGAAAAATATCTTTTTCAATATGCGCTTAGCAAAACCCTCGTCACCATACCAGCCATGACTCCATAAATATATCTTCTTATGTTTAAAGAGTTTATTGCGGATCAATATGTTCCATGCCGACAGATTAAACAGATCGCCAAGCAATATTAATGCGTCATACTCGTTAGATAAGGCTTTTTGTGTCACAGATTTCTGACGATATAACGGACGCCGAAACACTGTTATATTATCAACCAGTTCCACATGCTTCAGCAATGAGGTATCCATTCCTTTGATATCAGTGGTGTTGCGGCCAAAGCACCAATCACAGTCTAAGGCTTTATCAATCAAAGAAAATATTGACGAACGATATTGCTGAGCAAAATTATATATAATGCAATATTTAGACATTCCTATTTTTCTTTGTCTGATAATAGAAGCGTCCCATTTCATCCAACGCCTTCTGAGTCCATTTATGAAAAATACATCCAGCCGGAGTAAGAGTTATTTCACCAATCCAGATTTTTTTCCCATCGGAATATAGATCCACTCTTACAAGCTCAATATTTTCTGCCAATTTCTCCACCACAGCAACCATCTCATCAAAATTGGCTGGTTTGGGAAACGGATGTGCCTCTCCACTTTTATCATATTCTTTTAGAAAATCCCATTCCATATTGAACATAGCCTTATTGACATGCCCCGAAGACCTCTCGCTACAAACCAGAACACAAAACGCTTTACCGTTAATACACATGAATTTATAATCAGTAGGAAATCCGCCATTTCCATCATCAATAAATTCCTCACAAATTGCTTTTGGCTCTATCAGATTATAATGCTCCTCGACAAGAGAATATTTCCCTTTACGCTCAAACCATAACCGCAGTTTTTCCAAAGCGGCTCTTTTATCAAATGTATTTGAATCCTGACAAATCAAATTCATTCCACATCCAAAATTCATTTTTAGAGCATACTTTGGAGGCATTTGTTCGAAATCCACAGAATCGGCTGAATCGTATACGCCAATAAGAGCTGGAAGATATCGCCCCAAACCCTTCTGCTCAATATACTCACGAACCTGATATTTATCTGCAAGATAATATATTTTATTAAAATCACCTGTTAATACTTTTGAAATCCAGATTTCCGATAAATCTTTCGGTGATTTAAAGTTCGGTATCCGCTTTCGGTTGTGGATATAAGCTCCTGCAAGAAACAATCGAGGAGAAATTTTGGAGGCCCAACGCCCGATCAACTCTACTATTCTCATGATTTTTTAATTATAGTTATATGCCGAACTCACAATGTTATGCATTATGAAAGCTGTCTGATCAATCAGAATTGAACAATCTCTAAGAGTTATTTCACCAATCGCACCAGACATTATCACATTCTGTTTCTGTCTATTTTTTCTCTTTTCCGATTTTGACATTCCTTCCGCCAACACGCATTTTATAATCGGCCAGAGAAAAACCAAACATCATCCACAAGATAAAACATTTTACTCCAGGACCAAATGGAGCCTGAGCTTCAAACAACGAATTGATCATGAAAGCCCAGAACAATAAGAAAGTGGCCAGATTCAACGGATCATGTTTATTGAACCTAAAAGATATCAGCAGCCCTGCCTTATATAAATATACTGCCACAATCAAGGCTCCGAATATTCCAAATTGAACTAACTGCATGAGTGGAAAGCAGTCCATGTATCGGACACCAACTCCCCAGATCAGATTTTCAGGAATAAGCGCCAAAACTTCCAGCATATATGTGACTCGACCGGATGACAGCGAATCAATATTAGAGGAATCTCGATTGGCAAACAATATATTCTCAACTATAATTTCATAATATTTAGGAATGCTCATCACGATCACCACAATAATGGCGAATGCTGCAATAGCTATAATTTTGGTGCGTATTCTGGTGTATTTCATGATATAATATCCCACAACAAATGCCAATCCCAAAAGGCTGGCCCGCGATTTAAGAAGAAACATCACTACAACAAGGCAGAATAGACAACCGAGCATGAAAACGCGTTTGCCCGATTTCCAGTATCTGAATGAAGTGATGATCAGGACAACAGCGCTCAAAAGAATTGTGGCCAGCGAGTTCTTACCTATTTTTGCATATGACAGTTGACCAACATCGACAAAGCGCAACACAAGCACATAGCTAACAATGGCCAGGATGGTTGTTGATACGATCAGTATGTCCAATATCCTGACATAGACAATCAATGAAGCATTCTGACGCCAGAACGCATAGGACACAATCACTACTAGAGATGACACAACCATATTGGCAATGTCAGATCCAAAATAGATGACTGGATAGTTAAATGTTTGTAACGCAAACAAGTATAAAGTAAGCAACGACGTCAGCCACCAGATCCATCTTAACTGTGGGGCAAAGATATATTGCGGACGCATGACCAGATAGTAGATTCCAGGCAGTATCCAGAAATATTTTAGAAACAGATAATTGTATTCGCCTTTAGCCGATGGGGTTTGAGAGCAGATACTCAGCACTATAGCCACAACAAAAATGATCAAAGCGAGAGCGTTGTGGCGGGCCGATGCAGTTCGGACACTGTTCATTGACTGTTCGGCCAATGCCTGGTGATTGCAGTTTGGATTATTCCACGGTGTTTCTGCCATATCGTTTGACAATTATCTTGTTTTTGGCAAGCAACAAGGCCAAATAGACGATCTGAGCGATTAAGGAAATGAGGGCGACATCTCTGGCTCCATATGAGCTTCCAGGTATGATCATCATGTACAGGCCCAGAATAGACACGTCACGGATAAATCTTGACCAGAAAAGGAACCAATTATGATTCAATGCTATCAGCTCCTGGATGAGCACGTTGTTCATGCTACTTATGACGGCGGTGAATACGCATATGTTGAGCACGGCTGGCAATCGGTCGAAGCTCGAGCCATAGAATGAGGCTATGATGCTGCTGCAAGCCGCAATGACCAAGAATGGAATCATGGTGGACAGGACGTTGACCAGAAGCAATCTCTTTGTGATAGTCTGCGTTTTGGCCAAATCAACGCTATTTTCAGCAAAGTGCGACAAAGCGACATTTCTGAGCGCGCCTGGAATAAAGAGCATTACCGCCATCCACTGGCTGGCGGCCGAATATATACCCAACTGGTCATAGCCTGCAAACTTTATGATAATGGCCATTCCAAGCCATGAGGTTATGGAGTATAGGCTTTCCTGCAAAGCGATAGGGAAAGAGAATCTAATAATCTCCCTGACTTCATCTGGTCTAATCTTTATGCGTTGGCCGAGAGGCAACATTTTTTTTATCGAGCAGTAATTGACCACACAGTTAAATGCCAGCGACAGCACTAATGCCATAATGGCTCCGACAATTCCACCAAAATATGCGCCAGGGACGCTTAATAGGAAGGTGACAACACCCGCCAGGGTATTGTTTCTGGCAATGGTTTTAAATGCACGGAAGCCACTTAGTTCGCCCACCTGGGTGGTGTTAAGCGCATTGGCCACGATGGCAATTGACGACATTCTGAGTAGTGAGCCTAAATCAGGGCTGTCGAGCCAGGTGGCGATCTGTTCGGCGAATATAGTCACAAACAGCGCTATGATTCCAGAGGTGATGAGTGTTATGGTCTGGGCGATTTGATGTACAGATCTAACTTTGCCAGAGGCTGATGCTTTGGTCTCAGCTATGTATTTGGTCGCTGTATAGCCCAATCCGAATGTGGAGAATATGGCAATCATCAGCAATGTGCTTTTGATCATGCCATATTCGCCATAGACATCACTTCCCAAAAATCTGGCCACGGCGATTCCGGCAAACAATGACAGTCCCTTGCCTAATGCGTTTCCGGCCAGCGCCCAAAAGGAGTCTTTGGCCAGCGGGCTGTTTTTGAGATTGCTTAGCTTAATCAATTGGATGGGGATTAGTCGCGGCGGAAGAGGTCGCGGGTGTAGACGCGGGGGCGGACGTCGTCGAGGACGGAGTCGTAGCGGTTGGCGATGATGGCGTGGGAGAGGGCTTTGAAGCGGTCGAGGTCGTTGATGACGCGGCTGCCGAAGAAGGTTGATCCGTCGGGAAGGGTGGGTTCGTAGATGATGACGGTGGCGCCTTTGGCTTTGATGCGTTTCATGACGCCCTGGATGGATGACTGGCGGAAGTTGTCGGAGTTGGATTTCATGGTGAGGCGGTAGACTCCGATGGTGCAGTCGGGTTGTTCGGCCTGGGGGTTGAAGTCGGGGCGGCGGGCATAGTCGTAGTATCCGGCCATTTTGAGCACCTGGTCGGCGATGAAGTCTTTGCGGGTGCGGTTGCTCTGGACAATGGCGCTCATCATGTCCTGCGGGACGTCGGCATAGTTGGCGAGCAGTTGTTTGGTGTCTTTTGGGAGGCAGTATCCGCCGTAGCCGAATGACGGGTTGTTGTAGTGGTCGCCGATGCGGGGGTCGAGTCCGACGCCGCGTATGATTGCGGCGGAGTCGAGGCCTTTGACTTCGGCATAGGTGTCGAGTTCGTTGAAGTAGCTGACGCGCAGGGCCAGGTATGTGTTGGCGAAGAGTTTGACCGCTTCGGCTTCTTTGAGTCCCATGAAGAGGGTGGGGATGTCTTGTTTGATGGCTCCCTGGCTGAGGAGTGCGGCAAATTCGCGGGCGGCGCGGGTGAGGGCGGGGA
>CAMWTI010000018.1 GCA_947177135.1 uncultured Porphyromonadaceae bacterium | reverse complement strand
GAATCGACCCTAATTTTGTCTTGCCCTAAAAATTTTTTTCGGACAGCAATAATAAAATAATGAAGCCGGCAGGCTCCCGAGCGCTCGGGACAGCCTGCCGGCTTTGGCTTTTCAGAGAAACAGAAATATAAGCAATTGCAATAGGCCCAATAGTGTCACTGCCAAGGCCAACCAGAACCAGCCACGATAAGCTCTTAAACCTGGGTCCAATCGACGGCCATACATATACAAGCCAACAAATGATGCCGCACAAGCCATCGATCCAGCATTGGCTGCATAACGAGATAGAATTCCGGCAATACCACCAAAAGGCAATATCACAAAGCAGAATATCAGCACGCTGAGCGCGATTCTAACTATTTTTCTCACGAGCATACAAAAAAGTCGGCAAACATGCATTCGTTGTGCAGTTTGCCGACTTTTATTTATTCAGTGGAATCCGGGTCAGGGATTACTTGCAGCAGCAACGCTTGGTCTTTTTGCCCCAGCCATAGGCGGCAGCGGCGCCGAGCTCTTCTTCAATGCGGAGGAGCTGGTTGTACTTGGCCATGCGGTCTGAGCGGCTTGCGGAACCGGTCTTGATCTGGCCGGCGTTGGTAGCCACGGCGATGTCGGCGATGGTGGCGTCTTCGGTTTCACCGGAGCGGTGTGAGATGACTGCGGTGTAGCCGTTGCGCTGAGCGAGTTCTACGGCGCGGAGAGTTTCGGTCAGCGAGCCGATCTGGTTAACCTTAACCAGGATTGAGTTTGCGCAACCTTCGTTGATGCCGCGCTGCAGGTACTTCACGTTGGTAACGAACAGGTCGTCGCCCACGAGCTGGCAGCGGTCGCCGATGAGGTCGGTGAGGATCTTCCAGCCTTCCCAGTCGTCTTCGGCCATGCCGTCTTCGATCGAGTCGATGGGATATTTTTCAACGAGACCCTTCAGGTAGTTGGCCTGCTCCTCGCGGGTGTAGGTCTGGCCGTTGGCTTCCTTGGCGGCGCCGTTGTTGAGGTGGCTGTAGTGATACTTGCCGTCTTCATAGAATTCGGAAGAAGCGCAGTCCAGACCGATGGTCACGTCCTTGCCGGGCACGTAGCCGGCGAGTTCAATGGCCTTGATGATGCAGTCGAGTGCGTCTTCGGTGCCGTCGAGAGCGGGAGCGAAACCGCCTTCGTCACCGACTGCGGTGGAGAGGCCGCGCTCGTGGAGCACTTTCTTCAGGTTGTGGAACACTTCGGTGCCCATGCGGATGCCTTCGTGGAAGGAGGTAGCGCCGATGGGACGGATCATGAATTCCTGGAAGCAGATGGGGGCATCGGAGTGAGCGCCGCCGTTGATGATGTTCATCATGGGCACGGGCAGAGCGTAGCTGTTGCAGCCGCCGATGTATTTGTAGAGAGGCATGTCGAGATAGTCGGCAGCAGCCTTGGCAACTGCGAGGCTCACGCCGAGGATGGCGTTTGCACCGAGGTTGCTCTTGGTTTCGGTGCCGTCAAGAGCCAGCATCTTTTCGTCGATGGCAATCTGGTCGAGAGCGCTCATGCCGACGAGGGCTTCGGCGATGGGGCCGTTCACGTTGGCCACAGCCTTGAGCACGCCTTTGCCCATGTAGCGGGAGTTGTCGCCGTCGCGAAGCTCGAGAGCTTCGTTTACGCCGGTGGAAGCGCCGGAGGGAACAGAGGCACGGCCACGTGCGCCGGATTCAAGAACAACGTCTACTTCCACAGTGGGATTGCCGCGTGAGTCGAGGACTTCACGACCGATGATTTTTTCAATCTTCATAGCTTTGATGATGATTTTTGATTATGATGGGGTTATTTGTTTTTTGTTGCGTTCCGCGATCAACCCTGATACTTCTCGGCCACGGCCTTGAATTCGTCGAGGCTTACGGTGTGGTCGTCTATGCTCACGGCCTGGCCGATGGCTTCAAAGAGTTTGGCGTTGCTCACGGCGTTGACAATGTAGCCGCGTGAGTTTTTGTCGGCCAGGATGTTTTTGGCGTAGTTCTCGAGCATTTCCTGGTCGATGTTGGTCATGCCGTACTGGGCGAACTGGCGGGCAGCCAGATGTGTGGCATATTGCAGCAGATCGGCTTCTTCAACCTTGACTTCGAGCTGGCGTTCAACCTGTCCGGAGATAAGTTCCCATTTGATCTGGGGAACGGCCTGTTCGTATTCAGCGTCGACATTCTCCTCGTTCAGGTTCTCATTGCGGCGCACGAGCC
This sequence comes from uncultured Porphyromonadaceae bacterium, assembly GCA_947177135.1. Taxonomy (GTDB): domain Bacteria; phylum Bacteroidota; class Bacteroidia; order Bacteroidales; family Muribaculaceae; genus UBA3263. The sequence continues at coordinate 26,882 of CAMWTI010000018.1, read as the reverse complement.
ATTTTTTCAGGAATGTGGCGGGCAGTTCGAAATTGCCGAAGCGTTCAAGCAGAGTTTCACGGGTCATACGTTCGAACAGAGCGGCGGAGTTGGGGAGCAGCTGCGACGCGATCATGTTCTTGATGGCTTCGGTATACTTCTCTTCGTCGGTGCAGTCGGCGCCGAATGCCTGTTTGAAGAACTCTTCGTTGTGTTCGGCGGGCTTCACTCCGGTGATCTCGCTGATGGTCATGGTGAAGTCGCTCTTCTGTTCTGCTGCGGCCTCGCGGTCAATGTTGAGCAGAGCAGAGAGTTCAGCCACATTGCCTTCGGTAGCTTCATAGGGGTTGAAGGTGACAACGTCGCCGGCCTTCGCGCCTTCAAACTTAGCTTCCTGCTCTTTATTCTTGAATGTCCACGGACCGACAATGGCGTTTTCCACCTCGATGGCGCCTTCTTCCTTGCCGGCTTCCTTGAGTGTGCCTTTGACCAGAGCGCGGTCGGCATAAGCCTCGAGCACTTCCTGTGATCCGAAGCGAGCCGAGATGGCGCGATCCTGTTCGGCAACCATTTCGTCGGTCACTTCAATGCGGTAATAGGGCAGATGCTCCTCCTTGTCGAGTTTCACTTCGATGGCGGGAGCGAAACCGATTTCATATGCAAAGGAATAATCTTTCTGATTGTCGAGGTCAAGCTCCTTCACGTCAGTGGGGATAGGCTCGCCGAGAATATCGACCTTATTATCTCTGAGATAATTGAAAACAGCTTCATAGACCTCACGGTTGATCACGTCTGAGGCCACTTCTTTGCCGAAACGGCGCTGGAGAATCGACTTGGGCACAGCACCCTTGCGGAAACCGGGGATCACATGTGTTTTGCCAATCTTCTTCAGTTCTTCAGCCACTTTGGACTGATAGTCGGCTTCAACGACGTCAACCACCAGCTTGCCTGAGGTTTCGTCGATCTTCTCTAAAGTTACGTTCATCTGTTAGCGTAATTGTATATTGAATTTTTGATTATTTGCATCGGTTGCAGAGTGCAAAGTTAATCATTTACTCTCTGTGCTGCAAGCGGATTAGAATTTTTTAATACCCATCACCTGCTTCACCTGGGCCAATGTGTCGGCGGCTGCGGCGCGGGCTCGTTCGGCACCCCGGCTCACCGTGCGGCTCAGGAATTCGTCGTTGGCCTGTATGTCCATGATGCGCTGACGGATAGGCGCGGTCACAGCCGCTATATCGTCGGCCAGCTGCTTTTTCAGGTCGCCATATCGGATCGAGCAGTCGGCATAGGCGCGACGGAAGTGCTCAACGACGTCGGGCGCCGAGGTCAGTTCCAGCAAGGTGAACAGATTGGCGATCGGCTCGCTCATCGGCGAATCGGGCACTTTCGGACCTTCGTCGGTCACGGCGCGCATCACCTTCTTTCGCATCACCTTCTCGTCGTCGATCAGATAGATGCAGTTGCCCTCGCTCTTGCCCATCTTGCCAGAACCGTCAAGACCGGGCACTTTCACAGCCGCAGCGCCGAAATTGAAGTTTTGCGGCTCCACAAGCAGATCGGTGTTGTAGAACGAGTTGAAGCGGCGCGCAAAGCGGCGGGTCAGTTCAAGATGCTGCTCCTGATCCTTGCCCACGGGCACTTTCGACGCTTTCTGAATGAGGATGTCGACGGCCATCAGCGTCGGATAGGTGAGCAGGCCGGCGTTGACGCGCTTGTTGCTCTCGGTGCCGATGATCTGGTGCTCGATCGCTTCGTCGTCCGACTCAGAGACGCTGTCGGTCTTGATGCCGAGCGCCTTGCGGGCCTTGTCTTTAAACGCCGTGGTGCGCATCAGCTCGCCGATACCCACATGCATATTGAGCAGCAGATACATCTCGGAAATCTCCGGCACGTCGCTTTGCACGAAAATAGTGGCTTTTTCCGGATCGAGGCCGGCGGCTATATATTCCGCAAGTATGTTTTTAGCGTTTATATGCAGAGTTTTGGGGTCAGGCTGGGTGGTCAGAGCGTGAAGGTCGGCCACAAAAAAGCGACAGTCATAGTCCTCCTGCATCTTCACAAAGTTGCGCAACGCTCCAAAATAGTTGCCTAAATGAAGATTACCGGTCGGACGAATGCCGCTGACTACTATTTCTTTCATTTTTCAGGATTGAGATTGAATTTTGACTGCAAAGTTACTACAAAAAAGTGGAATTCGGAAGTATGTAGTCACAGGCTTGAGCCTACAGGTTCGATATTACACCGGACTGTTTCCTTATAATAAGGAATCTGGTCTTGAAAAATTCGCGAAGTCTGACGCACCCAAAGCCGGTTATATTTGCTGAAACGGTCCATTTGCAACGGGGTTGCAAGGGCAAACGACTAATTTTGCAAGGTGAACAGCAAAATTATGACCATGAACATTTTCCGACAGATCTATTTTACAGCAGTGTCCACATTGGCGGTCGCCATGTGTGGTGGATGCGCACATGAACACGGCGCCGAGGCCGATGTCCATGCCGGTGGCGACGGCCACGACCATTCGGGCGACATCATCATTGATCCGGCCATGGCCGGACGTCTCGGCGTCAAGACGGAACGCATCGACAAGGGCGACTTTGCCGAAGTCATACGCGCCGCCGGATCGATCGAGCGCGCGGCATCGGACGTTGCCGCGGCCCCGGCCCCGGTGGCGGGCACGGTGACTCTGGCCCCTGGCGTGACGGCAGGAAGCCGCGTGGAGCGCGGGGCGGTTATCGCCACCATCGTCACCGATGCGGTCAGCGGGGGCGACTCCGAAGCCGCGGCGAGAGCCGAAGCCGAGGCGGCCGACCGTGAGCTGAGCCGGATCGAGAGCCTCTATGCCGACCGGCTTGTCACCGCGGCCGAATACTCCGCGGCCAAGACCGCCGCGGCCAAAGCCAGGGCCGCTCTGAGCGGCGGCGCGGCAAGCCGGAAGGTGACGGCCCCGATCGCCGGCACGGTGCTGACGGTCGATGCTCCGCAGGGCGCCTACGTCAGCCCGGGACAGACAGTGGCCACCATGGCGGCCGACGGCGCCATGACGCTGCGCGTCGACGTGCCGGCGCGCCACTACCGCTCGCTCCCATCAGTCACCGATGCACGCTTCGCCACCGACGGAGCCGAGGCGGTGACAGTCAGCGACATCGGCGGACGCCGCATCACCCCCGGAGCGACGGCGACAGCCGGCGGGGGATATGTGTCGGTCTACTTCGCCCTGCCGGCTTCGGCCGAAGTGCCGGCGGGAAGCGCCGCCGACGTGTGGCTTCTCTCCGCCCCGCGCCAGGGCGTCGTGTCAGTGCCGCTGTCTGCCCTGAGCGAGCAGCAGGGACAATATTTTGTTTTCGAGGCCATTCACCCCGAGCAGGGAATCTATCGCAAAATTCCGGTGTCGGTGGGCGCAACCGACGGTCTCCGGGCCGAAATCACCGGAGGACTTGACGGCGGACGCTCCGTGGTGACACAAGGCACCACGGCGGTGCGCCTGGCCGAGATGCAGAGCGTGGTTCCCGAAGGACATTCCCACAACCACTGACCGACAAGAACGCAACTATGGACTTTCTCAACAAAATCATTCACTCATCGCTGCGCAACCGTCTGAGCGTGGCTATTCTGGCCGCGCTGATACTGATGGGCGGCGTCTGGTCGATGCTCCGCACGGAGGTCGACATATTTCCCGACCTCAACGCGCCTGTGGTCGTCGTCATGACCGAGGCTCCGGGATATGCGCCCGAAGAGGTCGAGAAGGTGGTGACATATCCGGTGGAGACGGCGGTCAACGGTGCCGAGGGAGTGCGGCGCGTGCGATCGTCGTCAAGCGTCGGGTTCTCCGTCGTGTGGGTTGAATTCGACTGGGACACCGAGCCATATCGCGCGCGCCAGATCGTGAGCGAGCGTCTGGCGGCGGTGGCCTCCGACATGCCCGCGGGAGTCGGCACCCCGACCATGGGCCCGCAGTCGTCTATTCTCGGCGAGATAATGATCATCGGACTGACGGCCGATCCGGCATCCGACGTGTCGCCGATGGATCTGCGCGCCATAGCCGACCGCACCATCCGCCCAAGGCTGCTGGCCCTCGGCGGCGTCAGCTCGGTGGCGGTGATGGGCGGCGACGCGAAGCAGTTTCAGATACGCCTCGACCCGGCGCGCATGAAAGCGCTCTCGGTGACCCTTGACGAAGTAGCTGACGCCGCCGGCGAGCTAAACGCCAACGCTTCGGGCGGAGTGGTCTATGACTTCGGCAACGAATACATCGTGAAAGGCGAGGTCAACACATCCGACCCACAGGAGATCGCTGCAGCGACAGTGCGCGCCGACAGCCGCGGAGTGGTCACTCTGGCCGACGTGGCCACTGTGGTCGAAGCCGGCGAAAGACCTAAACTCGGCGAGGCCTCGGTGGAGGGAACGCCGGCCGTGCTCATCACCGTGACAAAGCAGCCGGCCCAGGGCACCGGCTCGCTGACCGGACGCATTGACGGCGCTCTGGCCGACATTGCCGCCGAGCTGCCCGAGGGGGTGGTGATCAAAACCGACATATTCCGTCAGAACGACTTCATCCGCCAGAGCATCGGCAATCTGCAGCAATCGCTTTTTGAAGGGGCGCTCTTCGTCATCCTGGTTCTGTTTTTCTGCATGATGAACCTGCGCACCACCATCATCTCTGTGGTGGCCCTGCCGGTGTCGATCATCGTGTCGATACTGGTGCTCAACATGCTCGGATTCACAGTCAACACCATGAGCCTCGGCGGCATAGCCATCGCCATCGGATCGCTTGTCGACGATGCCATCGTCGACGTCGAAAACGTCTACAAACGCCTTCGGGCCAACCGCGCCCTTCCGCCGGCCGAACGCATGCCTTCGCTCGAAGTGATCTACCGCGCGTCGGCCGAAGTGCGCACCCCCATCTTCAACTCCTCGCTCATAATCATCGCCGGCTTCCTCCCGCTCTTTTTCCTGAGCGGCATCGAAGGGCGCATGCTCATTCCACTGGGCGTGGCCTTTGTGGTGGCGCTGATGGCGTCGACAGTGGTGGCGCTCACCCTCACTCCCGTGCTCTGCTCATGGCTGCTCGGCCGCGACAGGACCGACAATGCCGCGCTCGGCCGCGAGCCCTGGCTCAGCCGCAAGATGCGCTCGGCCTATGCTGCGGCTCTTGGCCGCGCCCTGCGCCACAAGCGCGCCCTGATCGCGGGCACCGCCCTGCTCTTTGCCGGAGCGCTGGCCGGATTCTTCACCCTCGGACGCGGCTTCCTGCCCGGATTCAACGAGGGCTCGTTCACGATCAACGTGTCGACCCTGCCCGGAGTGTCGCTTGAAGAGAGCGACCGCATCGGCCGCGAAGCCGAACGCATAATACTGTCGATGCCGGAAGTGATCACCGTGGCGCGCAAAACCGGCCGAGCCGAACTTGACGAACACTCGCTCGGGGCCAACGTCAGCGAAATCGAAGCGCCCTATGAGCTGAAAGACCGGTCGCGGGCCGAACTGACGCGCGCGCTGCGTGCCGGGCTGGCCACCCTGCCCGGAGTCAACGTCGAGATCGGCCAGCCCATCTCCCACCGCATAGACGCCATGCTTTCGGGCACTCAGGCCCAGATCGCAGTGAAGCTGTTCGGGCCTGATCTGACCACGCTGTTTCGCGTCGGGCAGCAGATACGCGACGCTGTGTCGCACGTTGACGGGGTGGCCGACGTCAACATCGAGCAGCAGGTGGAGCGGCCCGAACTGACGATCAGGCCGCGGCGCGCGCTGATGGCGCGCCACGGGGTGACCATGGCGCAGTTCCGCAGGTTTCTGGAAGTGAGCATGGCCGGAGTGAAAGTCAGCGAAGTGTATGGCGACGACGGCATGCCCTATGACCTGATCCTCACCGTCGACCCTGCCCGCCGGGCCACCCTGGCCGACGTGAAGGAACTGACGGTCGACACCCCGTCCGGACCGGTGCCCGTCACCGCCATTGCCGACGTCGTTTCATCGGCCGGCCCCAACACCATCAACCGCGAAGACACCAAGCGCCGCGTGGTCATCTCGGCCAACACCGACGGCCGCGACCTGCGGTCGGTGGCCGACGACATACGCGCTGCCGTGGAATCTGACGTGACACTGCCCGAAGGCTACTATGTGGCCTATGGCGGACAGTTCGAGAACGAGGCGGCCGCCTCGCGCACTCTGCTGCTGACGTCGCTCGGGGCGCTGCTGCTGATCCTGATGCTGCTCTATGGCGAATTCCGCGACTGGACCCAGTCGCTGGTCATTCTGCTCAACATGCCGCTGGCAATCATCGGCGGAGTGTTTATGCTGATGGCCACGGGCGGCGAGGTTAACATTCCGGCCATCATCGGATTCATTTCGCTGATGGGCATCGCCACACGCAACGGCATGCTGCTCATGAGCCGCTACAACGCGCTGGCACGCGAGGGCCTGACTCCGGAGCAAAGGGTCATGCAGGGCTCGGCCGACAGACTTCTGCCCATCGTCATGACGGCGCTCACGTCGGCTCTGGCCCTGTTGCCGCTGGCCCTCGGCGCCGACAAGCCCGGCAACGAGATCCAGTCTCCGATGGCCGTGGTGATTCTCGGAGGTCTCATATCATCCACAATTCTCAACTCTTTTGTTCTACCTGCCACTTATCTCATAATTTACAAACGCAAAAACCACTGATGAACCGCATTACCGCACTATTTATAGCCGTCGCAGCAACAGCTGCGGCGGCTATGGCGCAATCCGCCCAATTCAACGATATCATCGCCACAGTTCTGGCACGCAGTCCGCGTCTGGCAGCCGACTCCCTGTCAGCCAGGGCCGATCTGCTCTCAATGGCCACCGAAGGGAATCTGCCGGCGGCCGAAATCAGCTTCGACCATCTGTGGGGAGCATCCGACGGCGATAAACGATGGGGGCTGGAGGTCAGCCAGGGATTTGACTGGCCGGGAGTCTACCGTGCGCGACACAAGGCGCTCGCGGCGGCACGTCAGGCCGCACAGGCCGAATCCATGGCCCGGCTGCGCCAGACCGCCCTCGAGGCGCGCCTGCTGCTGATCGATCTGGTCGACGCAAATCTGCAAGTGAAGACCCGGCGCCGGATCAAAGCCAATTTCGACTCGCTGCTGTCGCTCACACGTCAACGGTTCGAGGCCGGCGAAGTGACTATACTGACTCTCAAAAAGATGGAGATGGCCGGATATGGCACCGAAGCCGATCTGGCCGATGCCGAAAGCAATCTTGACCGACTCAGGGCCGATCTGGCGGCAATGGCCGGAGGCACTCTGATCGACACCGACGGCCTGACCGAGTTTCCGCAGCAGAAGCTGCTGCAGGAGAGCGATTATCTTTCGCAGGCCGCCCCGGCGATCGAGGCTCTGACTCTGGCCGCTGAGACCGAGAGACTCGGCGCCCGCGCCGAAGCGCTGAAACGCCTGCCGGGATTCTCGGCCGGCTACGTCCATGAATATGAGGAAGGGCAGCACTTCAACGGATTTTCCGTGGGGATGACAATCCCGGGCCTTGCCACACGGCATCAGAAGGCAGCCGCCGACGCCCGCCGCGAAGCCGCGGAGGCAACGGCCGAAAACGCCAGGCTGACACGCGCGGCGGCCATACACGCCGCCTATGCCGAGGCCCACAGGCTCAGCTCGCGGGTGGAGGCATATCATCGCGTATTCACCGACGACGACTACACCGACCTGCTGCGCAAGGCCTACGACCGCGGGCAGCTGTCGGCCCACGAATATCTGGGAGAGCTCAACGAATACATGACCCTCTATCTCGAGCATCTTGCCGACGAGACGGCGTTTCACCGGGCGGTGGCCACACTCCGCGCTCTCTGACAGAGGCACTTAAAAAAAAGAAGGAACGCCGAAGCGTTCCTTCTTTTTTTTAGTGTCGGATACTTATTTGCGCACCACGGTCTTCACACCATCGATGATGTTGACACCGCGCATCGCGCGACTCAGGCGACGTCCCTTCAGATCATAAATTCTGGCGGGCGCGCCGTCGAGGCCGCTGACGTTGACTTCGGCCACGCCGGTCTCGGTGATGGTCCACTCCACGGTCAACGCGGCATTGTAGCCGGTGCTGCCGAGGAAGAAGCCTTCAGGCACGCTGAGTGTATATTTGCCGGCCGCGCTCTGGTTCAGCACGATTTCATATTTGCCGGTCTCCTCGTTATAATTATCGTAGTAGAATGTGTCGGTATCGGCAGAGAATATCTCCGTTCCGTCCTTGCTGACAGAGATCACTCCGTCTGATTCGCTGACGTCGAAGAACTTGGCGCCGGGCATATCGAACGATATGATGCCGAGTTCCTTCACCTCGCCGGCCTCCGGAGTCACGGAGAGAGCAGCTTCCTGGTCGGGGACGTATACCACAAAAGCCAGGTCGCTTTCGATCATCGGCGAGTAGGTCACAGATCCGTCGGCGGCCGTCACCACAAAGGCATTCTCGCCAAACAGTATAACGTGGAAGGCATAGTCAGTCAGCGGTTTGGACAAAGTCACCGTGGCTTTTCCCGAAACCGCGTCATATTCCACCTTGTCAACCTCGCTGTCGGCCATCACAAAATCCTGGGCGGCATTGTCATAGACAAGCACAGCGGCCATACCCAGTCCCGACCATTCCACATTGGCGGCCTCGATCGTGAATCCGCACGAAGTCAAGGCATTGCCGGTGGTGGCGAACATGCCGCCATAATCCACCACTCCGTCCCATTCAACGAAATAACCTTCGTCGTCGACCTCAAAGTGGTCTATGGAGCCGAGCTGCCACTGGCTTCCGCCGTCGGTGGTGTCATACCAGAACGTCAGGTTGCCGGTGCCGCTGTCCATGTTGAGCAGATCGGATCCGTCAGCAGCCTGGGTGAAATTAAGGGTTCCGTTGTCGCGGACGGTCACAGTGAATGCCTGCGCGTCGGCTTCGTCCACAGAAGCGCCTGCCGCACCGACATATGATCCTGTCAGCGCGTTGAGGAGCATATAGGTGTTTTCAATGTCGCCGGGCACCACAGTCCACAAAGCGGCGGGCAGGGGCGAGCCGATGGTGTTGAACACGGTTCCGGCATCGGAGGCGGCGGCAGCCAGAAGCGAAGGCTTCGATCCGTTCAGACGGCGCACGTTAGTGAACGTCACCATGGTCTCCTCCTCGGCCAGAGCCACGAAGAGCCAGTACACATCGTCGGCCACGCCGGACACTATCTTCTCGACCTTCTCCTTGAGTCCATCTGGATCCACAAGAGCGTCAAGCTCGGCCAGAGCCTCGTCGACCAGCTCGGCCGATCCGGGCAGAGTGTTGCGGTAGACCTCCACTGCGGCACGTGCATCGCCGACAATAGCGGCCACGTTGAAATGATAGTCGAGAGCCTCCTCGGCAGTCTCGCCCTTTGTCATGTCCACAGTCTCGTCATACCACACCGAACCGTCGCCGCCATACTGCCAGTGACCCACACAGAAGTTGAAGTTGTTGGCATCGATATTCGTGCCGGCATTGACTCCATGGATCATAATGCCGTCATTGCCGTTGGCAACCAGAGTGATGTCTACGGGATCAAGCGAAGTGCTGTCGCAATACGTCACGAAATCCACCAGATAGCGGCCGGTGACATAGTTTTTGACAAACACGCTGCCGTCGGTATATCCGTCGGTCACAACCCAGAGCATATTGGCCGACACCTGGTCGGTGCAATAGAGTCCCGTGGTTCCGAGCACCGACGAATTGAGCGTGCTCTCGATCTTCTCATTGAAATCGGCCAGATAGCGGCCGGCATTGCGCTTTGATCCGAACACGCAGTAGCGTGGATCGCCATCGCCGATAGCCTCATATGGCGCCATCGCCCAGAGATAGCCGCGGCTGCCGTCGGTTTCCGACATTACTTCCAGCGGGTCGTTCTTGCCGTCGAGACCGAGCAGGGTTCCCGGCAGCGACACCGGGGCCATGGTCACATATCCGTCGGCCACGCCGAAGGTGAATTCAGCGGCGTCGGCCTTGTCGGCCACGACTCTTGCATAGTGCTGTTCGGGAGTGGCCACATAAGTGCCGGCGGCGCTCTTCAGACAGAAGCTGCCGGCTCCGGCCGGCTCGAGAGTCCAGGCCGCCGATGCCACGGGAATCGGATAATAGTTGAACGAGTTCCACCCCTTGTTGGTGGCTTTTTCGCGGGCCGAGAGCCACGCACCCTGTCCGGGCTGATAGAAAGTGACGGCCACCTGAGTGCCGATGACCGCATTGGCGGCCTCGACCACGGCTTCCTCCAGAGGCGCCACCATCATGCCGGCGATCATCTCGTCGATGGTCATATCCATATCTTTGGCCACTTCATAGATGAATTCAGCCGAATACTGGGCCAGATTGTCGAGCAGGCCGTCAATCACTTCGGCCGCAAACGGACAGTTAGCCTTATAGGTTGCGGCCATAGCCTTCACCGCGTCGATTTTCTGGCTCACGGCACCGATCTCCACCTCGGCCTCCGAGGCATAGCCCTGGAGCAGGCGCAGTTCCGCCATCGAGAAGCAGGCCGACGCGCCGCCGTCGGCATTGACGGCCGACTGCGACTGCAGATAGAAATAACGGCCGGTGAAATTGGCGCCGAATTCCACGCGCTGCAGATCCTGTGTGTTTTCCAGCGAACCCTCGAACACCGGATCGGTGCCCGAGAAGTCAAATCCGTCCACAGGCTCCGCCGTCACATAAACGCGAAATTCGTTCAGACGGTCCACACCGTTGGCGGCCGCGCGGTCCTGACGGGCCATGTATTCAAATCCGCCCACTTTGGTGTCGGCGCCCATGTCGACGCAGAATGTGTGGGGATGGGTCTTCTGATAGCTCGAGGCCCAGTATGTGCCTGCGTCGCCGTCGATAGCCTTCGCATAGGTGTAGGGGCCGGTCACCGACGAATTGTCTTCGGTGATGCTCGAGGCCGATGCCACCCAGCCTACGTTTTCCTTGACCACATAGATCGAGGGCGCCACCGGCGCGATCTCCACGACGAAATTGTCGAGGATCGCTTTCTTGTTTTCAGCCACGTTCGGGGTGATCGTGAAGGAAACCGCCTCCCCGGGGGTGAAACCGCCGACGGCAAACAGCTCGGTGCCGTCGGTTGCGGGCGTGGTCACCGAGACGCTGCCGCAGGTGAATGTGACCTGGTCTTTCTGCACGCCGCGCACATCAATGCTGAATCCGCTGACGTAGTATCCCGGATCCGATGTCGCGATGGTGATGGTGCGGGTCTCGCACGCGGTGTTCATCACAAGGCTGCCGTTTGCCTCGGCGATTCCGGAAATAAACGTGCCGCCGCTCATGCTCACTGTGACGGCCGGAGAAGCGGCTGATGTCCACACGCGGTCTCCATCGGATAAGGATCCGCTTGACTGGCTGACGTCCAAGGAGATAGGATCAGCGGCAAATGCCGCTGCAAATCCCGCCACGGAAGCCACCGCTACTGAAAGTAAATGTTTTTTCATTGGCTTATGTGTTTATAGATAAGAATTAATGTGTGATCGCTTTTAATTGTGCAAATATAACGATTAGCCGCCACATTTCCAAATCAATCGAAAGACAGAAGGCCGTGTCCGTGCGGACACAGCCTCCTGGCGGACCCCGCCGTCAGATCAGAAGCGACGGGGAAAATGGATATGCGGGATCAGAGACCTACATAGACTTTGGTAGCTTTGCCGCCGGCAACGCGCACGTAGATGCCTGCGGCGGAGGGAGCGGCCACGCGCACGCCCTGGACGGTATACCACTGTGCTTCGGCCTGTGCGGCTTCGGTCACTTCGTCAATGCCGGTGGTGGTGCCGTCGGAGGCAACGGTGAAGTGCACGGTGAAGGGTGCCGACAGTTTGCCGTCGACGGTGAAGAAGCCCATCGGGGCGGTCATGCGGAGCACGCCGGGTTCGATGGCTTCGTCTTCGGGAACGTATTCCAGACGGTTGCCGTTGACGGTCAGATCATCTTTGGAGATTGTGTAGGTGTGGGTCGGCACGGGAGCGGCGTCATCCTCGGCAGCCAGCATGACTGCTTCGGCCTGCTGCGACGGGAAGGCGGAGGGGTCGAAACGTTCCACCAGAATGGTGTGGTGGGCGCCGAGTCCCTGGCTGATTGCGAGAGTCGATCCGGCCTGGGCCTCGAAATAGATGCTGTTGACCACATCCTCAACAGCAGTGCAGCCGAAGTCAACCTTCTGATAGTCGATGACCACCGGGTCGGTGTCGACCATCGACGCAGTCCATTTGGAAGCCTCAGATGTTGAAGTCCATTTTACAACGCGATTCTGTCCGTCACGATGCAGCAGCGGATATGAACCGGTTCCGGCCTGCAGGCCGACCTGTCCGTCGCCGAACAGCACCAGCTCATATTCACAGGCTTCGTCTGCAGTCGAGGCCACCGGCACAGAGATTGAACCGTTGCTGGAACCGTCCGTGCGGTCATAATGTCCGGCATAGGCTCCTGTGCCATGGTTGAGAAGACGATATTTCATGCCTTCGGTCTGCTCGAGAGTCCAGACTGTTGTCACATTGGTAGCGTCGGTAGCCACGGCCATGGTCGAAGCACCTGCCGCGAGCATGGATGCCGGATACTGCACATTATAGAAATGCACCTGGCGGCCATTGGCTTCAGCGGCAATTTCCGGCAGTTCAGCCTCAAGAGCCTCAGAAGCCTCGGTCAGCCGGGCTCTATAGCTTGCGGTTATGCCGGCATTTGTGGTGAAGGCGGCATTGGCCGACTTGACGTCGGTGGCAACGGCCATTTCTTCGTTTGCAAGAGCCTCTTTCAGCTCGTTGACCGTCTGGCTGTAGGCGCTGAATGCGTCGCCAAACAGCGGTTCATATCCCTGATAGAATGCGTCGGCAGTTTCAAATTCCGAAACATCGACTCCGGCGGCGGCAGCCACGTAGGCATCCTTCATGGCGTTGAGTTCCTCTTCGGCCAGAGCTTCGAAATAATATATCGTACCGTTGTTATATTCGCCTGCTTCAGGATTCCATTCATTCAGCACAGGGACTCCGTCTCCATTGATATCCATGCATGAATTCCCGACAGCCGGAGTCTTAACTGCCAACGAATAAGGGATACGGCCGTTATAACTGCCGATTCCACTGCCCTTGGCGTTGAAGACAACCATAGTCTCGGCATTGTCGGCGGCTACGGCATAGGCCTGACGGGGTTCTTTGTTTGAACCGTCGCCGCGCGCTCCGAGAGCAAACGGCAGGTCATTGCCGTTGAAATCAGCGGCGACATTGTAGGCCTGGAATCCTCCGTCAACGGCCTTGAGCTGCCAGATGGCGCCGAGTCCGTCTTTGCCAACGTGAATCTGCTGGCGTTCGCCTTCGGTGGCGCCGTCGGTCACAACGGTGTTGATGCCGAGCAGCGATCCGGCAGTCTTGAAGGAGCCATCAGCATTATACATGCCGCGGTTGCTGCGGATGCGGTAGTAGCTGCCGTCGGTCAGATCCTCGGCCATTGAACCGGCCAGTTCGAATACCCACGACGAGCCGTTGTCAGTAGAACTCCAAGATGTCAGGGGATTGCCGCTTGTGTCGATATTGAAGCCGTTGCCATTGTCGACATAATGCATGGCAAGACCGACGTTGTCGTTATATGAGTTGGCATCGAAATAGAACTTCTGACCGTTGGCATTGACAAGACCTTTGTTATCGACAACAACCAGGTATCCGTCTTTTTCAAGACTGTAGAGACGGAAGTTGGCGGTCTGGCCGTCGCGCACAAGCATCCACTTGCCGAGTTCGGAACGATAGTTTATGGTGTTGACGTTGCCGTTTTCCATTACTGTCAGATAGGGCGCCTGTCCAAGGGCCTGACGACGGGTGTTGACAACATAGACCAGACGACCCGAAAGAGTGCTATAGACAGATTCGCCGACGGCCTCGATTTCAGCGAGCTTTTCGGCAACCTGGCTGATGGCGGTGAGCTCTGTCAGCTCAGCCACATTGTTGACAGCAGCGGTCAATGCGGTCTGTTCAGCACTGAGGAAGAGCCCTTTGCTACCGAAGAACATTTCCATTCCGGCAAGAACTTCGGCCTTTTTCTGTGCGATCTCGGCATTGGCCGATGTTAGTGCTGAGGATTTTTCATAGAGGCTGAATTCGGCAAGACACGCGTATTTATTGTTCGCATTGGCACCGTTGCCGGGATTGACAGTCAGAGTCGGCACAACCAGCACGTATTGTCCGGTCTGGGGAGTATCGAAATAGAGATATTGCTCGCTTTTGTCATTTGACAACAGAGTAACTGTGGCCACCGGAGTGTTGCTTTCAAGGAAAGATGCGATATTGTCATGAGTCAGACCAAACGGGCTTGAGCCGACAAATATGCTTACATCCTGAAAAGCACCGTTCCATGCGTTTGCGTTCTGACGCTGCATGAAACTGCAAGCGTCAAAGGTCTTCGACTCGCCGAGGTTTATTTCAAAGAAGTGACGCGAAGACTCGTTGCAAACAATCCAGTTACTGTGCCAATAAGTGCCTGCATTGTCATCGATCAGGTTCGCGGCCTCACCAGTGCCATTAGAGCTTCCGCCTTCAGACGGAGCAGAAGAGCAAGCCGATACAGACCACCCAGACTTTAACAGACTGACGTATGCCTCATTTTTCAGCTCATATGTCACGGTCAAGCTCTTGACAATCATTTTTTTTGCATGGCCGGCCTCGGTCGGCGCGATGGTGAACGAGGCCTGATCGCCTTCGGCGATTCCGGAAACAGCGAATACCTGGTCGGTAGCGTCGGTGGTCAGAGTCTGGTCGCCGGCGGTGATGATGACTCCGTCGCCGCTAAATCCGGTCACGGTCATGGAATATCCGGTCACGTGGCAGTATCCCGAAGTGGTGGCGATGGTGACGGTGCGCGTTTCGCCGGCCACGTTAATTCCGATTCCGTCATCGTAATCCAGGAATCCTCCGCCACTGAGGGTGATTGTTGTTACCGGCGAGGTGGTCGAGGTCCACACCAGTCCGGACGCGGATCCGTCGGTCTTGGTGAGAGTGACCTCGTCGGCCGCAGCCGACGCAACACCCATAACCATGGCCATGGCCGCCAGAAGTAGATGTTTTTTCATTGTGTTGAATGAATTAAGTTAGTGAGTGATTGTTGTTTCATGGGAATGTGTGGTCGATGGCTGAATCGCATCTAAATACATACATATCTCGCCCGCAAATTTAATAAAAATTCACAGGTTTTACAAATTTATAGGAAAAAGTCCTATTTTTTTATTAAAATCATCCGTCGGTCCGCTTCTGAAAATCGATTATGCGCCGGTCTACGATCTGTCCACAGTCGATGGCCAGCGCCTTTGCCAGCACTTCGTCGGCTTTGGCGCGGTCTTCGATCAGAGCGTCGTAGAACGGGGCCGCCGCACGCGAAATTTCGGCCGAAGCTGTTTTGTAGAAAAGCGAGGGAGTGTGGTCGACGACATAGTGTCTGATTCCGTCGACCATATAGTCGGGATTCTCGATTGTTGTGGGCACCGACGTCTCGATTCCGCCCGCGCGGTCGCACGAGATGTCGATTATCATCGATCCGGGACGCATCCGGTGCAGATCTTCGCGGTAGATAATGTGGTCGGTGCGCGACGTGTCCCACAGCACCGCGTTGACAATTGTGTCGTATTGTCCGATCTCGGAGCGGAACAGCCCTTCGGTCGCGCGGTTGTAGACGGTGACGTTGGCGCCGAGATAGTGCAGGGCCTTGATGGCACCCATGGCAGAGTTTCCGCGTCCGATCACAGCCACGCGCTTGTGATAGGGAAACTCGCCGTGACACTGGAATGCATGCATGATGGCAGCCTCGCCCGCGATCTCGTTGTTGCGGTAGAAAGTGTGGAGTCCGCGGTGGTGCATGTCTTCCCAGGCATAGGCAGTGAGCCTTCCGGCGATTATGGCGTCGGTTATCGGTCGGTTCTGGACGGCGTGGATCCAGCCGAATACGGTCTGGTCGGCGAGTCCGGCCAGATAGTCGGCGTCGCCGATCTTCGGGTCGCAGACAATCTCCATGGAGAGCGCCTCCTGCCGGGAGCAGACGTTGACTCCCGCGCGGAGAAAGACTTCGTCGGAGAATCCGAGCTGTTCGCCGTAGCCTTGCTCGACAAAGATGCAGTCACGGTTTTTGATCAACGGAATATCGGCCGGCACCAGGGCGCGCCGGAATTCGTTTTCCTTGTGAGATATGACAAATCCTATTCTTTTCATGGCAATATTACCTGATTTCCAAGAGTTATGAGGTGTTCGGGAGTGTAACCGTCGCGTCCGCCGTTGGATGTGAATGTCATCTCTCCGAAATAGACGCGTCCGCCGACGCAGTATAGATCGACCCTGACTTCGGGGAATCCTTTGGAAAGGATCGAGGCCACTTCGATCATCCGGTCAAGCATTTCGGGCTTTGGAATGCGGTGGTCGTTGCGCGAATAGGGCGGCATGACTTCGGGGCGGTATGTCCACGACGGGATGTCGACCCAGTTGAAGCAGGCGGTGTGTGTGGCCGAGTCGCGGCATGTGCAGAGCAGGCATCCGAATACGCGTCCGTCGAAACACCAGAATTTATAGTCGTCGGGCTGGCTTCCCGGCTGACACGGCAGGAGCTCCTCGATGTAGACGCGCGGAACAATGCGCGTGTAGTGCGGCTCGGCGGTGGCATAGCCGAAGGGAGTGGCGAGCCAGCGGTCGATCTTGCGGCAAAGGGCAGGAATATTTTCAGTGGCTTTGTCGCGGACCAGGTGGACAGTGCCGCAACCGTGGTTTGTCTTGGCCACGAACGATCCGGGAAGCCTGGACCAGGGGATGTCGGCCGCGCGGTCGCCGACGGCATATACCTCGGGGAGGATGTCGGCCAGTCCGCGCGATGCGACGAACTCGCGGACGGCCAGCTTGTCGGCCAGTCGGGTCCAGAGCGATGTGTCGGTGTTGAAAAGGAGATGGAGCACCTTTTCATTTATCGTGCGGGGATGGTCGATGTCGGGCCATCGTCTGAATTTGCAGTAATGGCGCAAGCATGAGATGAAACGCGGAGTCACCAGATGGCATTTCTGAGCCATACGGACTGCGTTTTCCACGAATTTTCCTGCCATATATAGAGATGCTGGTGATTATTCGAGTGATTGATAGAGGTCGAGGAGCTGTGCGGTGATCGATTCGGGGGAGAATGCGATGGCGGCTTTGCGCGATTCGCGACCGTGGCGCTCGATCAGTTCCGGATTGAGCAGATAGCAGTCAATCGCCTCGGCCAGGGCCTTGCGGTCGCCCGGGGTGACAAGGATTCCGTTTGTGTGCGACCGCACCACTTCAGGAATTCCGCCCACCGGAGTGGCGATTATCGGCTTTCCGTAGGCAAGTCCCTCGAGCACCGCGATGGGCAGGCCCTCGTTGTAGGAAGGCAGCAGCAGAATGTGGCTCGAGGCAAAGGCCATCTCCTTTACCGGTCCGCTGACCCATCCGATGAATTCGACCATGTCGTCGATTCCGGCTTCGCGCACGTGGCTGATGAAACGCTCCACTTCGCCGTCGCCCCCGGCTCGCAGATAGACTCGGCCGCGCCACCGTTGCTGATTGCGTGCGATCACGTCGAGCAGGTCGAAGATTCCCTTCAGGTCGCCGAACCGTCCGAGAAAGAGCAGCTGGAGCGGCGCCGAGGTGTCGGGCATCAGCGGCACGTCGGGCAGAATCACGGGGTTGGAGAGCACACGGACATTGTCGAGCGCGAAGGTTGTTTCAAAATATTCTTTCCATGACTGCGAGAGCACCACTATGGCCGAGGCGAGACTGAGCACCTTTTTGGCCTTGGGCAGGCCGATGGTGCGGTAATATTCTTTTGAGGCGCCGCCGTGGCAGTGGAATATTATTTTGTAGCCGAGAGTGCGTCCGAAGCGCATGATCCACGACTTTCGCACGAACGACTTGCCGGAGGCGGAGTGGACGTGGAGTATGTTGCGGCCAAGCAGACGATAGACCGGCATCTTGAGCAGAGTGCCTGCCAGTGAGAACAATCCGGCAAATGTGCCCCGCCGGCTGTTGGACGACAGATGGCGGAATCCAGGGACCGTATCGCTGTAAACATTAAGTACAGAGGCCATGCCGCCCAGTGTCTTGCGGGATGGACCGATGGTGAGCACCCGGTGCATGGTTTTGTTTTCCTGTGTGGTCATTTGCAAGCAGAAGAAATAAGGCTATGGTAAGCGTCGGTATAGGCGCTTACGGTGTGATCAATAGAGAAGCGGCTCATCACACGCCGTCGGGCGCCGTCGCACATGGCTGCGATCCGCGACGGCGACATCCGCGCCACCGAATCCACGGCATCGGCCAGCGAGAGGGATGATCCAGGATCGAACGGACAACCGAAGCGGTCGCCCATGGTGATTTCAAGCGGTCCGGGCAACGCGGCCGTGACCACAGGAATGCCGGCGGCCATGCCTTCGGCCAAGGCCAGTCCGAAACCTTCGACACGCGAAGGGAGGATGAAGAGGTCGAAGCGGCCGAGAGCGGCATATACGTCGCTGCGGCTCATGGCTCCGGCAAAGAAAACCCTCGACTCCACTCCGAGGCTGCATGCGAGCCGACGGAGGCTGTCGAGGTCGGGACCGTCGCCGATCAGGGTCAGTGTCATCGATGCCAGCCGCGGGTCGGCCATTGCTCTGACGGCCAGATCCTGGCCCTTGACCCCCGAGTCGAGACGGCCGACGCATACCAGCGACCCGATGCGTCCGGGGGCCTGGCGGCGCGGCGTCACGGCATCGAAGTCGATTCCGTTGGCCACCACGGGCATCTCCAGTCCGAGGCGGCAGCGGGCGTCGTCGGCGACAGCCTGCGATATGGCGGTGAAACCGGTGCGCAGCTGCGGACCGGTCAGGACTATGCCGGTTGTGTGGAGAGTCTGGATCATGCGCCGGCGCAATGACGGCAGCATGAGCATGTTGACAATGCGTTTATTGTGGACATGGACCACATCAGGTCTGAACCGCGAAGCCACAATATTGGCATTCAGCGCTTTCAGCGGAGAGTGAGAACCGACGGCGCGACCAATTTCGAACAGCGCGGCCTGAGCGGGCAGAAGCGAGAGCAGCGCCGGGTCGCTGCCTGAATTGATCACCATAAGGGCCACGTCGTGGCCGGCACGCACCTGGCGGCCGATGATGTCGACCAGCATACATTCGGTGCCGCCCATGCGCATGCGGAATATTACATGAAGAATCCTCATGGCAGCGGGTCGGTGTGGTTCTGAAAGTTCAACACTCGCCCCTGGGCAGGATTGGCCAGAAGCACCGCTCCGAGAGTGACGGCCAGCAGCAGCAGGCCGTCGCGCTGGGTCAGTCCGGCAAAGCCGCCGATGCCGAACACGCTGACGGCCACAAGCACGCAAAGATAATATTGCGAATGGCGCAGCCGCCTGATGACAAAGTATATGCCGACGAAGAAAGCGGTCTGCACGATCAGTCCGAGAAACCCGCAGTCCAATATGGTCTGGAACTGGGTGACCTCCACTCCGGTGGCTGTTTCTTCAGACTTCGACACATCGACATAGTATTCGTTCTTGATCTGATACTTGGGATTGGTGGTGAGAGTCGGATGCAGGAAGCCGAGCCCAAGCCAATATCGGTGCAGATCGCCGAGCAGTTCCCATTTGGGCAGAATCTGCGCCATACGTCCCGATCCGAATTCGGCCAGGTCTTCATTGTCGGCGGCGGCTTCGAGCGAAGAGAACTGGTCGACCGTGGAGGCGATTCGCAGCGGCGATCCCATGGCGCTGTCGGCAAAATAGAGTCCGGTGATTGCCACCACGCTGGCAGCGCCGATGACCAGCGCCTGTCTGACCTTGCCGCGGAAGCAGATGAAGCCGACGAGCAGTCCGGCCATAAAGGTCATGGTGCGGCACGACACCAAAGAGAGAATCACCAGCAGCCACTGCTGCCACGACAGTCGCAGCTGACGTCGGGCCAGCGGCACGATGCAGAGCGCCATCCAATAGAGTCCCGGCGGATAGTGACGCGGCCACCACATGAAGTCGCCAGGCCGCCAGAGCAGATTGTTGAAGTCGGAATAGACCGGTCCGTTGAGCGACTCGATCGCCAGCGATCCCGGCACCAGCACCATGCCGCATATCAGGAAAGTGTCGACAACATAAAAACCACACACCACCAACACGTGGAGCACCACGCTGCGGATAAAACGATCCCACTCGAAATCGCGATTGGCAAAAACCAGAAAGGGAATCATGAAGCCGATGATGGTGAAATAGTTGCGCATCATCACAACCTGCACCCTGATGGATTCGTCGGATGTTGTGGCGATAAGGAATATGGCAGCAAAATAGGCCAGTGTGAGCCACAGGATGCGGCTCACCATCGGTGACCGCCGATAGATGAACACGGCACACACCGACACGACCAGAGCCAGGTCGCTCGGCTTGAACGGCAGAGCGTTGGAATGCAGGAAGGCGAATCCGCCGAAAAAGTAGGTCAGTTCGATCAGGAAAGCATAGCGGTCCTGACGCCAGCGCATTGCCAGGACAAAGGCCAGCAGCACCAGAGCCGGATAGAATCGAAGCCCCACCAGCGCCAGACACAGAAAATATCCGATGGCCCGCCACCATTCGGCGGCGGGAGCGGCAAAGGCTTTGTCGTCGGCCTGTTGTCGGGTTTCCTGCGGAACTACAGCTGCGGCGGTAAGCATCCTTTATCTATTCTGCGATTGCTGCGGGCAGATCATTTGTTTTTGACGTTTTCGCCATAACCATAGCCATAGCCTTTCTTGGCCTGGGTGCCGTTGACCACCAGCGAGAGTTTTGGCAGACGCTTTTCGTCGTAGATGGATTCGGCGAACCGAAGGTCGGCGAAGGTGGTGTAGTCGGCGCGGGTCACGTAGATGGTGGCGTCGCTCACGCGTGCAAGCAGGAAAGTGTCGCTCACCATGCCCACGGGCGCCGAGTCGACGATGATGTAGTCATACATGCCGCGGAGCTTGGCGAAAAGGTCGTCCACCCGCTCCGATGCAAGCATCTCCGACGGGTTGGGCGGAATCGGGCCGGCCACGATCACGTCGAGGTTGGGCATCAGGGCATCGGGCATGATTATGTCGGCGATCGCCATGGATGGCGAGGCCAGATATTCGGTCAGTCCGTGAGGAGCCGAGATTTTGAGATACTGGGCCAGGCGGGGTTTGCGGATGTCCATGCCGATGAGCAGGGTCTTCTTGCCGAGCATGGCCATGGAGGCGGCCATGTTGATGGAGATGAAGCTCTTGCCTTCGCCCGACTTGGTTGATGTCATGAGCACCACTTTTTCGTCGGATGAGCCGAGAATGAACTGGAGGTTCACGCGGATAAGGCGGAACAGTTCGGCCGTGGATCCGGAGCCGCCGGGGCGCACCACCAGCGACTGGCCGCTGCGGTCGGTGCAGACCTCGCCGAGAACCGGCACGTCGACCCTCTCCTCGACTTCGGCTTTGGTGTTGAATTTTGTGCGGAGCAGTCTTACCATGAAGAAGCCGCACGGAGGCAGCAGCATTCCAAAGACAAAGGCCATGGCCAGAATCATCTTGGTGGAGATGGATATGTCTTCATTGAGCGAGTAGGCGGCGTCGATGATCTGGCCCTTGGGAGTGGCGTTGGCCAGCAGGATGGCGGTCTCTTCCTGCTTCTGAAGCAGGAAGAGATAGGTTTCTTCCTTGATCTTCTGCTGGCGCATCAGGTCGCGCAGGTCGCGCTCCTGGGTGGGCATCGATCCGATCCGGTCCAAGGTGGCGTTATAGAGTTCGCCATATCGGGCTTCGCGTTCGCGGGCCTCGGCCAGCGCGCCGCCGAGCGACTTGAGAATGTTGTCGCGATACTGTCCGATGCGGGAGTCGAGCAGATCGAGGGTCTCGTTGCCCGGTTTGGCCGATCGGCCGATGCGCATGCGCTCGGCCACCAGAGAGTTGTATTCCTCGATCATGCGGGCCAGAGTTTCGGCTCCCTCCACGGGGATAATGGCATAGTCGCCGCTGCCCGATGCCTGGAGCAAGTCGATTATGTTGGACAGATTCTGGCGGCGCACAGTCGATTCGGTGTAGACCTTGTCGAGTTCGCCAAGGCGGGAGAAGTTATACTGGCCGTCGGCAACGAGGTCGATCACCCCCTGGCGCTCCTTGTAAGCTTCCAGCTCCTGCTCGGTCTCCACAAGCGAGTCAAGCAGCAGCACCAGACGGTCGGCAATGAAGCTGGCGGTCTTGGAGTTTTTGGCGTTCTGCTCCTCCACTCCGGCGTCGTTGTATTGGGCAATGATATTGTTGAGCACGTCCTTGGCATAGTCCACGTCGTGGGTCACCATCTCCATCTGGATGATCGACGATCGCTTCGACGCCAGGCCGATGCTGACGTCTTCGGCCAGGTCTTCGGCAGCGTTGTCGAAGCCGGTGAAGAGCACCACGGTCTTCACCGTTTCGTCGGCGGGCAGATCGGGCGTCGCCTTCACGGTGAACGAGCCATAGGGGGTGGTCACGACCTTCGGGAGCTCCACGTCCTCAAGGTCGGCAAGTGTCTTCTTTCTGGCCTTGACAAGAATGTCGGCCTTGCCGGACTTCGATACTTTCACCTTGAACGAGACTGTGGTGCGCAGAGTGTCGGGATTGATCGACGGATCGGGGATCACATCGACGGGAAATTCTTTGTAGGCAAACACATAGTGCATCGGCATTGTGCGCACCATGTGGACGCGGTTGAGGCCGAGGTTGCGTGCCACTTCGCGATAGGTGGTGTGAGACGACACGATCATCGCCTCGTCTTCGGCCGAGCTGTTGCCTCCGAAAAGAGCGCCCATGTCGCCCAGACCGGCAGCGAGCATGCCGCCGGTGTTGTCGTCGGTAAACATTATGTTGGCGCGGACAACGAATTTAGGCTCTACGGTGCGGGAATAGAGAAAGCCCAGAGCGCAACACGCCACAACGGACAAAAGGAACCAATACCATTTGGAGGCATAGAAGCGTAACTTGGCGCCGACGTCGACAAATTCAGATTTTCTGTTACTCATGACAGATTCAGGTGTGTGGGGTGTGATGATTACTTGATAAAGAGCGCTATGACCAGAGAGGCGATGACCGAGGCGGCGCTGACAATGACCGACGTCATCGAGAGTTTGAACTGCTTGTCCTGATCGACCTTGGAGTTGGCCTGGCGGATCTTGTTGGGCTCGACATAGACGACATCGTTCTGCTTCAGATAGAAATACGGGCTTTCGAGCAGTCCGGCCGAGTTGAGGTCAAGACGGTGATAGACGCGACGGCCGTCTTCCTCGCGGATAAGCAGCACGCTTGAACGCTCGCCGTAGGGGGTCATATCGCCGGCGTCGGCCAGCGCGTCGAGAATCGAATAGCGCTCGCGGTTGATCAGCCTGGCTCCCGGCTGGGCCACTTCGCCCATCACCGCGACATGGAAGTTGACAAGCTCCACGGTCACCATCGGATCAACCACCTTCTCGGCCACTTTCTCTTCGATATATGCGCCCACCTGGGCCAGAGTCATGCCGGCGACGTGGATCTTTCCGAGACGCGGAAAGTTGATGAATCCGTCGGCTCCGACCACATATGGCTGATAAGTCAGATTCTGGTTGCGGCGCGTGAGCGGAGCCGAAGCCAGAGTGCGGGTCTGGTTGAAATCGGTCACCGCAATCGGCTGATAGGGATTGTTGTATGGCATAGCAGCTTCCTGGTCGGGAGCAGTCACTGAAATCAGCAACTGATCGTCGGGCACCACGGTCAGTTCATAGACTCCGACCGGCATTGCCCCGGAAGCACCCTTAAGGTCAGAAAAATAAGGAAGAGTGCTCCGGTGCGAGCCGCATGAGCTGAATGTCAGCACCAGCAGCAACAACAACGGCCACCCTTTGTAAAATCTTGTTATCGACTTCATATCCGAATGATAATGTGTTTTTTCTGTTAACGTTTGTTCACGCTTATTTATTATAAAGGATATCCAATAATTCAGCCGCAGTCATGCCCGACAAAGGATGCCGCCATTCAGGAAGCAGCCCGGCAAGCGGCCTGAGCACAAATTCACGCTCCTGCATGCGCGGATGCGGCAGGACGGGATCGTCCTGGCTGACAGTGTCGCCGACGCAGATCAGATCAATATCGATCAGCCGGTCGGCATAGCCGCCGTCGGGAGTGCGGTGCCGGCCATCAGGATCAATCAGACGCTCTGTCTCGACTGCGATCTCCAGCAGACGTCGCGCAGAAAGATTGCCGGCATCGATATTGACACCGACATTGATGAAACGGTTTGGCGAGTCGAAGCCCCACGCATCGGAAAGCACCGGCGCCGACACTGTGGCCCCGGCGCCGATGGCATGCTCAAGCAAGGCCACCGCCCGGCCGATTGCGGCAAGGCGGTCGCCAAGATTGGATCCTATGTTGAAATGAGCTGTTGCCAAGACGGTTATTAGATGGTGCGGCTGACTTCGACCTGTTCGAAGCCTTCGATCATGTCGCCCACCTGCAGGTCATTGTATCCGGCGATCGAGATGCCGCAGTCATAGCCGCTCACAACTTCCTTCACGTCGTCCTTGAAGCGCTTGAGCGATCCGAGTTCGCCGGTGTAGCGCACAATGCCGTCGCGGATCAGACGCACCTTGTTGGATCGCTTGATCTTTCCTTCGCGGACAATGGCGCCGGCGATCGTGCCGACCTTGCTTATATGGTAGGTCTGCAGCACCTCGGCGCTGCCGGTGACCTCTTCTTTAATTTCCGGAGCAAGCATGCCGGCCATAGCGTCTTTCACTTCCTCGATGGCCTGATAGATCACGGAATAGAGGCGGATGTCGACACCCTCGCGCTCGGCGGCACGGCGTGCGGCCTGACTGGGACGCACCTGGAAGCCGATGATGATGGCATCGGAAGCGGCAGCCAGATCCACGTCGCTCTCAGAGATGGCGCCGACTGCCTTGTGGATGACGTTGACCTGAATTTCTTCGGTCGACAGCTTGAGCAGCGAGTCGCTGAGCGCTTCGATCGAACCGTCCACGTCGCCCTTCACGATCACGTTCAGCTCCTGGAAGTTGCCGATGGCGCGACGGCGGCCGATGTCCTCGAGTGTGATCATCTTCTTGGTCCGGGCTGAGAGCTCGCGCTGGAGTTGCTCGCGCTTGGTGGCGATTTCGCGCGCCTCCTGCTCAGACTCCATGACGTTGAAGGTGTCGCCGGCGGTCGGAGCGCCGTTCAGACCGAGAATCAGCACCGGGGTGGCAGGTCCGGCCTCCTTGACGCGCTGGTTGCGTTCGTTGAACATCGCCTTGACCTTGCCGTAATGGGTGCCGGCCAGAATCGTGTCGCCCACGCGCAGAGTGCCGTTCTGCACAAGCACGGTGGCCACATAGCCGCGACCCTTGTCGAGACTTGACTCGATCACCGAGCCGACCGCACGACGGTCGGGGTTGGCTTTGAGGTCAAGCATCTCGGCCTCAAGCAGCACTTTCTCCATCAGATCCTCGACTCCGAGTCCTTTCTTGGCCGAAATGTCCTGGCTCTGATACTTTCCGCCCCACTCTTCGACCAGATAATTCATGTTGGCAAGTTCTTCCTTGATCTTGTCGGGGTTGGCATGAGGTTTGTCAATCTTGTTTATAGCGAAGACGATAGGCACACCGGCTGCCGACGCATGGTTTATAGCTTCGACGGTCTGAGGCATGACGGCGTCGTCGGCCGCCACAATAATTATACAGAGGTCGGTCACCTTGGCGCCGCGGGCACGCATGGCCGTGAAGGCTTCGTGGCCCGGAGTGTCAAGGAAGGTGATGTGACGTCCGTCGGAGAGTTTCACGTTATATGCGCCGATGTGCTGCGTGATGCCGCCGGCCTCGCCTGCAATGACGTTTGCCTGACGGATATAGTCGAGCAGCGAGGTCTTGCCGTGGTCGACGTGGCCCATCACAGTGACAATCGGCGGACGGTTCTGAAGATCCTCTTCAGCATCGGCTTCCTGAGCGATGGCTTCGCTCACTTCAGCCGATATATATTCTGTCTGGAATCCGAATTCCTCGGCCACAATGTTGATGGTCTCGGCGTCAAGACGCTGGTTGATGCTGACCATGACGCCCATGCTCATGCAGGTGGCGATAACGTTGTTGATGGGTACATCCATCATCGACGCCAGGTCGTTGGCAGTAACGAATTCCGTGAGCTTCAGCACCTTGCTTTCGGCCTCCTGCATTTCGGCACGTTCGTGTTCGCGGTTGGCAAACGCTTCACGCTTCTCTTTGCGCCACTTGGCGCCGGTCTTCTGGCCTTTCGAGCCTTTGGATGTGAGGCGCGCAAGCACTTCCTTAACCTGCTTCTGCACGTCTTCCTCGCTCACCTCCACATGGGGCTGCGGGGCACGACGCCGGTCGTTGCGACCGCCGCCCTGCTGCTTGCCGCCATCATTGTTCTGGCCACCGCCGCGACGTTTGCCGCCTTCGCCGCCGTTATTGCGGCCGCTCTGGCCTCCGACTTGCTTGCCGGCTTTTTCAACGTCGACCTTTTCGCCGGAAATGCGCTTGCGTTTCTTCTTGTCTCCGTTCTGTGTGCTGGCCGCGCTGGCACCGTCACCGGGTTTTGCGTTGCCGCGACGACGCTCTTCTTTGCTTTTCTTTTTGGGACGCGTGCTCTGATTGAGTGTTGAAAGATCAATCTTGCCCACAACATTAAGCTGAGGCACGCGATCTTGCAGCTCATCGGCTGTATGCAGTCTGAACACCTCGGGCTCAGCGGGTGTTTTCGACTCCTCTTTCACCGGAGCTGCCGGAGTCCCGTCTTGCTTGGGTTCCGACACACTTTTATCGGCAGCAGGCTTCTCCACTGACTTCCCGACTGGCTTTTCAGCAGGCTTCTCAACCGCCGGTTTCTCCGCGGGCTTCTCGACGGGCTTCTCCACCACAGGCTTCTCGACGGGCTTCTCCACCACAG
>CAMWTI010000017.1 GCA_947177135.1 uncultured Porphyromonadaceae bacterium | reverse complement strand
CCCACAAGGCCGTGCGGCAGATAATCGAGTCCATCGGAACGGAAAACGCGACCCCGATGGCGGTGAGAGAAAAAATCAAGGCTCTGCGCGACAGCAAACTGCCCCAGCCGAACCAGACCGGCAGCGCAGGATCGTTTTTCCGCAATCCGGAGATAACAGCCTGTGAATTTGACGCATTATTGCAAAAATTCCCCGACGCGCCTCATTTCGTGCAGGCCGACGGACGCATCAAAGTGCCTGCCGCATGGCTCATTGACCGGGCCGGTCTTAAAGGCGCCACTGAAGGTGGCGCGCAAGTGTGGCCATTGCAGCCGCTTGTGATTGTCAACGCCACAGGCTCGGCCACAGCAGCCGACGTTCTGGCCCTCGAGCGGCGCATATGCAACGAAGTGGCCCTGAAATTCAACATAAATCTGATCCCTGAAGTCCAGCATATATGAGCAAATTCATCATCGAGGGAGGGCATACGCTCTCCGGATCCATCACCCCGATGGGTGCCAAAAACGAAGCGTTGCAGGTGATCTGCGCCTGCCTGCTCACCACCGAAGATGTGGTGATTGAAAACGTGCCTGAAATTCTTGATGTCCACAACCTCATTGACCTTCTGTCGCGCATGGGAGTGAAAATCACCCATTGCGGCCATGGATGCTATAGTTTCCGCGCCGACGAGCTTGACACCGACTTCATCAACTCACGCGATTTCATCAGCCGCTGCGCGCGGTTGCGCGGATCGGTGCTGCTGGTCGGACCGCTGCTGAGCCGCCTGGGACGCGCATACTTTCCAAAACCTGGCGGCGACAAGATCGGACGCCGAAAGGTCGACACCCATATTCTCGGCATGATGAAACTCGGCGCCAAACTGAGTTATTGCGAAAAAGGCGAGGCATTCCTGCTCACGGCACCGCCCGAAGGCCTTAGCCCGGCAAGAATGCTGCTCGACGAAGCCTCGGTGACAGGCACCGGCAACATTATCATGGCCGCCGCCTCAGTGCCAGGTGTCACAACAATTTACAATGCCGCCTGCGAGCCTTACGTGCAACAGCTCTGCCGTATGTTACGCTCAATGGGAGTCAGCATCAGCGGGCTTGGCTCCAACTTGCTAAAAATCACCGGATCAGCAGCTATCGGAGGCACACGCCACCGCATTCTGCCCGATATGATCGAAGTGGGCAGCTTCATCGGCATGGCAGCCATGACACGAAGTTCGATCACGATCAAAAACGTCAGTTACGACAATCTCGGCATCATCCCCGACAGCTTCCGTCGCCTTGGCGTGATGATCGAACAGCGCGGCGACGACATTTTCGTGCCGGCACAAGAAAGCTATGAGATCGACACGGCGCTCGACGGATCAATTATGACCATAGCCGACGCACCATGGCCTGGACTCACACCCGACCTGCTCAGCGTGATGCTCGTCGTGGCCACGCAATGCCGCGGCAGCGTGCTCGTCCACCAGAAAATGTTTGAAAGCCGACTTTTCTTTGTCGACAATCTCATCGAGATGGGCGCGCAGGTAATCCTGTGTGATCCCCACAGAGCTGTGGTCATTGGCCATGACCACAAATTTGACCTGAAAGCCAACAATATGACCTCACCCGACATCCGTGCCGGCATAGCACTGCTCATTGCCGCACTCTCGGCCAAAGGCACAAGCGTGATCGACAATATACAGCAGATCGACCGCGGATATGAAGACATCGAGCAGCGGCTCACCGCCCTCGGCGCCAAAATAATGCGTCAGGACTGATGGCTGGCAACAATCTGCTCACGCGCTATATCTGGATTGTCGACACTCTGCGCCGGGTGGGACGCATCAGCCGCAAGGAACTGAGCGCCCGGTGGCAGTTGTCGGCCGTCAGCGACGGTCGGCCGCTGCCACGACGTACTTTCTACAACTACCGGGAAGCGATCTACCGCCTGTTTGGAGTGGAGATCCTACTTGATCACTCGACCAACGAGTATTACGTCGAACAAGATGACCGGCAGACTGAAAGCATGACAAACTGGCTGCTCAATTCAGCGGCCATGAACGGAGTGCTCAGCGACTCACGCGACATCGCCGACCGCATATTTCTGGAAGAGGTGCCTTCGGCACGCGAACATCTTGGCACGTTTATTGATGCCATAAAATCTTCGCAGCGGGTGGAATTCACCTATAATCCGTTTTCACGCACCCATCCCACACGGGGAGTGGTCTTCGAACCGTTTTTGCTCAAACTGTTCCGCCAGCGGTGGTATGCGGCCGGCCGACAGGTCAGTGAAAACCGCATAAAGACCTATGCCCTCGACCGCATCACTGATGTGACAATTCTTTCCGAACGGTTCGAATTGCCTCCGGATTTCGAGCCGGAGCGGTTTTTCAGCCACAGTTTCGGCATTATAGTTGACCAGAGCAGACCTCGGCGGGTGGCCATACGGGCCGACATCCGTCAAGCCAAATATCTTCGGGCGCTACCGTTGCACCACACCCAGAAGGAGATGGTCCACGACGATTTTTCGATTTTCTATTACGACATACAACTCACACCTGATTTTCTCAACGAGCTGCTGTCGATGGGTCCGCATATATCAGTGCTCTCTCCACCTGAGCTTCGGGCCATGGTAAAGACCGCCCTGAACGATACCCTTGCGCTATACGACTGACTTTTAACTATTAACAGTCGGAACCATAATGGCGACGGTAATATTCGCGATAGTCGCCCGAAGTGATGCGGTCAAGCCACTGCTGATTGTCGAGATACCATCGGACGGTCCGCTCCAGTCCATCCTCAAACCCGACCACCGGCTTCCAGCCGAGATCATGCTGAAGTTTCGACGAATCAATCGCATATCGCATGTCGTGACCGGCACGGTCTGCCACATAAGTGATCAGCGGCAGCGAATGGCCTTCGGAATTGCCGAGCAGACGGTCTGTCACCGCGATCAGCGAACGCACAATGTCGATATTGCGGCGCTCGCAGTCCCCGCCGATGCAATAAGTGCTGCCCGGATCCGCCTGATGAAAAATCAGATCCAGCGCACGGACGTGATCCCCGACATAGAGCCAGTCGCGCACGTTGAGGCCCTCGCCATACACCGGAAGCGGCTTCCCATGACGAATATTATTGATTACAAGTGGAATCAGCTTCTCCGGAAACTGATACGGCCCATAATTGTTGGAACAGTTGGATATAACAGTCGGGAGACCGTAAGTGTCGAAAAATGACCTCACAAAATGATCGGCCGACGCCTTCGACGCTGAATAGGGCGAATGAGGCGCATATGGTGTCGATTCGCTGAATTTCAGGTCGGGACGATCGGCTGGCAACGCTCCGAACACCTCGTCGGTGCTGACATTCAGAAAACGTTTGCCGTCGAATGCGCCGTTCCACACTCGCCGTGCGGCCTGAAGCAACGACATGACGCCCTCCACATTGGTACGCACGAAAGCGAGCGGATCGGAAATTGAACGGTCAACGTGGCTCTCAGCCGCCAGATGAATGATGCCGTCGACAGCATGACTGCGCATGATGCGCTCCATCGCACCGAAATCACACACGTCGGCATGTTCGAACACATAGTTCGGAGCCGATTCAACGTCGCGGAGATTCTCAAGATTGCCGGCATAGGTCAGAGCGTCCACACACACAATCTTGTACTCAGGGTATTTATTGACCATCAGGCGCACCAGATGGCTGCCGATGAAACCGGCTCCGCCGGTAATCATGATGTTTCGTCGTGCTGTCATATCTGCAAAGATATATAATAAGCATCAATCCGGCAAATAAAAATTCTTGCCCGCTGCGGCATACGGCCACTGTCGGGGTCACGAAACCGTGACATAGACCGACGAAACGCCCCGTGCGCTCCACACCCCATAACCGCCGTCAATGAGTGTGGGAACAGGGCTGTCACCCATGAGCATGCCGCCGCCGAAAGAGACTGCGCTGTCATAGGCACGCCAGAAATCATAGACGGGGCCGGTGACACGACACAGCATGATCTGAAGCCTGTCTCCGGCTACAAACTGAGGCACATACGGACCGTCAAGCAGGCCAGACCTGGGCATATACAGCGGCAACGTAACCGTCGCTCCAGGCTCATCGGCCCTGAAGGCCCCCATCATAGTTGGCAGCGGGCGCTTGCCTTCTTCACGGATAAAGATCTGATAATAGGCCGGACAGTCATCCGGAGCAATAAACGTCAGAGACGCCGCACGCAATGTGTCGTTTCCCTCGATCGGACTGAAATCGACGCTGCCGATCTCTGTCGGCACCGGCATGACGCATGTGGCCTCGGCATGCAGATCACCATAATCGGCGGTGAGGCGATATGTCCGGCCTGGCACTCCCTTCATTTCAAAACTGTAATAGCGATAGGGCGGAAAATATTCGTCGGACGGACCGCCGGTAAGCACTTCCGTGCATTCGCCGTCAAAGACAGTCACCCGTCCCCACCGGATCACCTGCCGCGACAGCTTGCCACCCGAACCCGACGGCGAGACCGAGGCGGTGAACACCACCACCGGATAACCGTCAGAGTCAATCCAACCCTCTATGACCGGACGCGACATCTCCGCATCAGGCTCCGGAGCACACGCGGTCAGCTGCACGGCAAGCAGCGCCGCCACAAACAGAGTCTGCACTAAATCATGCTTTTTCATCAGAATTTCAGAGTATATGACAATGACGGCAGAAAGCGATACATGGAATAGACGCGCCGCAGCCTGTATGACCCGTCGTCAGTGTTGATCACAAACGTCTGCATCTCCACGTTGCGGTGTCCGTAGGCGTTGATCAGCGAACAGTTGAAAATATGGCGGAAGCGTCCGCGACTCAGAATATACGACGCCGAAAGGTCAAGCCGGTGATAAGCCGGCATGGTGGCGGAATTACGTGGGCCGTAATCACAGATCAGATTGTCGGCGATCAGATATATGGAACGCGTCGGAGTGTAGCGTCTGCCGGTGTTAAAAGCGAAATTGCCACCGACACTCCAGTTGCGACCGATGTTCCAGTCGGCGTTGACTTTAACCGACCAGCCCGGATCAGTGCGAGCCGGCAACGCTTCGGAACAATCAGGGAAATGCCTCCGCGTGCCTCCATAACCGACCGATGCCAGTCCGGAAAACGACGCAGACGAAAGACGCACGGCCATATCGGCTCCCCAGTTGTGGCCCGAAGCCTGCATAATGTGACTGCCTACATCATAATCCTGATCAACAAGATCCAGCAGAATGCCGTCATATTCAGCCTGGCGCCTCATTCGCCTCCAATAGGCCGACGCGCTGAAGGTCAATCCCGTCATGACTTCTCTGGCATACTCGACAGTAAATCCCGCCGCGCTCTGTGCCGGAGTTTTCCGCGTCGCACAAATCCAGAAATCTGACGCTAGCCCGACTTCCGAAAATCCGGCCTGATGCAGATACTGATGATAGACTCCGGCATGAAGCGATATGGTCTGGCCGCCGCGCCGATGGGTCAGAGTGACGCGCGGATCGGGAGCGACTGTCCGGTATCGGCCGTTCATGTAACATCCGGCCGAAAGTCCTGCCGTCAGAGTGAAAGCGCCCGGCAACGGAATGTCATAGTCACAATATAGCCTTGTCTCAAACGGCCGGAAGCACGCCGCGTGGCGACCTTCCGGCCCGGGGTTACGATCGCCATAGCCCGACATATCCACCTCTGGATCAGACGCTTCGTAAAGTTGCAGTTCATATCCGCAATGAACGCGGCCGAGGTCTATTTCGCCCGATAATCCGACAGCGCCTATCGCCGCCGGCAACACCACCGACAATTGCGGCATATCTGCGCTCAGCCGGTTGGTGAATCCGGTATAGAACGCACGATGCTTCATGGCTGCCGTCCGGCCTCGACGGGACCATTCAGCCGAAAAAGCGAGATTACGCCAGCTCATGACCATGTCCATGGCATAGTGCCGGTCATCGTATCCGAGTCTGTCGCCGCTCACAAATCCGTTGATCGACAACGTATTGATCGAATCCACGCTATAACCGAGAGTGACATTGATGTCAGAAAACCGATATCTTATATTCGATTCATTGCCCTCAAGCAGCGGCCCATAAAGTTCGTCTATATACGACACACGCCCCGACACCACTGTCGACACACGGTCAAAAACCTTGCCGCGCAACGTCAGCCCGGAGCCAAGAATGCCGACGTTGACCGTGGCGGCAAGATCATCGACTCGTTCATATGGCACAAAATCGAGCCTGGCGCCAAGCCTGGCGGGCATGGACGATGAATGGATGCCACGCTCGAAGTCTGCGGCAGCGAAATGTGCAGAGTTGAACACCGAGAAGATTCCGCCGAAGCGATAAGGGAAAAACACGGGGACATTGGCCAGACGATATACCGTCTGCGACGGTTCCGCTCCGTCAACAGCCAGTCCGGATCCGAAATCGCCCATTGAGCCTATGCCTGGCTCCTGCTTCAGCCGCGCCACGACATCGGCTTCGCCGAAACGGCGCATCTGGCGCTGAAGACCGGACGTGCTGACGCGCAGACGTCCCGGACCGACAGCGCGGACCGACGCGCCTGCGGCTCCGACAGCCTCGACCCCGCGCAACTCTACGGCCATTGAATCGGGGCTACCGGCCGACAGACTGCCGGCCAACATAATCGACAATACTATACTGCTAAGCATCAGAAGAAAATCAGGCCGCCACGCAGAGCGCGAAGCGGCCCGAAATTTTGTCTGAAGGTCGACGCATCAGCGACGGTCAAAGCTCTCCCAGACTTTTTTATAGTTATTGACAATGTCGGCAAACAGCGTTTCCACTCCCGAAAATCCAGAGCCGAAATACTGTTCAAAGGAATAACTTGTCTTGTCGGCGGCAAAATAGATCATCGGCTCGATTTCATACTCCCAATAATAATACCATTCATTATATTTATGCTGGAAAGCGAGAGTGGCCTGCACTGCTTTGCCTTTATTATAGCGCACTTCTGTCTTGAAATTGCGGTTGAGAGCGTCGACAGCTTTCTTTACGTCGGCCTCGGCCTGCGCAGGAGTGTCGTATTCATCGTCATCCCAGTAACCGTTCATAGCGCCGATAACGTCGCGGTCAAAACTGATGGAGCCGTCAATCTGGACCTTTCCGAGCACCGAAGTCTTGACTTCACCGCTGTGAAGCACTTTGAGAATGTCGTCGGAACTGTCGCCGAGCCCCGACAGATAGTCATAATCACAAAGGTGACTGCCGTTGACCGTTATCTCGGCCGTTGTGGTCAGAGAATTGCTGATGTAAAGTCCGGATTCGGCGGTCACTTTCGAGTCCGAACCTTTAATCTTGACAACGCCACGGAGATTGGCTGCCGTCATGTCGGCGTCGACCGACAAGGAGTGTCTGTCGAGGTCAATGGTTGAAACCAGCTTGGCGTCCGACATCACTGTGCCGCCAGATGTGAGGGTCACGGTCAGTTCCTTGGGCAGACGGATGTTATAGTTATCCTCATACTGCAACTCTTCCCATCGTCCCGTAGCCGGATTGTATTTCTCACCGGCATAAACAATCGAGAACGAAACGTCGGAAACATTGCGCAAGGCAGTGGCTCGCAACTCACAGTCCCCACCCGCTTCATTGCGGAACTTAAAGACGATGTCGTCAGAGTCTTTCACTTTGACCCACTTGCGGTTGCCAGGTTCATAAATGCCGGCAAACTGCTCGAAATCGATCGAGCAAGACCAGCTGAACACCGACGAAGCGGCGCGCGAAGCATCGCCATAGGCCATGCCACGGAGCATTCCGCGCACCAGGCGATAAGTGTCTGCATCGTCATAACCCTCGATTTCAAACTCATCGGGAGCCTCCAGATAACCGTACTCACGGTCAAAGTAATTGCAGAGCGAAATGAGAGCGCGCTGATCGGCGGCCCGGAAAAGATTAAGATACTCCTCGGCAGTCTGCTCAAGAAAGCGTTTGCTCTGGACCGGATCAAGAACATCGTTCCCTCCGGGTTGGTCTGGATCATCAGGTTTGACAACGGGTTTCTCTTCGTTCTGTGCAGGTTCTTCATCATTGCATGCCACAACCGACAACGACAAGGCCATGGCGGCGGCAAACGCCGGCAGATACTTTTTTAACAACATGTTTGAGTGGAATAAATGTGTGATAGCGTGAATGTTTTCAGCTACAAAATTATGCAAAAAACATGACTTCTGCAAATTAATAAACAAACTATTGACTATCAAAGCAATACTATGCAAATACATCTTTTTTTCACTCTACATCGGGCTAAAAGCGCCCCGAAATTTGTTATGATTTATATAATTTTGACTAACTTTGTAGCTATGATTGAACGCATCATCATCATTGACAGCGTCGACCCCGTCAGCTTCTACGGCGTTAACAACAACAACATGCAGCTTATCAGGAATCTGTTCCCCAAGTTGCGGATGGCAGCCCGAGGCTCGGTGATCAAAGTGATCGGCGAGGACACCGAAACAGAACGTTTCGAAAAAAAGATCAAAGAGCTGGAACAGCATTGCGCCAAGTTCAACAAACTCACCGAAGACGCCGTGCTCTCGATTGTGCGCGGCCAAGAACCGACAGAGTTGCGCGGAGACGACGTGATCATATACGGAATCAACGGCAAACCGATTTCGGCCCGCACTCCGAACCAGAAGAAAATGGTGGAGGCCGTTGGCCGCAACGATCTCACGTTCGCCCTCGGTCCGGCAGGCACAGGCAAAACATACGTAGCCATAGCCCTTGCCGTAAAAGCGCTGAAGAACAAAGAGGTGCGAAAAATCATCCTGTCGCGTCCGGCAGTGGAGGCAGGCGAAAAACTCGGCTTCCTGCCAGGCGACATGAAAGATAAGATCGACCCGTATCTGCAACCGCTCTACGATGCTCTCGAAGATATGATCCCCGCCGTGAAGCTCAAGGAATATCTGGAAACAAAAACCATTCAGATAGCCCCGCTCGCATTCATGCGCGGACGCACGCTCAATGACGCAGTCATCGTGCTCGACGAAGCCCAGAACACCACCACCCAGCAGATCAAAATGTTTTTGACCCGCCTTGGCATGAATGCCAAAATGATCATCACGGGCGACGTGTCGCAGATCGACCTTCCTCGCCAGGTCACCTCCGGCCTGGTCCAGGCCATGAAAGTGCTCCGCGAGGTCGACGGCATAGGGCGCGTGGAGTTCGGCAGAGCCGACATCGTGCGCCACCGTCTGGTGCAGCGCATCGTCGAGGCATACGAACAATTCGACCGCGACCGGCAGACCCGGCAGCCTCAGGCCGGGCAGACAGAAGCTCAAACCATCAACACATTATAAACAAACCTTTCACACAAATTCAATCATGTCCACCCTTCTCACCACCGATTTCAATTTTCCCGGTCAGCGCAGCGTGTATCACGGCAAAGTGCGCGACGTCTATGACATCGCTCCGGACCTTCTGGTCATGGTGGCATCAGACCGCATTTCGGCTTTCGATGTGGTGCTTCCCGAAGGCATTCCCTACAAAGGCCAGGTGTTGAACCAGATAGCAGCCAAATTCCTCGATGCCACAGCCGACATCGTGCCGAACTGGAAGCTTGCCACCCCCGACCCCATGGTCACTGTGGGCCGAAAGGCCGAAGGCCTGCGGGTGGAAATGATTATCCGCGGCTATCTCACAGGATCGGCCTGGCGCGAATATGCCGCCGGATGTCGCGAACTGTGCGGAGTGAAACTCCCCGACGGCATGCGAGAGAACCAGAAATTCCCCGAACCGATAATCACCCCCACGACAAAAGCCGAGGCCGGACATGACGAGAATATCTCGCGCGAAGAGATCATCGCCCAGGGACTGGTCAGCGCCGAAGACTATGCAAAAGTAGAAAAATATACCCGCGCTCTCTTTGCCCGCGGATCGGAAATGGCAGCTGAAAAAGGTCTGATCCTCGTCGACACCAAATATGAATTCGGACTGCTCGACGGCGAAGTGATCCTCATCGACGAGATCCACACTCCCGACTCCTCGCGCTACTTCTATGCCGACGGATATGAGGAACGTTTTGAAAAAGGCGAACCGCAGCGCCAGCTCTCGAAAGAATTCGTGCGCCAGTGGCTCATCGAACACGGTTTCATGGGCAAAGCCGGCCAGCAGGTGCCCGAAATGACACCCGAATTCGTGGAATCAGTCAGCCGACGCTACATCGAACTCTACGAACACATCACCGGCGAGAAATTCGTGCCCGCACCCGAGCAGGATCTCAACAGCCGCATCGAAACCAACGTTCTCGACTGCCTCAACAGACTGAATGGTTAAACAGCGGGTAGAAGAGATAAAGCCCTACGATTCAAATCGTCAGAAGTCGGAGCAGGTGGAGCAGATGTTTGACTCCATCGCTCCGGCCTATGATTTCATGAACCGGGCCATGACCATGGGCATCGACAAGTTGTGGCGGGCCAAAGCAGTGAGAATGCTCTGCCGCCGCGCGCCCAGACGGATTCTCGACATTGCCACCGGCACCGGCGACCTGGCCATCGTTATGGCACACCGCATGCCGCAGGCCACAGTGACCGGAGTAGACCTCTCGGCCGGAATGATCGCCATCGGCCAGCAGAAAATCGAGAAAGCCGCGCTGGCCGACAGGGTCACCCTCCAGGTGGCCGACTGCCTGGCCCTGCCATTTGCCGACGACACTTTTGACGGCGTCACAGCTGCATATGGCGTGCGCAACTTCGCCGACCTCGAGGCCGGCTATCGCGAAATGCACCGGGTGATGCGCCGCGGCGCCACACTCTGCATCATCGAACTGTCCACTCCGGCCAACCGCCTGGTCAAGCCGCTCTACCGCCTCTATACCCGCCATATCATCCCTGCCGTGGGCCGACTCGTATCCAAAGACAGCCGCGCATACACATATCTGCCGGAAAGCATAGCCGCAGTGCCGCAACGCGACGAAATGTGTGCCCTGATGCGACGCGCCGGATTCACCGACTGCCGCTGGCGCTCGCTCACGCTTGGCGTCTGCTGCATATACACAGCCCTGAAACCATGAAATTTATCGCTTACATTCTCTATATATTCGGGTCACTCTGCGAATTTGCCGGAGTGTTTGTGCTGCTCGACTGCGCCATGCAGCACTTCTTCCACCGCGAAGCCTTGATCGGCTGGCCATGGCCCGTCGGCCTCTGCCTATGCCTGCTCGGCACCGCCAACGTCATGGGCTTCAAATTCCTCCAGCTCCGCTTCTTCCCCCCGAAGAAATAGCCAGCAGTCACACCCACGCAACCCATTTTGGGAATAAACTATATTGCGCTATATTACGTTATTATGCAAAAAGGTCGATTTAAATGCCGAAATTTGCACAATAACAGTAATTTGTATACATTTGCAGAAAATTTGAAACTTATGATACGTTCTATTCCTAATCCGCCGATGGGCCGAGACGATGTCGCCCGCTTCCGCCGAAACCTGGAGAAACATCTCCGGGATGACTTCACGGATGAGGAACGACGTCAGATTGAGGCTCGAAAAGCCCGTGCCAAGGCCAACGTAAGCCGCATAATAGCCAACTGCGGCGGCAAAAATCCTCTACTTGGATACTAATTTTACCATACGACTGATGAATGACGCAGACTATAAAAATATGTCTGCGTTTTCTTGTGGAGTAGACGAACTCGACAACTTTTTCAGACGGGAAGTTCGTGAATGCGTGGAACACCACTATCTGTCGGCCTATTGTGCAGTTCTGAATTCAGGAGAGCTTGTTGCTGCTTTTGCATTGATGAACGATGCTCTTATGATTGCAGATGAAACAGCGAAAGAGGATTTTATAGACGATTTGAAAATTGAAATAGATTCAGAAGAAATAGTCAGTTTCTTTGATCGTCAGTCAGCCTATCCTGCAATTAATATCAGCCACTTAGGTGTGCAGTCTGAGTATCAGCATAAAGGTATTGGCACTGCAATAGTCGATCTTGTGGCCGGCACATTTTCCATTTACAATCAAGCCGGATGCCAATTTATTACAGTTGATGCTATAAATTGCAGTGAAACAATAAAGTTCTACCATTCGAACGGTTTTTCCATCCAGACACAAAAGGACATATATTCACCAACAAGACGTATGTATCGCATACTCTAACGAGATTAATACTCAATAAATATTTTCGGAAATTGCGTGGGTATAGTTTTTTTTGCAGATTAATTATTATATTTGCAAAAAAATCTATCATGAAAACAAAATGCTTTTCTTTGGCGGTTATGCTTTTCATTTTGGCAACCGCCTGCCAGAGTCAGACCACAACTTCGACCCAGTCCTCAGAACCCAACGCTGTGAAGATCGGCACCGCATCAGTGGAGGTGAAAGTGTCGGGCGGATATGACGCCGACAAACTGACCATGTCGGCGCTATGGACCGCCCTGCTCGACAACGCCTCGATTTCCGACAACAGTATGTTTCTGTCGCCAGCGCCGGTTGAGTTTACCCGGTCGGGCAACACCTGGAGCGCGAAGATACCGATGGAGTTACTGCATAAAAATAATGTGCCGTTGACCATTTCAAGCGTCGATGGCCGGCAGATCGGCCGCATCTACACGGGCCTTGACCAGAACAGTCCGCTGAAGATCGAGCTGAAAATTGACAACGACGGCAACATCACCGGCCACAGCGCCACCGGCGGCACAGGCATTATCGACTGGGACGGAAAATACGCCGAGATCCATTATGTCTGGGCCACCACGCCCGAACCGACGGACGACACGTATGCCGACTGCGACAAATACATCAAGTGGGAGACACAGACACGCCTGCCGTCGTTCATCGAGGAATCGCTCGCTCTGGTGCCTGACGCAACTGACGACGAGCGCCGCTGGATTGCCAACGAGCAGACACGCCGCTATATGACTGGCCGGCTGATGGACTATGAGCTGACAGCGCGCGATTTCGGCAAATGTGCCGACCCGGCCACTCCAGGCCCGGAATATTATCGCGCTTTTCTGAACCTGCTCGACTATTCGCCGCTGCTGCTCGACGAGATGATTCCCGACCTGCGAGGATTCACAAACAAACTGATCAGCAAGCTGGAGATAAGCCCGATCGGCGACACTCCGGTTGACCAATGGCAGGAGGGTGTGCGCGCCAAACTCTCAACAGTGATGGACAGCCCGACTCAGACGCTGCTCGACCTGCTCACCGCCACCTCCTATCTCGAACAGCTTCAGGAGGAGCACCGCCAGTTCTCCCCCGCCCAGGTGGAAAACATCAAGGCGTTCTTCACCGCCGACGACATGGGCCGCCTACTCCTGTCACGCAACGAGAACCCCTACCCCAGCTACTCACTTCCTGAGTAAAGGTTTCCCCTCCACTGTTCAGAGGCCCTGGAGGTCGACGAGGCGCTTGTAGTAGCCGCCGATGGCCAGGAGCTGGTCGTGAGTGCCGGCCTCGACAATGCGGCCTTCGTGCATCACGGCGATCATGTCGGCATTCTTGATGGTGCTGAGGCGGTGGGCTATCACCAGCGTCGTGCGGTCTTTCATCAGACGGTCGAGCGCCTCCTGCACCAGCCGCTCGCTCTCGGTGTCGAGAGCCGAGGTGGCTTCGTCAAGAATCAGGATCGACGGATTCTTCAGAATGGCGCGCGCGATCGACAGGCGCTGACGCTGTCCGCCCGACAGTTTGCAACCACGGTCGCCGATCATGGTGTCATAACCGTTTTCCGAGGCCACAATAAAATCATGGGCATTGGCAATGCGCGCGGCCTCTTCTATCATTTCCTGTGTCGCGCTGTCAACGCCGAAAGTGATGTTGTTGCGGAATGTGTCGTTAAACAGGATGGCCTCCTGGTTCACATTGCCCATGACACCGCGCAGATCGGCCACTTTCACGTCTTTGATATCGACACCATCGACCGTCACAGAGCCTTGCTGCACGTCATAGAAACGCGGAAGCAGGTCGGCCAGCGTCGTTTTGCCCGAACCGCTCTGTCCGACCAGGGCCACGGTGGCTCCGGCTGGAATGTGGAGCGACACGTTGTCGATGACCGGATGCGAGGCTCCTTCATAAGTAAACGTCACGTCTTTATAGTCGATCGTTCCGCCCTTGACGGCAAACGCTTTAGGTGCTGCCGGATCCTTGATCGGATTATCCGCGTTCAGAATGCGGTCCACACGCTCGAGCGACGCCAGACCTTTGGCAATCGTGTACGACCCTTTGGCCAGATCCTTGGCCGGATTTATGATGGAGTAGAAAATCACCATATAATATATGAACGTCGGCGCATCGATCGATGACTTGCCGTTAAGGATCAGCAATCCGCCGAACCACAGGACTATGGCGATTGTGAAAGTGCCGAGAAACTCGCTCATCGGATGCGCAAGCGCCTGCCGGCGCATCACCCGGTTGGAGAGACGATAAAGATGCTGGTTTTCTGCACCGAAACGGGCCTTGACCTTCTCCTCGGCCACAAATGCCTTGATGATGCGCAGACCGCCAAGGGTCTCCTCGATGCTGCTCATGAGCACCCCCCACTGATTTTGCGCGTCGAGCGACTTGCGCTTCAGCTTCTTGCCCACGGCACCCATGACCCAGCCGGCAAGCGGAAGCAGCAACAGCACAAACAGGGTGAGCTGCCAGCTGATGGTGATCATCATGGCCAGACAGGCAATGATCATGATCGGGTCCTTGAACATCATATCGAGCGACTGCATGACAGAATTTTCGATCTCGGCCACGTCGCCGGTCATGCGGGCCATGACGTCGCCCTTGCGCTCCGAGGTAAAGAATCCCATCGGCAGGGCCACGATCTTGTTGTAGACGTGGTTGCGTATGTCGCGGACAACGCCGCTGCGCATCGGAATGATAAAGTAGGAACTAAGATATGTGGCGCCGCATTTCAGCCCTGTCATGACCACGAGCATGGCTCCAAGCAGAGCCAGTGTGGTTCCAGGACCATATTCAAAGATAATGGTCTGCGTATAGTAGTAAAAATTATTGACCAGCACCGTTTTGAACGAAGCATCGCTCCACTGCATCAGCACATAGTCGGTCTGATTGATCTGGAAAAGCATCTCCAGAATCGGGATTATCAGAGCGAACGAGAACAATGTGAGAAATGCGGCGAGAAGGTTGAACACCACATTCAGCACCACATTTTTTTTATATGACGGCAAAAACCGCGCCAGTACTTTCAAAAATTCTTTCATGGCCACAAAATTACGCAAATTTCGGGAGAATACCATCGCCCTCAGGCGAAATGTCGGAAAAGTCAGAAGCGCACGCCAACCACTGCGGTGAGCGCTTCCGTGGAATTGAAGAACGCATATTTCGACGTCAGAACGAAATTGCCGTCAAGATGTAGTTGCACAGATGCGAAAAAGGTGTCGTGGCTATATGTGAACGACGTCCGGCCTATTGAACCGAGCGAGAGGGTCTCGCGGGTGGTCTGGTGTTGCTGATAGGGCATACGCTTATAGCCGACCGACGGAAGCACCGTGAGATTGATCAGCCAATGGTTAGGCAACACAAAATTATAGGCATAGCCGTATATCAGATTATAGTCAATGTAGTTATAATGGGCCGACAGGGGCAAGTCAGGAACCTCGGCAAGAAGCTCGGACGGCATGACCGAAAAGTTGATATCGATGCTTTGACGGTTATATTCAATGCCGAGCAGCCACGATCCGGCACTCTTCAACTGATATTTCGAGAAGGAATAGGCGGCCGCCTGGGAATATTGTCTGTGATTAAAGAAATAATAGGCATTGACATTAAAGGATTTCTGACTCACCGGTATTGTGTTGTTCTTGCGCCATCTTTCGAATTCGGCAGACTCGACTCCGATCCTCGACAGACGCCCGTGGGTCGAATTGCTCGAAGCCCTGAGTTCGGCCGAGAACAACGCCGTGGTGAACGAGAAATCAAATGAATCGCGCTTGTCATTCTCTCCATGAAACCACTTGTTGACGTTCCACGTATATCCGAGACTAAGCCCCATGTAATTGAGTGACAGACCGAGATCGGAATACACACCGGTGCGAAGTGCCACTTTATTGTCTTTAAGCATGGCGAAATCATAGACATATGACTGCATCCAGTCATAGTTCTTCAGGCTCGCTTTCCAGTTTTTTCCGGTGCCGATCACATAGTTCGGGTCATAGGAATTGAACACCAGATCACCCCAATTATATATCTTACGTATGAAATTCGGAAATTTAGGATAACGGATCCGGGGATCATTGACATTGAATTTGGCGGCATACAGCTGCTGCACCCAGTTGCCTTCCAACCGCGGCAGCGAGTCTGTATAGACAACCTGGGCACCGGCTCTGCCGGCCGAAAATAGCGAAATCACGAACAACAAGCGCAATAATTTCACTGACAATATTCTAATGCTTTTTCTACAAAATTATCATCATTGTGGTCAATCCAGAAGATGCGATGTCCTCCGCGACGCTCCATGCCGCGGAACCACGTCATCTGACGCTTCGCAAACTGAT
Organism: uncultured Porphyromonadaceae bacterium; assembly: GCA_947177135.1. Lineage (GTDB taxonomy): Bacteria > Bacteroidota > Bacteroidia > Bacteroidales > Muribaculaceae > UBA3263. The sequence continues at coordinate 14,148 of CAMWTI010000017.1, read as the reverse complement.
GGATTGCCGTTTCAAGTTCACTCTCCATCACCTGGCGCGAAATGCGCCCTGTCACATAAAGAGTGAGATACTTGTATTCAAGGCCATAATATATCAGATCGTCGGGGGCGATGCCCGAAGCGAGCAGCCTCTCGACCTCGCCGACCATTCCCTCGTCAAGACGTGCGCGAAGGCGGACGGAGATGCGCGCGCGCCGCTCGTCACGTCCGATGGCCACTCCGATGATCCGGGCGTTCACATCGGGATGGGGCACCGTGCAGGTGGCAGCCTCCGGATGCTCCAGATAATAGGTCTGGATCTCGATGGCGCGTATGGCCCTGGCCGGCGAGTCCACGTCGGTGACATTGTGGAGCGTCTTCATTCCGGCCAGAATGCCTGTCAGCTCCTCAAGCGTCCTGCCGCGCAAGCTCTGGCGCAGCGCGTGATTCTCAGGCACCTGAGGCAATTCGATGCCGTTGATCAGAGATTCGACATACAGTCCGGTGCCACCACAGACAACAGGACGCCGTCCGCGGCTGCGTATGCCGTCAATCGCAGCCCTTGCGTCGCGCAAGTAGCCGAACAGATTGTATTTCGACCCGGCAGGACATACATCTATCATGTGCACGGGAATCTCGCCGTACTCGCCCAGATCCTTGCCGGTTCCGAGATCCATGCCACAGTACACCTGCCGCGAGTCGGCACTGACAATCTCACCGCCCACGGCGCGGGCCAGCTCGACGGCACGGCGCGTTTTGCCGCTTGCCGTCGGCCCGGTCAGATATATTGTATTCAGAGTGTTCAGAGCAGTTTTGAATTAAAGAAGGCCAGCATCCGCGCATAGACTACTGCGCGGGCATTGCACCCGTTGATGGAGTGATTCATGTTTGGAAACAGGAGCATATCGGCCCATCGGCCGGCTTGCTGGAGGCGGCTGACGTATTCCAGCGTGTTGCTCATGTGGACATTGTCGTCGGCTGTGCCTGTCATCAGCAGCAGCGGACACCCGAGGGCATCCACCCGGGTCAGAGGCGCCGACGTTTCATAGCCCGAAGGATTCTGACGCGGCGTCGACATGAATCTTTCGGCATAGATCGTGTCATAGTAGCGCCATGACGTGACAGCGGCCACCGCCACTGCAGCGGCATATCCCGCATGCTCGGCCGACGCGGCCATCAGTGTCTCATATCCGCCATAACTCCAACCGTGTATGCCGATGGCGTTGGCGTTGACCCATGGCAGCGACTTGAGATGGCTCACCAGCGCGAGCTGGTCAATGGTCTCGAAATGCCCCAGACGCTTATAGACACACTGCTCGAACTCTCGTCCGCGCGCGCCGGTGCCACGTCCGTCCACACAAGCGATTACATAACCCTGCATGGCGAAATAGCGCTGCCAGTCCATGCTCCATCGATTTGTCACCTCCTGCGATCCCGGACCGCTGTATTGATAGACTATGACCGGATACTTGCGCGAGGCATTGAATCCGGCAGGCTTTATCATCCAGCCATTCAGCTCATAGCCGCCGCTCTCGACAGTGAAGAATTCCTTGCGCGGCACTCCGGAAAAGCGGGCGGCATAGGCGGCATTGTCCTCCAGCACACGCACGTCCTTGTCTTTTGAGTTGCGCAGGGTAAACACCGGGGGGGTGTCAGCATCGGAGAAGTTGAGCACATAATTGTTCATTGCCGGAGCGAACACGGCCGAAGCCCATCCCATAGCGGGAGTTACATCGGCACTGCGTCCTTTTTTCCTGTCAACACGTGTGATCACACGGTTCAACGGGCCGTTTTTGGCAGACTGGAAATAGAAAGAACCGTCGGAGGCAGCGCCATAATAGGCCGTCACGTCATAGTCTCCCGAAGTGATTGGCCCGAGATCCTGGCCGGAGTAGCTCACCCGATAGAGATGGCTGAAGCCGGTCCGATCGCTGAAAATCACCATGGCGTCATCCTCAAAAGTGATCTCTTCATAACATTGAGGCTTGATCCAGGCTTTCGACGTATCGACATAGATGCTCTTGAAAAGCGTGCTCTTCGGGTTGACGCTATATATCTCCAGCCGGTTCTGGTCGCGGTTCAGCGTCGCAGCAACAAGCACGTCGGCAGTCGGACCATATTGAATGCGCGGAATGTATTCGATCGAGGCGTGGGTGAATGCCACATCCTTGGTCTTGCGGGTTTCTATATCATAGGTGTGGATGCTGACCACAGAGTTTTTCTCGCCTGCCACCGGATATTTATAGGTGAACTGTCCGGGATAAAGCGCATAGGCAGGGTTCGGATCACAGGCACCTTCATAGAGTTCCATGGTGAAAGCCGGCACATCCGCTTCGTTGTATTTTATATACGACAGAGCTGAATTGTCCGGTGCCCAGACCATTGAGCAACTGGTCGTAAATTCCTCTTCATATACCCAGTCAGGCACACCGTTGATTATCTCGTTCACCTTTCCGTCCGCAGTAGCCTTGGCTTCGGTGCCATAGTCGAGCATCGAGATGTAGATGTTGTTGTCCTGGCCCATGTATGCCACCATGCGGCCGTCGGGCGACATCACAGGCGCCTGCTGGCGGGAATTTGTCACCGACAGCGGCTTGAGAGTGCGGCGCCGGAAATCATAGACAAAATATTCGGCGCGAAAAGAGCGGCGATAGATCTGCTCGCGATTGATCCATACAAGCATCTTCGCCCCGTCGTGGCTCAGCTGATAGCCTTCTATCGCGTCAAGCTTGCGGTCGCCGCGGGTGGCGCTGACGTCAAAGAGCGTCTCGATGAATTTTCCGGAGGCCACATCATAGCGGTCAAGCTTCTTGCCGCCGTCCGAAAGGCTCACATAACTCAGCCCGTCGGGCATGAAGCTCAGCGAGGCGGAGGCGGCTCCGTTGTTCGGATAGACATAGCCGGCCAGCTCGTCAATGTCGACGCCACAGAACGTTGATGGAGAGGCATAGATAGCCGTTGCGACAAGCAGCGCGGCCGATATAATTGCTGATCGTTTCATTATTAAACAAGCTCTAAAACAATGTAGGTTGATTATCATCTTCATGGAACAAAGTCCGTTGCGGCGGCTGATATCCGAAATCGGAATCCGCTCCGGCTCCGGCTGATGCCGGCGCTCCCCCGGGCAGAAGCCAGTCAATGTCGGTGTCGCTTTCGGCGGCTGCTACGGTGTCCTTGCGCGGACGGCCGCGGCGACGTTTCGGCCTGGATGGCGCCAGCTCATTATCAGTTCCGGCCGCCGATTCCGACTCATCCGAAACGGGAGGAACCACTCCGAGCATCTCGTTGCGGCGTTCGATCGCCGCGTCAAGCACAGCGGCCGACTCCATTTCGTTGATCCGGGCCGACAATTCATTGATTTCGCGATCTTTGCTCTCGACGTCGTCTTTCAGTCTGGCATTATCCTGGGCAAGCGACCTGACCTCGGCCCCCAGCCGCTCAATCTCGGCCCGCAGTTCAGCTTCGTCACTTTCGCGCACATCGGCCACCCGCAGTTTGTTCACCAGCGACTGCACCTCGAGCTGATACTGCTCGCGCTCGGCGTCAAAGGTATTCATCTTGGCCTCCATATCGCGCAGGCGCTCGGTCAGCGCGCGGCGCTGGCGCTGTTCGCTGAGAATCTGCTCCCGCTGCTCGTCACGTTTCTGTTCAATCTGCTTCCGCTCGGCCGCCATCTTCTCGATTTCCTCCTTCAGCCTGGCCCGATCGGCATTGACAGCGTTGCGGGCTTCGTCTCCGGCGGCGGAGGCCAGTCGGCCGACGTATTTTTTAAACGACTCGCCCATGGCCTGATAAAGCCTCATGCGCTGGGCGTCACGGTCAAGACAATCACGCACCAGCGATGGCAGCGATTCATTGACCACTGCCAGGATGCCGTCGATGATCTCGACCGGCATGTCGTCAGGCAGCGGACCGCCCAAAGGCTGCGACGTGACGGCAGGAGCCGGTGCGTCGGCCACCGGACACAGCGTGGGGATCATTTGCGAATCGACGCTGTTGATGTTAATGTTTCCGTCCTCGTCAAGTTCCTCGACAGAAAACCCGAAGGCCCGTTTAAAAAATGTTTGAATTCCCATGGCGTATTTAGGGGGGATTATGATATTGACATTGTTTTTATTGATTCGGGCGGAACCGGTTTTGCAGCCGCTCCCATGCCTTTGCGGCCGTTGATGCTGATCGGGATCGGATCAGCAAAGGCGACCACCCTCACATGTCGGCTCTCATAGACCGCAGGCTGGCGGTCAAGCCAGTCTATGTCGCATATCGAACATGAATCCGGCGCATGGCAATCGATCGTGAAATAACCCACTCCTATCGATGTCAGATTCTGAAAGAAGTGCGTTCCCTGACTCGGTTCGATCCGGTAACCGGGAAGCGACATTTCCACGATAAGCCTCGCCGCCGATATATGAGGCCATTTCACCGGCACTCCAAGAGCCGGATCCGACGACCCCCATCGACCGGGACCGATAAGCAGATATTGCTCGTCGCGGTCGAGAAACCCGCGGTTGATACGCTCTATCTCGGCGGCAATGTCAGGTGTCGACAGAGAGTCGAACGCATCCGGGCGCACATAGACCACGGTGCGCACACCCTCCACATTTCCATTACCGAGCGCGGTGTCGCTGCGCAGCAGCAGATCCCGGTCGGGCAACGACAACACAGCATCGTCGCCCATCTCTTTTTTATCGACAATGGGGCGTATCTGGAGCCAATATATATTGCCTGAGTTAGGTCCGTTGACCACTCCTGCAAATTCAATCTCAACCGGACGACACATTTCGTTCTGGCCGGCCGAAAGCATATGCCCGATCGCCTGTGCCAGCGGAAAAGATCCGTGATTCAGCATATTGGCAAACGTCACTACCTTGCGCCCGGGTCCGGAGTCAACGTCACGCATCACACCCTCCCTGAGATCATATGTCGACACCATCAGACGCAGAGCACCGGTCAGCGCCACGTCCTGAACGCGGAGCGAACGAAGGTTGACGCAGTCATCGGCTGTGAACTCCGGCATACTGTCGGCCGCATCGGCGTCGGGCAACTGCAGTGCGAGCATTCGGGTCTGCGTGTCACGCAATGCCATTTCAGTGGTCGACGTCTGAAGCACATGGCCGGGATGCTTCGGCGAAAAACGCAGAGACACACCGCCGTCGACAATCGTTTTACCCAGTCCGACAGCCACCTGGGCCACTCCGTCGGAAGCATCTTCGTCAGCCAGCGGATAATAGTTGAGCGAACGTCCCACTCCGGAAAATGACGGGAAATACAATCCGCCAGAGTGCTTCATGCCTGCGACTTCCTGAATGATGACCGCCATTTTTTCCTGGTCGATCACATTAGACGTAGCGGTCATATAGGCTTTGGAATCGGCATAAAACACCGACGCGTAGACACTCTTGACAGCATCACAGAGCAGCCGCAGCGCCTCGTCGCGGGAGTCGGGAAGCGGAATCATATACGTAGCATAGACTCCAGCAAACGGCTGATAATGACTATCTTCAAGCAACGACGACGAACGCACCGCAAGCGGTTTGTCCACCACGTCAAGCAGCGCCATCAGATCATCGCGCAGATCCTCCGGAAGACTGGCCCGCATGAACGCACGGTGAATCTCCTCGTCGGGCACCGACGACAGTGCTAGCGGATAGAGTTCGTTATCGGCCATGAAGCGATCGAAAATGTCGGTGCAGAGCACCACTGTGCGCGGAATCGTCACGTTGACGGCCGTACCGTCAACACTGTCGAATTCCGGATATTTCTTGATTATCTGGTCTATGAAAGCCAGGCCGCGGCCCTTGCCGCCAAGCGAGCCTTCGCCGATGCGGGCAAAGTTGCTGTAGCGGTCAAAACGGTCTTTCCTGAACTCGGCCACGACTCCGCGGTTTTTCATCCGGCGATATTTGACGATCGCATCCAGAAACAGCAGGCGGGCCGAGGGAATGTCGGCGATCGAGCGCGTGTGGTGATGCTTGATCACCTCGGCGATCGGAAAAATGGCGCGTGAATACAGCCAGCGGCTGATGTCGTTGCGCTGGGTGTGTCTGAACAGGGCCTTGTCAGGAATCTGCATCATTTTATATTGCAGATCCTTGAGTGAGCTGATGCGCATGATCTCCCTGTCGGATTCCGGATCGCGTATGATAAAGTCGCCGAATCCGAAGTTGGCCGTGATGGCCTTGCCGAGATCGACCGGCAGTTTCTTGGAGTTCTTGTCGAGAAATGTGCCCTGAAAATCGACCACTTTAGAGGCGTTGGCCACCTCGCTCGACTCCACGATGATCGGCAGATAGGGATCCTGCTGACGCAGATAGCGCGACAGACGCAGACCGGCTTCCGGATCCTTCTCTCCGGCGCGCATGAACGACACGTCGGTGATGACACCGAGCATATTCCTGCCATAAGTCTGATAGAGCGCTGTCGCCTCCTCATAGTCACGCGCCAGAATCACTTTCGGGCGTCCGCGCATGCGGAGCATCTTCTCATGCTCGTTGAGTGCTTCGGTCGAGAAGTTGCGGCTCTGGTTCAGCAGATATTTATATAGATGAGGGAGCACTGACGAGTAGAATCTAACTGAGTCCTCCACAAGCATAATTGCCTGAACTCCGACTCCATTGATGTCGGCATCTGCATTCATCTTGTCCTCAAGCAGTTTGATGATCGCCAACAGCAAATCGACATTGCCAAGCCATGAAAACACATAGTCAACGGCCGACAGATCCTCGCGGGCCAGACGGCGGCTCACTTCCTTGCTGAACGGGGTGAGCACCACGATCGGAGTCATCGGGCTGCGTTCCCGAATCTGACGTGTGCCGGAGAACATGTCGGCCAGATCCGGACCTGGCATGGCTATGATCAGGTCAAACAGTCGGGTTTGCATCATCTCAAGGGCCTCGGCGGTGTCACTGACCCGGGTCACGCGGGGAGGCAGACTGAGATTGAGTGAAACATATTCCAGATACAGCTGATCCTCCACACGGCCGTCTTCCTCCATGATGAAAGCATCATATGGAGATGCGATGAGCAACACATTGTAGATGCGCTGCTGCATCAGATCGGAAAAGGCCGTGTCTCTGAGTGTACGCAATGCAGTCTGAGCGATGGATTAATGATTTCTGATCAGCATTACCGACTTTGCCGGCTGCCCGACAACGCCATCAAACAACGCGTCCTGATTGGTGACGGGCGCCACTGTCAGCTCCGGGATATTATAGGTCTTGGTCTGAAGGCGATAGAATCCGGCGCTTTCCTGAGGCATGGCAAAGGGCCGGCCTGCCAGTCCTGTGGCAGAATCGAAAGAGGCGATGAACGGACGGGCGGTCAGGCCGTCAAGGCGTTTGGATGAGAAAACGAACCAATTGCCGTCGCTCGACCAACTATGATAGCTTTCTATGTTGTCAGAGTTGACTTCGTCCATCTCGCGGATGGTGCCGTCGCGCAAGTCAAGCAGACACAGCTGGGCTTCGGGATGCCAGATCGAGAAATTGCCATAGCGCGAGCGGGTGAACATGAGCCATCGGCCGTCGGGGCTGACGCGCGGAAAGGATACGGACATACTGTCGGCCGACGCTTCATAAACAGGCTGGAGATTGAAAAAACGACCAGTCTGACGGTCGAAATCGACACGATACAGATCATAGCGCACGGTGTCGAAACGCGTGGTATCGGTCATGCCGGCTGCCCGACAGAAATATATGCGCGAACCGTCAGGCGTCCAGTGTGGAAAGGTCTCCAGATGATGCTGTCCGGAGATAGTCGCGTCGGTATATGCCTTGTGCGTTTCAGTGTCATAGACAATCAGATCGGCCCCCATGTCCACCACTTCGATAGGCTTTGTGCCTGCGGTGTGAAACACCTGGATCACGTTGTTGGCCGAAAAGGCGATATAGCGGCCGTCGCGGCTCCACGACGGATATGTGGCGCCATGGTCCAGGCCCTCCATGCGTGAACTGATCTTCTCCACCCGCCCCTCTTTGCTCACCAGCGTGCCGCCCTGCGGTCCGCGCACGTGAGCCATCATGCCGCGCGACGGATCGTTGGCCGAAAAATTATGGCAATTGATACACTGATTGTTCAAATCCTTGTTTTCAAGAATGGGGGTGACGTCATAGTTCTCGAGCGAGCGCTGATATATGCCCATCTCGCTCCACAGTTCATAGCCGGGATAGAGCTGTCGGTAAACCAGATAACCGTCGATCTCATGCTCCGACACCGGACACACCACATCGGGCGCGCCGATCCATTTGCCTGAACCCGCGTCACGGACCGTAATTCTGAAATAGATGGAATCGCCCACACTCCTGCCAAGAAGTCCGCGCCATTTTTTCAGCGGCAGTTCCACTGCAGGCTCCGATGACCTGACAATGATTTCCGGCGTCTGGCCACACCGGCCCACTTCGGTCTGAAACTCCGCCGCAGCAAAATCCGGCTCGATATTAAACGACGGCGCGGCGATATTCGGCGGGAAAGTCACTCCGGCATAGTCCGGATTCATGGCCGGAGCTTCCGGCGACATCACGTCAGGGCTAACCGATTTGGGGCCGCAGGCCGCGGCAGCAACTGCCGCCAGAATGGCCACGATATATGAGAAGAATTTGTTCATGATTGACTCTGGGCTTGTTTGCGCGAGAAGTCATGATTCACGCGTGGAAGTATATGCTGCACATAGTACCAGTATGAGCGTCGCTGGCCGATATTGAAGCGGGCATTGGCTCCCTTGGCGTTCTCGACCATATATTCACGGAACCGATTCTCGACCTCGGGCGAGATTTCATAGCCAAGCGAGTTTATGGCATCCATGCCCATTGACATACGATACATGACCAGAGCCTCCTGGACCAGACGGGGCAACACCCGGTTTTCAGCCACAGGATAATGCTCGATCAGCGTCCTGACAGCGGCATCGCCGTTGCCCACAAGCAGCATGGACATCAGCAGATATTGCCGCGCCATCTCATTTTCCGGATCTTTGAGCAAGATGAATTTGGTTTCGCCGCCGATGTTGATGACGTTGTTCCACCTCACCGGATCGGGACTGACACCCTCCATGGCATAACGCAGACCCGGCACCTTGCCATCGGCCAGACACCCGCGCAGAAACTCCGCGCGCCGGCCATAGAAAGTGCTCTGCTCAAGCTTACACAGAAATTTGTCGGCCACAACCGGGCGCCCCATGGCTATATTGTATTCGACCATATAATTGAGCAGAGGCGCAGTCTCGCCCCAGCCCACCATCGCCTCAAACACCCATCGGTGTGCCTCGTTGATGTGGCCCAGATCCTGATAAACATAATGACCGTATTCCGCCTGATTCTTGTCTCCGCGCCACGGAAAGAAAAGCGAGCGTATGCCGAAAGTCTGCGGATAATCAAGCAGATGATCAAACAGACCGCCTGTATGATAAAGCGCCAGAGCGCGGAAGTAGCTCATCAGATGATTCTTGTGACCGGTGGCGGCCCATGCGTCGGTCCGCTCGAGCACATCAGCCCAGCGGCGCGCACGAACCGACTGCTCAGTTTCAATCATGGTGCGTTCTGCTTCATGAATAGGCCCTGCCACCCGCTCCTTGACAAACGCCTGATAACCTGCGCCCAGACAGACAACGGCCAGCAGCGGCGACAGCCATGCCCAACAGCGGCGCCCCGGCTCCCGGCTCTCCATGCGGCGTCTGACCCACGGCAACCGGCGGCCTCCGAAAATCATGGCGAGCGCCCATATGGCAAAAATCCACACAAACCATCTCACAGGCTCCATCGGATAGGCGTCGATTGTCAGCATCGAGGAACAAAGATAGACCGGAACCAGCGTGGTGATCTGAAACAGATCCCGATAACCGCTGAGACGATAGACCACACTCTGCAGCATGAAGTAAACCAGAACCAACAGCAACGACCACACCGCCGCGCCGAGCGCCGGATAGTAACAGAACTGGACAACAAACGCCATCAGCGGATACAGCGGACCGCGCAGATGCGCCATATTACGCCAGTAATCGGCCGACCACAGAAACAGATGATGCTGCTCCTGAAAGTACAGAATATGCGGGGCCACAAAATAATAGCAGCAAAAAAACGCCGCAAAAAGCATGGCTCCGACAATGTATTTCAGATATGGTTTCATTCTCTCAGACTGGAGTGATTGGTTTAACCCCACAAATGTAAGAAAAAAAAGCGAGATTCCGTCTCCGCCAGTCCAAAAAACTCAAATTCACCCCCAACTCACAACTCACTTTTTCTTCCACCCGACCACAAAGCACCATCAAGATGGCTCAAATCTTATCTCGAATTAATGTATAAATTATGGTGCTTTCCATAGAGAAAAACACCAACGGATCACCTTTTGCTCAGCACACAGCCCCACCAGCCATCATTATCGCCATAATTAACGACGATTGACCAAAAATATTTTATGATTTTTTGAAAAAATTTGTAATCACGAATTAAATGTTATATATTTGCATCATCTCTTTAGTCGCTGACATATCTGATTTCTTTTAGAAAATTAATACATTCATATAACACCTTATGATCATAAAAAGTTCATATAAATTTATTGCTATTATTGCGATAACGTTGTGGGTCGCTTGTTCGGCAACGAGCGCATGGGGCATAAGCCCGCAGAAAAACGATGAGGTATATGTTACCTTTCCAATTGTAGACGGTCAAAATAATACCGGATTTGAAAGTTTGGACATCACGATTATTTCTCCTCGACAAATAGAAGTAGACAGCGCGATGATAAGTCCAGTGAATCTTTATGATTCAGGAGGCGTCTCGGCCAAAGTATCAGCAAGTCAAAAACTTTGCATGATAAAACTTCGCTATGGATATGAATATCAGTTCAAAATATACCCTCAAAAACTTATTAAACAGATAATTCCGCGGAAACAAATTGGATTGGTTTATTGGGATGATTACGATCCGAACAACGAAAACGATGAGAATTTCATCACTTATTATGTTGACGAGAATCACCCTCGCCAGAATGCCAATTGCATGTTGTGCTATGGAAGAGATGACAAATATAGACCGGTTTACGTAACGCTTGATCTCTGTGATGTCCCTGATAGCCTGATTGGTACTTCCTGGATGTTCGATCGACTGCCGGAGATACTATGGCCAAATACAATAGAGGTGCAACTGGCTTCTGACATAAAGATCCGGGGGTATGCTGTTGACGGCATGAGCGAAAGGGAGCTACAGAGTTTTAATATGGACATATATCGCGCGGAAGACACCACCTTCGTGGCCCGCACCTCACAATGGGGAAGCGACGACGGCCGCCGATTTGCCGAGGCCCAGATGAAGTGTGTCGAAGGTAAATATCTGGCCAAATTCACTGCTCGTAAATACGAGGAGCAGCGCGACGCGCTCGGCGGCAGTGTGAACACAGCGGTGAACGATCCCGCCTACGGGCCTGAGTGGATGGAGTTTGAGCTTGGTGATGAGCACTATGACACGGAGCGCCTCACGCTGCCGACGGCAATGATGCGCAAACCGCGCAAAAGCGTGAATCTGGACGAACTGGTGGTGAAGCCATCGAGGATCATGTTTTATCACAAAGGCGACACGCTGGTCTACAACGCCGACGCCTTTGTGCTGGCCGAAGGATCGACGCTCGACGCCCTGCTGGAGCAGCTGCCAGGAGTGGAGATGCACTCCGACGGCGTGATCTATTGCAACGGCCGCAGGGTGGACAATCTGTTGCTCAACGGCAAGGACCTGTTTAACGGCAACCGCAAGCTGATGCTGGAGAACCTGCCATACTACACGGTCAAGAACATATCAGTCTATGACAAGACCGGACGCGATTCGGAGCTGATGGACATGAAGGTGCCGGGCGACACTAAATACGTGATGGACGTGAGACTCCGGCGCCAGTACTCGATGGGATGGCTGCTCAATGCCGACCTCGGCGCCGGCACCCGCGAGCGCTATCTGGCCAAGCTGTTTGCCATGTGGTTTTCCGACAATGTGTCGGTCACGGCCTATGCCGGAGCCAACAATCTGGCCGACGCCGGCAAGCCCGGCGAGAAAGACGGCTCGTGGAACCGCGAGCGGATGGGCGACGGAGTGGCCACTCGCCAGCATGGCGGGCTGATCTATCACGCCCAGGGCCATGCCTCGAAGTGGGAGCTGAAAGGAAGCGCCGACGTGGAGCACATGACTGAAGACTCGCGCACGCGCACCCGGCAGACAAACTTTCTGGGCAGCGGCGACACCTACCGCTATGCCTGGAACGACGACAACGCCGAGTCGCTCACCGTCAGCTCTAAGCATTCGGCATTCTTCAAGCTCGGCAAGCGGGCCAATCTCTATGTGGACCCGTCGGTGAAATACGTAAAGCGCCACAACGCCGGCAATTCGACCGACGCCACGTTTAATGACGAGGTGGCCGAGATCAGCCGCGACCGCATCAGGAGCATTTATGAGGGCGCCGACGGGCTCACGGAAATCATGCTCAACAGGCGCCTGGCCAAGTGGCTCACCGACGGCGAGAGCCTCGACGGCGGAGTGAAGGCCCGGAGCACCATCCGCACAAAGTCGACCGGACAGAAAAATTCGCTGCAGCTATCGGCGTCGGCCGATTTCGGCCGGAACTGGAGCGACCGCTTCAACCGCTATAGCATAGACTATGGACAAAATCCGCAGGGAGTACTGCGCTACCAATATTTCAAAAGTCGCCCGAACCACGACCGGAAATATGGCGCCGGCGCCAAGTTCACGCAATATTTCAAATGGAAGAACTCAACGCTGCCTGTCAGATATGAATTCACACGCCATGAGCAGACCCGCACATCGTCGCTCTACTATCTCGACCGCGCCAAGGACTTTGACGCCGCCGAGGCGGGAATCGGCATTCTGCCGTCGGAGTCGCAATATCAGTCCACCATCGATCCGGCGCAGAGCTATGAGAGCCACCTTGCCGACAACCGCCATACCGTCGAAGTGGAATTCCGCCACAACTCGGTGATCATGCTCACCAAGCAGACAAAAGGCGGAGTCGGATTCTCGGTGGCCGGGCGCATGGGGCTGACTGTGGCCGACCGCGACTATCAGTACAGCCGCCCGACTTTTGCCCCGATACGCATTGACCGCACATCGGCCGCGGTGGACTATTTCGTCCACGCCACCATACTTACTCTCCCCGGCCGAGGCTATATTAATGTTCTGGGGCTGACGCTGCGAGGCCAGGGCACGTTTGCCCCGATGAAAGACCTGATCAACGTGACGGACGACACCGACCCGCTCAACATCGTGACCGGCAATCCATCGCTGCGCAATCCCTATCACCACTCGGCCATGCTCGACTTCTCGAATCAGACGACAAGCCACAAACACACCGTGGCGCTCAACGGACACCTCTTCTCCAACCAGATTGCCCGCGGATTCTACTACAACACTCTGACCGGCTCGCGCACCGTCAGACCATACAACGTCGACGGCAACGCCTCAGCCTCGGGCAGCTATGAATTCTTCCTCAACTTCGGCCACAGGAAGGCGTTTGACTTCACGACCAAAACCTCTGCCAGCTATCGCCGCAGCGTCGACATGGTCGGCACTACCACCGAAGCAGTGCCCGACTTCTCAGTGGCGCCCCCAACACGGCGCGTCAACACCGTCGGACTGAGCGAGAGCCTGAAATTGAACTGGAAGATCGGCAAGCACCGCGTAAGCGCATTTGCCGATGCCAACTGGAATGACTATACAGGCCGCGACAGCGGGTTCAGCGACTTCTCGGCCTGGAACATGAAATATGGCGTGAGCGGAGTGTGCAATCTCCCCCGGAACTGGAGCATATCTACCGACCTGAACCTCTACACCCGCCGGGGCTACTCCGACGCGGCGCTCAACACCACCGACCTGGTCTGGAACGCCCGCGTCAGCAAGTCCATCCTCAAGGGCTCGCTGGTGTTTGCCCTCGACGCCTACGACTTGCTGCGCCAGCTCAACAACGTGACCTATACTGTCAACGCCCAGGCCCGCACCGAAACCGTCAGCAACGTCATCCCCTCCTACCTCCTCTTCCATATCTACTACCGGTTCAACAAGCAGCCAAAGCGCGGGTCAGCGGATTTTTCCGGTGGGCGGAGGTAATGTCGGAGCATAGTGTTATCTTTGCAAAATGAAACCAGACCAACTACTCAGATCCATCCTCCCCGAAGTCCTGA
>CAMWTI010000016.1 GCA_947177135.1 uncultured Porphyromonadaceae bacterium | reverse complement strand
TCACAGTCACGGCGGCAAAGTCAGAAGAAGAGATGCATGCCGCCATGTTTCAGGCCCTTGGTGTGAAATCAGTTGACTCGGACTATTTCGAGGAGCACTCCATCACCAGCTATGAACAGGCGATCCGAAACATCCCAGGACTAAAAGTCGTTGATAATGTGGTGTTACCTGTCAGTTCTTCATCAATATACAATACGACTAATGTTGAAGCCTGGGTGGATGGGTCAGTATGGACGCCTTTTTCTCTTAGCATTAGATCTTCAGGAGGCGGAAGTTTGAATCTGAATGACCTTGAAAGCGCATATCCGTTTCATATAGTCAAGAAAATCGATTATTTTCGACCATCTACAGCGATGCTTATCAGCAATTCCGCTGCTCATGGCGGTGGCGCGTTGGTCATAACTACAAATACCGGCAAAGAGCTTAAAACGATCGATCAGGAATTATTCCTTCGCGTCAAACAGCCGCTTGGCTACCAGAACAAGCCTGCAACCTATCGTCCGTATTCCCAATATCGCGAAACCATTGACGGCACGGTCAATACAGCAGTCTGGACTCCGATCACCGATAAAGTCGAGTCTGTCGACTGTCAGTCAAAGCGCGCCGTCATCAACGGCATATCAGACACCGGTATTCCGGTCTTTATTATCAAATAATCAGAGAAGTTACTGTAAAATCATAACAAGAATCATTAAACAATAGTTGTGGCCACCCCGGATACGGAGATGATGCCGGGTGGTGTTGAGTTTTTTTGAGAAAGGTTTTGTGGAGTGGTTGGAAATGCGTAAATTTGCGGCGTCAAAGGTCGTTCCTTCGGGAGCGCGTAAAAGGGAATCCGGTGCAAGACCGGAACAGTACCCGCTGCTGTGAGTTCCGCAGACACTCCGACGCATCTATGTCATTGAGCCGCGAAGAGGCTTGAGAAGGCGCTGAAAGAGAGGAACAAGTCAGAATACCTGCCTGTGACGCCGACACGCAACCGCCTACGGGACTATGGGCACGCGATCGTTCTGACTTGCACATGGGTCGCCGACTGAGTGGCGGCCGATGACTCGTCGCATTTACGATTGACGTTAATCATTATTCCCCGCAGCAATTTGCTGTCGGGGAATTTTTTTGTTGACATCAATTTTAATATGCTCAGTATATTCCGACATATTTTATGGTTGCTGCCGGTGGTCTCACCGCCAGTGGTGGCACAGTCTTTGGAAGCGACCGATTCGGTCTCTCTGGCCCACAGACTGGAGAATGTGGAGGTGACCGCACGCCGTCGTCAGGCAGAAGTCATACCCTCGCAGCGCCTTGACGGCGAGCAGTTGCGCGGGCTCAACAGCCAGAGTGTGGCCGACGCCCTGCGCTATTTTGCCGGAGTGCAGATCAAGGATTACGGCGGGGTCGGCGGTATAAAGACTGTCAATATCCGGTCGATGGGCACCAATCACACCGGAGTTGTTTATGACGGAGTGGAGCTTGGGAATGCCCAGAACGGGCAGGTGGATCTGGGGCAGTTCTCGCTTGACAATATCGAGTCGATTTCTCTGTATAACGGACAGAAGAGCGAAATTCTGCAACCGGCGCGTGATTTCGGCACTGCAGGGACTATTTATATGCGTACCCGTATGCCGAAATTTGCATGCGGCGAGACGTTTCATGCGCGTATGACAGTGAGATCCGGGTCATTTGATCTGCTGAATCCGTCGGCGCTGGTGGAATTGAAACTGAGCGAGCGGGTCAGCGCTTCGCTCAGTGCCGAGTGGGTCAGTTCAAGCGGGAAATATAAATTTCGCTACCGGCGCGTAAATCCGGCCGGAGAGCTGGCATATGACACCACGGCCGTGCGACAGAACGGCGACATCAACGCGACAAGGCTTGAGTGCAATCTGAACGGTGCTCTTCCGTCAGGTCAATGGCATGCAAAGGTCTATAATTACAACAGTGAGCGCGGGGTGCCGGGAGCGATTGTCAACAATGTGTGGCGGCGCGGCGAGCGAATCTGGGACACCAACTCCTTTGCCCAGGGCGGTTTCAACAACACATGGGGGCGTTTCAGCGCTCTGGCCAATGTGAAATATGCGTTTTATCGCACGCATTATGTCAACAACGATGACAAACAGGTGAAGATCGACAATCTCTATCGTCAGCGCGAGACGTATCTGTCGGTGGCCGGGGAATATGAAATCCTTCCGGTCTGGCGGATTTCCTCTGCCTATGATTTTCAGTGGAATGCTCTTGATGCCGATGTCTATGCCTTCGCGCGTCCCGATCGCTTCACCCATATGGCCTCAGTGGCAACAGCGCTCGCATTCAGCCGCTTCAAGGCTCAGGCCAGCGTGATGGGCTCGTTTGTCCATGACGTGTTGCGCGGGCAGAAGGCTCCGTCCGACAAGCAGGTGCTGACCCCCGCGGTCTATCTTTCATGCAATCCTCTGCGCAATGCCGACTGGTCGGTGCGCGCTTTCGTGAAGCGCTCTTTCCGTATGCCTACATTCAATGATTTGTATTATGCCGACATGGGTAACTCACAGCTGAATCCCGAGCGCGTCACGCAATATAATGTCGGTCTGCTCTATGATCATTCCGGACGGTGCGGAGCATTGCTTAATGCAGCAAGAATCAGTGTCGACGCATATTATAATAGGGTGAAAGACAAAATTGTGGCCTATCCCAAAGGCCAGCAGTTCCGATGGACAATGCTCAATCTCGGTCTGGTGGATATACGTGGGGTTGACGTGAGCGCCCTGTTGTCGCTTTGTCCGGTAGGAGATCTGACGCTTACCGGACGTGTGCAATACACCTTTCAGCGCGCCATCGACGTGACGGATCCGGCCGATAATTATTATCGCGACCAGATACCATATATACCGCTTCATTCCGGATCGGCGGTCGTTAATGCGTCATGGCGCGGCATAAATGTGAATTACAGCTTCATATATGTCGGCGAAAGGTATAATCAGCAGGAAAACATACGCTATAACTATACTCAACCGTGGTACACAAGCGACCTATCCGCAGGTTATGATTTTTCTGTCGGCCGTGTGAAGATGAGATGTCTGCTCGAAGTCAACAATCTCCTCAGTCAGGATTACGACGTTATTCTCAATTATCCGATGCCGAAGCGCAACTATCGTGCAACTGTCACAGTGGAGATATAAAGAAATGCTACGAAAATCACTCATATTATTTTTTGTTCTGTCACTCCTGATGGTCGCCACAAGTTGTCGTGAAGACGAACTTGTGGTGCCCACGGAGTATGACATCATTCCGGAGCGCCCCGATCCTTCATCATCCATAAGGGGTTTCTATCTGGTCAACGAGGGCAATATGGGATCCAATAAATGTACCCTTGACTATTTTGACTATATGACAGGTCTGTATGCCCGCAATTTTTATGCCGAACGCAATCCCTCGGTGATCAAGGAGCTTGGCGACGTGGGCAATGACATCGGTATTTATGGCTCAAAACTCTATGTCGTGGTGAACTGTTCGCACAAGGTCGAAGTCATGGATGCGCGCAGCGGCGTGCGACTCGGTCAGATCGACATTCCCAATTGCCGCTATATCCGCTTTCACCGTGGCAAGGCATATGTCAGCTCCTATGTCGGTCCGGTGCTGATCGATCCTTCCGCGCCAAAGGGCGCCGTGTATCAGATCGACACCCTTTCACTTGCCGTCACGGCCAAGGTCACCGTCGGCTATCAGCCGGAGGAAATGGAGATTGTGAATGATTATATGTATGTGGCCAATTCCGGTGGCTATCGTGCCCCGGCATATGACAATACTGTCTCTGTCATTCAGATGATCGACTTCAAGCAGGTGCAGCAGATAAAAGTGGATATAAACCTGCACAGGCTAAAAAAAGATCGTTATGACCAGTTGTGGGTGAGTTCCCGCGGCGACTATCAGACCCGACCGTCGCGCTTGTATTGCCTGGCCAAGCGCAAGGGCTTCAATCAGATGGAGGTGGTCGATACCATTCCGGTGGCTTGTTCCAACATGGCCATACGCGGTGATTCGCTATATTTCTATGCCACGGAGTGGAATAACTTCACTGCGTCCAACACGATTTCCTACGGAATCATAAACGTGCGCACCCGAGAGCTGGTTTCGACAAGTTTCATCACCGACGGTACAGAAAAGGAGATAACTGTTCCTTATGGAATTGCCCTGCATCCTGAAAACGGCGACGTGTTTGTGACCGATGCCAAGAACTATGTGAGTTCAGGCACGCTCTATTGCTTCGACTCCGGAGGCCGCCGCAAGTGGCGTGTGCGCACCGGTGACATTCCCGCTCATATAACCTTTCTGTCGAAATGAAAACGCTCGTCCGAACTTTCATAAACCTGGTTTTGCTTTTGACAGCAGGCTGTACGGCCGATGTGCCGATGGTCAATCTCGGCATTGACGACACGTATTATATATATCGCATGCAGAAACTTGCGCTGCGTCCGGCCCTGTCGGGTGCGGAGTATCGCTGGAGTGTCGACGGCGATTCCGTGGCATCGACACGCGATTATATATTCCTCACTGCCGACGAAGGATCATACAGACTTGGCTTTGATATTATTGATCCACGGACGCCATATCATTTTGAGTTTACGGTCAATGTGTTGCATGAAGATGTGGAATACAGCCCATATATAGCCCGCGTGCACGAATATTGCCCGGCGCCCGGTCAGTTTGTAAATGAAATGCCGCCATATGAGCCGGGCGATACCTATGCCGACATTCTCCGGAAGGCAGAGGAATCGATCAGCGGCACAAACGATGTGATGATCTCTCTCGGCGGCTTTGGCGGCTATGTCACGTTTGCATTCGACCACACTGTGGTCAACACTCCGGGCGAGCGCGACTTCAGGATCTGGGGCAATGCGTTCTATGAACTGACGGATCCTTCCCGAAAGGGCGGGTCGGCAGAGCCGGGAGTGGTGAGTGTGAGTTTTGACGCCAACTGCAACGGTCTGCCCGACGATCCGTTTTATGAATTGGCCGGTTCGGCATATTATATGCCGGAGACGCGCCATGGCTATCGCATTACTTATCGCCGGCCGGATCCAGCCCGGGATCCGGTGCCTGACAACAGCGGTTTTATAACTGATCTGCACTATATTCCATGGACTGATTCCGAAGGTGTCGAGTCTTTCATGCCTAAAAACTCATTTCACGGGCAGGAATATTTCCCGCAATGGGTCGAAGCCGGCGAACTTTCATTCGCTGGCACCTGCCTGCCTCCTAATGCCGTGGATCTGAGCGGCACAGGCTCTTATTATGTGCTCTATGCCTATGACTGGGGCTATGTCGACAATCATCCCAACGATTTTCCTGATCTGAATAGTTTCGACATTTCGTGGGCGGTAGATTCACTTGGCCGCAGGGTGATGTTGCCAGGCATTGATTTTGTGCGCGTGTACACTGGTGTTAACCAATATTGCGGATGGCTTGGAGAAACGTCGACTGAGCTCTGCCGCGCGCAGGATCTCCATATAGCCATACCGTCATCTCTCCCTCCTGAACCGATATTATCAATAAATAATTAATAACCGATTGTTTATGAAATACAGTCTATCTTGTTTTGTCGCGGCATTGTCGCTCGTCTCGGCAATGGGCCTTGGCGCTTCGGTGCCGCGTAAAGTGCAGGGAGTCGAGTTCATGCCGCGCCCTGCATCTGTCGGTGTCATGCCGCTCTATGACCAGTATGAGCCGGATGACATGCCGGCTCCAGACGGCGAATTCACTTTCGACATGATCAAAAGCTGGGCGGGAGAAGGTGATAACCGGGCCGCACTGGTGATCCAATGGAACGATGAAGGCGAAAAAAACGCTCTCGTCTTCGGCTATCGCTGGAACGGAATCGCCACAGGCATTGACATGATCCGTGAAGTCATTGCTGCCAATCCGCGTCTATATGGTCTGATACAATACACCAATGTGTCTTCACCGATGGATCCGAACGGAGGCTATACCATCAATGGTTTTGGCTGGGATCTTGATAATGACGGCGAGGTGGCGCTCTGGGACGAAAAGGATGGCGAGATTTATGAATCGGAAGACGGTCTTTTCATCCATCCGCGGGGCTATGATCCTGACAAAGGAGGTTCATCGGATTATGACTATGATGACTGGCATGCACTTGATGAGGATGATCTATGGGGCGCCGGCTGGTATCTCAGTTATTGGAGCTATTGGGTGAAGGATGATTATGAGAGTGCTTTCGGTTACTCTGGATGGGGCGCGTCGGGACGTGTGCTTCAGGACGGCAGCTGGGACGGCTGGAATTTTTCGCGCAATATGATTCCGAGTTCATGGAAGGAGTTTGTGGCGGCACCAGCCACAATTCCAAATGACGCCAAGACTGAATTTACGGTCGACGGGGTCTGTTACCGGCTGACAGATTTCTCCACGAAGGCAGTTGCTGTTGCGGCTCCTTTTGAAGGAGTGCCGGCATATTCCGGCTCGGTCGATGTGCCTTCATCGTTTGTTGACGAAGGAATCACCTATAATGTCACTGCAGTCGGTGATCATGCGTTCAGCAACACTCCGGCACTCACCGCAGTCAACCTGCCGCAGTCGGTGAAAAAAATCGGCAAGTATGCATTCTCCCTCTCCGCGATTGAGCGTCTGACAGTCGATGGCGCCGAACGATATGACAACATCACGGCCATCGGCACCGGCGCTTTTGCCCATGACGGCAACCTGCATGAATTCGTATTGCCGGCCAAGGTCACGACGGTGCCCGACAGCTGCTTCTATGGCGTTTCGTCGGTTGCCGCGCTCAGTGTGCCGGATTATATAGAAGTCATCGGGCAGTCGGCATTCGACAGCTGTGAAGGATTACGGACAATCCGGATTCCCGCCACTGTCAGGTCGCTTGGCATGCGCGCCTTCTATGGCTGCAAATCGCTGTCGGAAGTCTATGTGTTGAACACAACGCCGCTGCCAATAGACGGCGAAGTGTTCCAATATGCCTCGCAGGCTACCCTCACCGTGCCCGATGGTTATGATTCTGTCTATGCCGCCGCGCCCGGATGGTCTGATTTCGCAGACTATCACACCCAGACCATTCCGGTCGTCATCGGTGATATTTTCAAAATGAACGGAATGACATATCAGGTGCTTTCCGACTCTACTGTCAAGGCCACATATTGCAAAGTCGACGGCAAGCCTGACCGCACCAAAATCATAGCCGCCAATCTGGCCGGATATGAAGGCGATATTGTCATTCCCGGACGAGTGACATATCAGAAGAAGGAGTTTGCCGTCGTCGAGCTGAACGACAGCGCCTTTTATGGCGCCGGAAATCTTGCCTCTGTTGTGATCGAAGTTCCGGTGAAGAAGATCGGCAATCACACCTTCAATGATTGCGGAAAACTCACTTCGGTCATTCTGCCTGTGACCATAGAGAGCGTCGGAACTTATGCTTTCGCCTACACAGCCATCGCATCCATTGTTCTGCCCGAGGGCATCACGACGCTTGGCGAGCGCGCGTTCTTCCAGGCAAGATCTCTTGAGAGTGTCAAGGTGCCATCGTCTGTCACCACTATAGGCAACAATTGTTTTGCCTATGCCACGTCTTTGAAGTCGATTGAGTTCGGCGACAATATCACGTCACTTGGCGGCACGCTTTTCCAGAATTGTACATCGCTTGTTTCGGTCAGACTTCCTGCAGGACTTACCGTGATCCCGGCTTCATGTTTCGACAAATGCTCCGCATTGACCGAGCTGGCCATTCCGGAAACAGTCACAACCATCCGCAGCTCGGCATTTTCAGGATGCTCGTCACTTGACCTAAAACTTCCTGCCGGTGTTATCTCCATTGAAACCTCCGCCTTTCAGAATTGCACGAAACTGACAGAATTTTCTTTGCCGGAGTCAATGACCTCAGTTCCCAACAGTCTCTTCTATGGCTGTGTCAATCTTGCGAAAATCACTTTTAGAGGAGATATCACCTCTTTTGGCAACAACAGTTTCCGAAACTGCACATCGCTCAAACGCATAGAAATCCCTTCGACCGTGTCGACCATAGGCACATATTGTTTTGCCGGTTCCGGTCTCGATTCCATCGCTTTGCCTGATGGGCTGAAGACGATCTCGTCCAATCTGTTTGACGGATGTAAATCGTTGACTTGTGTTGAGATCCCATCTACGGTCACCACTATCTCCAGTTATGCTTTCCAGAATTCATCGCTGAAACGACTGGAGGTTCCCGCCTCGGTAACCACGCTGAACGGGTCCAACATTTTAGGCAATTGTCCGGATGCCGTTGTCTACATGATGAATCCGAAGCCAGTGTCCGCAGGCGCTTACACGTGGCGCGTTTCAGGCTCTGTTTTTCTCCCCATAGTTGTTCCGTCGGGCTCTGCCGCCACATATCTGTCTACGGGTAACAATTGGAAAAAATCGGTTGTGACAGAGCCTGTTGTGACAGGCGTAGGAATCTCGGACGTTATTGCCGAATATGCTTCCAGCAACAGTCGCAGCGCTTTGATGACCGTGAAAGGACGACTGGCTCTGACATATGATATGGCAGATCTGCCGGCCATGTTCGAAGTGGTCAACTCAGCTTTGGTCCTGTCGGGGCTTACCCCGAGGGTGACGGTCGGTGATGTGGTGGTAGATGCGGTTGTCGATATTGAGTCGATGACATTTACGGCCACAATGCCTGCTTGTGAGGCCGCTTTTGACGCATCGCTTTCTCTGTCGGGATCCGATGTGGTGTATTCTTCGGAACCTGTGGCGGTTGATGCTCCGGTCAAGCCTTCGGCAGTCAATGCCTTCGTGGATTTCGATAAAATTGAATACACTGTCGGCGAAGGTCCGTTGCATGGTGCAGTGATGATTTCATGGAATGACGAATATCGTGGCGTGGATCATCTGGTGTGGGGTGTTGATTTTACCGCCGGAGCCACTCCGGCCGAAATCATCGCCTCTGTTGTCAAGGCTGATTCCCGCCTTGTGGAAATTGACGGCGGATATGCCTATGACGTGGTGGACAAAGGTGAGATCAAGCCTGAATATGACCATTACGGGATCGCGGACGATTCCATGGCATGGCATATATACAGCGACGTCTCCCCCCGAAACGGCAGTGTGATATATCTCACTTATGAACCTGCCGGCAATGCCGATGTGCCGTCTGCTCCGGATTATACATTCTGTATCCCTGCAGCTGAAAAACTTGGAGCATGGGTGCCTGACGGCTATAAATGTCCTATCGCCGACAATATGGTATTTCCTGTCTGGGCACGTACCGGAGAATATGGCTACAATCATTGTTCGGTGACACTCAATCCCTCACGTCCATTTATTGAGAACGACAAAGGTGCCATAACTGCTCTCAAGCAGGATGGTTATGCCATGATCACGCTGCAGCTGAGTCCGATGGAATTTCCAGGACCGAAAAATTATGAGCCGGAGTGCTATGATCTCACGGTTTCTGTGAGCCTCTGGCCCAGAACCGCACCTGAAGGCCAGCTCACGCTTGACTCAGGATCACGCACCCGCATGTCCATAGTTGAACCCGTGCGGCCAATAAGCAGAATCAACGACAAGATGGTCAGCGTTATGGGGCATCTTGATTCTGTTCCGCTGAGCGAGCTTGTTGACTATGAGCCAAAGGATGCCACCTACACGCAGTTCATAATCGTCGACGAGTCCACGGGTAACCGTATGGATACGTATATGGGGCGCGATGTGGATCCGTTTGGCGCGGCTCCTGCCGGATATGAGTTCTGGCTTAATTCCCTTTCAATCGGAGTCGGCGGTTCGGCTTCGGACGCCATTTTCAGCGTCCGCCCGCGTTTCGGAGGTGAGAATGTGGAGGGGCTTCTCGGTTTCAGCGTCGTGTCCAAGCCTGTCTCTGCTGTATATCTTGACGGAGTGGATGACGATGACATCGACCTTGAACTTCACGAAATCCTGGCTCTGATTCCTGCTGTGGAACCTGCCGATGCCGACAACAAGGCCGTGAAACTGACCGTGGAAAACGCTTCATGTGAAAATATCGCTGTGACTTATCCGGTCGGAGGATCGCGCAAATTCACCGAGCTGGTCACTTATTTCCCCGGCACGTTTGATCTGGTGCTCTCGTCGGTTGAAAATCCGGAAATTTCGCGCACGTATCATGTCAATGTGCGTGAGTTGGACGTTATTTCCACTGGCGATGAATATCAGGACGGCACCTTCTGGCTCAATGAAGAGTGGTTCACCCACAAGGATGGTTCAATCAACTATCTGACAGCACCGATCCCTGAAACATCCGATGAAATAGTGTATCGTGCCTATGGCCGTGAAAATGATGACTGCGGCTTCGGCGCCACTTCGCAATTTGCCATGATTTTTGCCGACAAGCTATTCGTGATGTCGAAGCAGGAGCACGATGGCGGAGATATTCGCGGCAATGGCGGCGGACGCCTGGTGATTGCCGACGCACGCTCGCTGAAACGTCTGGCCTCGTTTGATGAGATCGGCGGTGACGGACGCGCCTGCGTTGGCGTTTCGGCCGAGAAAGCATACATTGGCACTAATGCGGGAATCAGGGTGCTGCATATGGCTGCTGACGGTTCCTTCTCGCTGGAGCAGAGCGATATTCAGGGAATTAACAATGACACCGCTGGAGGAAGTTCGTCGATCGGCGGTAATCAGGCTCTCTACAATAAACAGATCGGCGATATGGTCTGCGCCGGCAGGTATGTGTTTGCAATCCAGCAGGGCGTCGGTGTGCACATTATCGACACGACCGATGACTCCGTGGTCAGAACCGTTGCCGATGCCGGTGTGCAGGGTATAACCCAGGCAGCCGACGGTAATGTCTGGTATGCCTCGACAGCCGATGTACCGTCTTCCGGAACCACCTTACTTCATGAAATAGATCTTTCATCGCTTGAAGAGGTGCGTTCGGTCAATGTGCCGGGCACGATCGGATGCAGTTGGGGTTCATGGCGTTCGACCAGTTTCTTTGCCTCGAAGACTGAGAATGTCCTGTTCTGGAGCGGAGCGGCATCGTCCGTCGAAGCGAGCGGAGCCACACTCTATCGCTGGAATACTGCGGATGACGCATCGGAGATTGTTCCGCTGATGACTCTTCCGCGGATTCCGGGTATGACGCCTGACGTCACACAGGTTCCATACGCCACCATGCGTTATGATGACCGCGTAGATGCAATTCTGATGGCCACGACCACGGCTCCTTCAGGTAACTACCGCTGGAACTGGTATAATTTCATCGACGCTTCTTCAGGCGATATCATCAACTCTGTGCCGCTGAAACCATATTACTGGTTCCCTGCACTTCCTGTGTTCCCCGACAAGCATGCACCGGAATTTTCAGAGATTTCATCAGTGGAGATCATTGTCAATGGCAACGGAAACGACGTGGTAGCTCAGACGATTGACTTGAGTGGCTGTGTCACCGATGCCGATAACATCGACAGCAACATCCGGCTGGCGCTCCAGTGTCCCGATGATCTGGCCGAGGTGGCCGAAGTGTCGCTTTCCGATAACCGGACTCTGACTGTGACGCCGGTGCGTAAAGGCCGTTCATCGTTTACCCTTGTGGCTGAGTCAAACGGTCGAAGGACTTCGGTCAATGTGCCTGTTGTCGTTGACTCGACCGTCGGTCTGGACAATGCCGTGACCGTCGGCGGCAACATCACCGTTGTCGGTCGCCGCGTCATTCTCAAAGGGCTGGCTGGAGTCGACTTCACGGTCTTCGACATGGCCGGCCGGGCAGTCTGTGGGTTCCGGGCCGACAGCGATGACGCCACCATCAGACTTGCCATCCCATCGGGAGCATATCTTCTGAGTGACAGTCATGGAGCACGTTCTATAAAATTTGTGATCCGATGAAACACAGAAACTATATTCTTTTTGCTATCACATTAGGCGTGGCCATTACGGCCAACGCCTTTGTGGTAGACTGGGACAGGATCGAGCACTGGTCTGGCCATGGAGACAATCGCGCGGCCCTTGTCGTGCAGTTTGAGGACGATGGTCCGGAGGAGGCTTACGTGTGGGGATTCCGTTGGAACGCAGACGACTATCCTGACGGAGGCCCGACGGGCGAGGATATGTTTCGAACTGTTGTGGCTGGTTCGTCCGATCTGCTTTTATTCACTCAGTATACCGGATGGATGGGGTCGACCGTAGATGGAATCGGCTGTTTCGACCCAAAGAGTGGCAGTCTGGCCGGATCCATTACTTTTGACTTCGAGCATGCCAAAGCAGACGCCAGAGTCAGCTTTGATTATTTCGTGCCTAATGAAATGATGAATCAGACCAAGGCTCCCGGCAATTTCACTCCGGTCTATTGTAAGCGGGCGATTGATCAGGCTGAGAATACGCGCGTGATCGAACATCCGATAAATGCCGTCGAGTATGGGTATCCGGCCTATGACTATGACTGGTGGCAACCCTCAGCCCCACTTGATCCGATGATCCAGCGCTGGAATGCAGGGTGGTATGACGGTTATTGGAGTTATTGGGTCGGAGGCGCTGATTCGGAGGACCTGAGTTATTCTGGCCTGGGATATTCTTCGCGTAAACTGACCGACGGACAGGTAGATGCCTGGAAATACACTTTGTTAGACGGTCCGGTATCAGGCTGGGGCAGTGATGGAGCCACTGGAGCCTCCACCGCATGGCATCAATTGAATTATTCGCATTTCGATCCCGTTGTGCCTACGTCCGCTTGTGACGCTACTGTTCGTGAAGGCGAGCCGCAGTGTTTTGATCTGCAGGGCCACGTGGCGGACGGCACAAGCGCCGGCGTCTATATATTGCGTTATCCTTCAGGTAAAACAATTAAAATCATCCGAAAATGAAGCCTATATTGTCGGTTCTTTCGCTTGTGACCGTATTTTATGCGTCGGCGGCTTTGGATTACTCTGACGGTGTTTTCATTGTCAACGAAGATTGGTATGGTCACCAGAATTCCACGCTGAACTATCTGCTTCCAGATGATCCTGACGGCGATTACTGGCATTACCGAGTGATACAGACGGAAAATCCCGGAATGGAACTTGGTTGTACGAATCAGTTCGGGGCGTTCTGGGACGGGCGCCTGTATCTGATAGCCAAACAGGAGAAGGATCCGGGAGCGTCGGTTACCGGAGGGCGCATAACGGTGGTCGATGCCGAGACGATGAAGATCCTGCATCAGAGCACCGAGATTGACCCTTCAGGCGCGCAGTGCGATGGCCGCGGCTTTATTGGTGTCGATGCTCGCAAGGGCTATGTTTCGACCAGCAATGGCGTGTGGATTCTGAATCTCGACACGTTCGAGATCGATGGGCAGGTGGACGGAACCGCCAATCCCAATGCCGGAGGTGGTGACGATCGTCCGAATACTGATCCCTCCGGATCGCTCTATCATGGACAATCCGGATCAATGGTTCTGGCTGCCGGGCGTGTGTTCGTGGCTCATCAGCAGGCCGGACTGCTGGTTGTGGATCCCGGTGTCGATCGGGTCATTGATGTCGTTTCCATGGATGTGGTCCGTGAAAATGCCGGCATCGGCTCTGTTGTCAAAGCCAAAGACGGTTCGCTGTGGTGTTCGGTGGCACCGAACGTGCAGGGCACGGGCGCCGCGCTGAATACGCTGCTCAGGGTCGATCCTGTCACTCTTGAAACTGAAGTCGTGGAGTTGCCCGAAGGCATCTACGGCCCTTCTAATTCATGGTATGCGTGGACGCCGGATGCTTTCTGTGCGTCGGAACAGAGCAACGCTCTTTACTGGAAGGGCGGAGCTAACAGCTGGTTTTCCGGCCAGTGGATTTTCCGCTTCGACGTCGACACCCGCACCGCCCGCAAGATCATAGACCTGAAGGCCGACGGCGAGAACTGGAAACTCTATGGCTGCTCGATGCGCGTTCATCCGCTCACCGACGAGATCTATGCGTCGCTCTATCACGAATTCTCCATTCCGACCTACATCACACGGCGCTATACGGCCGACGGCGTAAAGATCCGTGACTATGAGATGATTTCCAATTACTGGTTCCCCTCGCTGCCGGTTTTCCCGCAGTCAGCCGACGCAAACTCTGAGATTGCCGAGGTTGTTGTGCCGTACTCTGATGCTGTTCACGATGTGTATTCTCTCGGCGGTGTATGCGTCAGGCATGCCGGCTCCGGAGCTGGGCTTTCGGATCTGCCCCCCGGCCTCTACATAGTCGGCGGCCGCAAGATCCTCAAATCCCGCTGAGCAGCCGCCGCTGCTGTCGGGAACTGACTATACCCCGGACGCTTCAACGTCCGGGGTTGACTGTATTTTGTGGCTCCGCCACAGCTCCTCATATCCCGCTGCCCTTTGAATATTTTAGTTAAAATGTAAAATTAATTCACGTAAAATACGCTTTTAAAATGCAGGATAATTTATATTTTTGCAAGTGAAAATACATTATCTAACATCTAAACACATTTTACACATGAAAAAACTTATTTATTGCGCTTAATTGCGGACGTATTGGTCTTAGCTGCTGTAGTGGCTTGCTCTAATCAAAACGACGATGATTTGGCAATGCCATACCAAAATGATGGTATCGTTGACGTAGACGTTGCGCCTATGGACACTCTGCTTGATGTCGTTGCAAAGGTGTCGAGCATAATGGAAAAGCATGATTCGCTAATGATGCTGGCTGAAGATGCTTCACGAGCTACGAATGTTATGACCTCCGCTATGGTAAAAACGGAAGTCCTTTCTGCAACTGAAAAAAGTATTGCTCAAGCTAATCAAGCTTATGTGCAATCTGGTCTACAAATGCAAGCTGTTGTGTTAAAGAATCCAGAAATAGCCTGTGTGGATAAAGCAGATTTGGAAATCATATCTAAAATGACAGACGATCAGTTGGCATTGGCTTCTATAGCGCTGACTGCTGTCATAGAATATGCAGATGAATACATGAGAGACGAATGTGACCCACGTGTTATTCGAACAAACAATGTATATATTGATTGTATGCTAGAAGCTATTGGCGTTGATGATTTGGTTGATTTAGTCACATATGGAGTTGGTATTGTTGGTGGAGGTACGTATATTCCGAAAATTATGAATGCGTCTCAACTGGTCAATGCTAAAACTGTAGGATCTCTGTTGAGGAGAATGGCTGTAAAGTATTGTGGATGGATTGGAGTTGGTTGTATACTATTCCAATATGGTGATTGCCTTAATAATAATCTGCGTTGATAAGTGGGAAAATATCTAGAGAATATCATATTGGCGGCGTGCGTAATCGCGCTCTTGGATATTTTTAAAATATTTGATGGGTGGACTGATTGGTGTATTTCCATACTGTGTTTGCTTTATCTTATATTGTTTTTAATCTATAGACGGAGACAATCTGGTATGGTGGATAAATATTTCTCACGATTTGCCTTGATCGCGTGTTTCCCTGTGATATTCGCGATAGTATCAGTGTTCTTAAGAATATTCGGTGTGGTGGAATGGTAGAAGATGTTTTTGTGCTACCGTCCATTTAGTGCTATCCGGCGAGGTAAGCTCGTAGAGCATCAGCTCCGGAGGCGCCTAACATCGTTAGAGGGAGTTGCAGAACCGCCTTGAAAAAATAAGTAAAGGCTATGGCCAGAAAATATGCTGGATAGGCATGGGTTGTATATTGTATGATTATGGTTCGTGCCTTAGTTCGCGTCGAGTGAGATGAAGAAAACTGTATTAGACTGTATTATAACTGCATTTGTATTGCTGTGTGGTATCAATTTCCTGAATATAGGCGAATGGGTTACTTGGGTCACTGTTGGATGTTCTGGCCGATATCTGCTTGTATATTATCTATATCATGGTGCACGACAGGAGGCCACAGAAAAAGTTGGTAAAGGATATTTCAGAATGGCAATAGCCAGTTGGATAATCGTTCTGCTTGGCGCTGCCGCCGTAATCCAAAGATTAGGCTGAGTCAAAACCTCGTGTCATAATAAGACCCCAAAAAGTTAGACAAATAACTTTTTGGGGTCTGTTCAATTACGACACAGTCTCTTTTTTAGAGACATGTGGTCAAGTTGTTGGATCAGGGGATCATTACCTTGGAGACGGAGAGTCCCTGGCGGCGCAGGTAGATGCCTGGACGGAGTTCTGATCCGGACATTCTGATGCCTCGCAGGTTGTAGTATTCAACTGGTTCTTCCGATGTTGCGTCTTCAGTCATGATATCGGTGATGCCTGATTTGCCGAGATAGACCACGTTGGATGCGACTGATTCGCCCCGATCATATACTGCTGTCACAAAATATGAATCGCGATCCAGCTCACGTGTTGTCTTGAATGAACATTCGGCAAGCGGAGAATCGTTGAGAAGGGTGCCGTTGCGATAGACGTTATAGCCGATGAGCTGATATTTCATCGGGGTGCCTTTGGCAGTGTATACGATATTGTCAAGCATCATGTTGCAGCAGTCTTCCGATGTGCAACGTATGGCAAAATATCTGGCTCCGTCAGGCAGTGATACGAAAAACTGTGACCATGCCTCATCCAGTGAGGTCTCATACATGATCTGTTTGAAACTTGACGGATTATTGTCAGATACAGAGTAGTAGACCTCGAATGTGTCATAGCCATAGTCAATCCTGATCGAGCGAGCCCAGAACTCGACGATCTGTCGCCCTCCGTAGAGTTCAGGAGAAATAAGCCAGTCGTCATTTTGTACAGGCGATCCGTTTGCGTCGACAGAGCACATTTGCACGAGCGATGATCGACCGATTGTCGGCATGAAATCATAAGGCGCGTCATCGGTCATTGTCCACCATGCCTGCATGGTCATGTCTACCGGCATGCTGAGGCCATTGTATCCGCTGACATAACCTTTGTCGCCGTCATACATGCTCCAGCCTCCGTTCAGTTCAGTGGTGAACGCGGCATAGGATTCGAAATCTTCAAATGATTCTTCAGGGGCGGCCTTCGACAGATCAGGCGATTGCCAAGAGAGTACCACTTCTGTATCGGTCTCTTTGGCCACAAGGGTAGATACGGTCGGGTGGTTGGGCGCCAGGAAGGTGATGGTGAACGGAGCTGTGCGGTCGTTGTCTTTATTCTGGTCTCCTTCGGCTATGACTTCCACGTGGAATGTTGGCATTTCGGCGCTGACCGACGAAAATCTGCCGCTGAGAGATACTGTCTCCTCTTTCATGGATGCGAGAGGGCTGTTGATCGACACGGCATCGACGCATTTGTCATCGCAAAATAGTCGGACTTCATATTTTTCGACGGTTTTGTGTCCGGTGTTCATCACATTAGCCACCACATCGTAGTTTTCGCTTTCCGATGCATATTGTGACGATGAAATCAGTTCCACACCAAGATCGGTTTCCGGAAGATCGCGAATGCTGAGATTGTCAAACGGAATGTAGCCGTGAGTGTTGATCCGGCATTCAAAGCATATTTTCACGGTTTTGCCTGCAAATTCGGTAATGGGCATCATCAGGCGGTTCCAGCCGATACGTTTGATGTCGCGGAGATTAAATACGCCGACCGTGGTTTTCTGTTCGGTATCGCAGTCGATTACTGAAATCTGTATTTCATTTTCGTCATCAGGGTAGACGTAAGTGTAGATGCTGACGAACGGTCGTTTGGCATCGGTCATGTCGATTTTTCCGGTGTAGAGTTCTCCTCTCTGGTCCGGCTGTGTTCCGATCATAGAGATGTATCCTCCGTCGCCGTCCTGCGATTTCGGGTCGGAAAAATCATCGAGCAGACGCCATGTCACGTCGTCATCGCTTTTTGATCCGAGCACGCTCTCATCGGTCACTGATTCAACAAACGAGTAGTTGTAGGGATATTTGTATGGAGTGCCGACAATGATCATGTCGGATCCTACCGGTTCGGAAACTTTTCCGTTGAATGATGCTGTCATGACCAGCACTGCAGCAGTTTGTCCGCCATGATATAATGGCACCTCGACGCTGCATGATGTTCCTTTGACGTCATAAGCAATGCATACCAGCTCTTCGCTTGAGAAATCATAGATGTCGTAACGCACAAGAGACTGGTTGATGGGATTGCCGTTGACGTCTTGTGTCGGGGCTATCCATGATATTCTGACGTGTCCGTCGGCTTCTTCTGTCACAGATGTGATCACCGGTGATTTCGGCTCTACAATGCCTGCATAGTGCGAGGTCTTGTATTCGCGGCCAGATCCGGCGCTGTTCGTTACAATAAATGTATATG
Source organism: uncultured Porphyromonadaceae bacterium (assembly GCA_947177135.1). Classification (GTDB taxonomy): domain Bacteria; phylum Bacteroidota; class Bacteroidia; order Bacteroidales; family Muribaculaceae; genus UBA3263. The sequence goes on along the minus strand of CAMWTI010000016.1, from coordinate 13,234 downwards.
ACGTTTCGCCCTCTTCCATAGGATCATCTTTGAACGAAACTCTGGCGCCCGGCTGTCGACTGGTAAATGTTTCGACGATTGTGTCCCCGCGCTTGACGGTAACGTCCACAGTGCCGTTGAGATTTGCTCCGCTGATGTCGGCATCAGGCAGATTGAATGAGATTTCAAGCATTGTGGAGCCGTTAGGGTCGTTTGTGAATTCAACGTCGCGGACTTCGCCCGGTTCGCTGCCGTTGCGCGCGGCATCCATTGCAATATTGTCAATGAACAGATAGCCGGGGGCGCATTTGGCGCGGTCGGATATGGCATGCACACCTATGTAATATAGTCCGTCTCCTGGAGCCTGAAACCATCCGTTGATATGTTTGCGCGCTTTTGTGGTGACTGTGGTTGCGGGAATTATTTCATGTTCCATCCCGTCCACGTCATTATATTCGCCCATTCTGACTTCGACCAGATGCTCGGTTCCGTCGACAAACAGAGATGCGTCCATGCTTACGTTATAGTATTTGCCGCCTTCGAGCTTGATGGCTTTTGTCAGCAGCCAGTCATCGGCAGTGGAGCGTCCCGGCGTTCCGTTCAGAATGCCGTCTTCCAGCGGGTATAGAAGGTAGGCGCATTTGCTGTAAAAATCATCGCTGTAATTATACAATCCCCAGCTCCGACCGTCATTATTGGCATCGATTACTTCGAAATGACGTTCGAAATCGGCATGTTCCATGCCTTTGGTGAAGTCGTCGAATATTTCAATGAAAGGCGGAACGAGCGGGTTGCGTTCTCCAAGACGTAGGGCCGCGTTGTTGACGCCGCTTTTTGCCGGAATGGAGAGATTGGCATTGCCGCTGATCGGCGCTCCTCCGGCTTTGGGCGAAACTGTGTTGTGGCCCGGTTCAGGCGCTATCGCTCCAGCCTGGATTGACATGGCGATTACAGCGCCCGCGACAGAGGCTATTGACTTGAAAGATGTTTTCATAATTTTATATCAGAGGATTAATAGATTAGTTTTGTCGTTTTGCCATGGGCCTTCAGCAGGTATATGCCCCGACATGGTAGCCGAAGGTCCATGATGCGGCGGCCTTGCATGTCGTAAATGTCGATGGCGTCTCGGTCTGAAGCGTCGGCGGTCACATTTCCGTCGGCATCCACGCGGAAGTCCGGTGTGTTGCCGCTTTCGACCTGGCCGAGTCTGCTGTTGCCGGCCGTCACCTTGATTTGGGCCGATGGCATGGAGCGGGTGCCGTTGGCGTCTATGCCTCGGACGGCAACGTAGTAATCGTGGCCGGATTCGAGCCCTTCGATCCGGGTTTCTGTTGTCGCGCAACCGAGCGCTTTGTCATCCCATCCGGCCACAGGCTTGTCGATTGCCGGACCTGCATATTCCGCCACAACGTCATCGATGGCGAGCGAGCCTTTGGAGCCGCGCCGGTAGACGATGCGTGCGGCTGCAGCATTTTCAGGAATCCGGTCGGCATCCAGACAATAGCTGATGCCTTCGCTCATGCGTTCAGGCAGGTCAATGCGGTCAACGTCGACCCATTGCGATCCGTCGAGCACACAGACCATTATGTAGCCGGAGCCTGATCCCGATCGTTCGCGATACCAGAACCGGAGTCCAGTCAGGGCGGTGGGAAGCAATGGCGATTGCAGCCGGCCATAATCGTCGGGCAGTGACAATGACGGACTCGCATTGCCGTAATATCCGCCCATCGATATGGTGAAGTTGCTGTTTGTGACCCATCCGTCAGGCAGAATGTCGACGCCGTCGGTGAAATCCACTTCTGTCGATTCAGGAGTGCCTGGCTGCCGGGTGCTGACCGTTACCGAATAGTCAGCAGCATCGGTCAGCGCGTTCCATGACACGGTTACTGATCTATCGGTCGTGCCGGTCACTCTCAGCCCTTCCGGAGCAGTGTATTCAAACGTCATGGCCGGTGTGGTTGCCTTGCATTCGTCCGACACTGCTCCGGATACTGTGCCCGATATGGCTCGGACTGTGAAAAAATAGTCTGTATCGGCATTCAGTCCGCTGATTTGTGCAGATGTGGATGAGATGTTCAGGTCGTGATATCGTCCGGTCGGCACTGTAGTTCCGTTGTCCTGGCGGGTGAAAACGTTGAGTATATAGCCGGAAGCATTGCTTACGGCATCCCATGAGGCAGTGAAGCCTGTCGGGGTTATTCCGTCGGCTTTCAGTCCGGTTACTTTGCCGAGTTGAGAGACGGTTCTGCAGACGTCGAAAGTGATCAGTCCGCCGGCTTCGGTGATGCGCGAAAGCGGTGTTTCGGTCCGTTTCCCGTCGTTGGTGAGCATGTTAGGGAATCCCTCGTCATTGAGAGCGCTTACTTTGGATGCTCCGGGAAAGGTGTCACCGTCGCGTGTGTCATGGCTTGTGATTCCGTCGGCGCGGATAATGTCTACTCCCATATCGTTTGGCCGGGTGTTTACCTGGTTTGCATCCCAATATGCCTTACTGTATTTTATGTGCCACACCAGCAGTCCGTGGCCTGGCACATATGTGTCCCAGCCTTTCTGCTGCCGGTTTTCGAGAAGCAAATATTCATTTTCGTTGGGAGTGTCAATGCGATAAGCTTCGTTGCTGGTGATGTCGCGCAGGCTCAGAGTCTGTGGTTTCTGCTCGATGGTCACCGGGTCAATCCAGCCAAGCATCATGCGTTCAAGCGCGGTGAAGTTTGGCGGCGTGCGCGAGTTGTTGAGGTGGCAGCCGATGTCCATCAGAGCCCATTCGCCGACGGTGTAGACTCCCATTCCGCTTGTGTCGTAGAGATCCGGCAGTCCGAGCACGTGGCTGAATTCGTGGCAAACGGTGCCTATGCCTTCCGTCAAGAATGTTTCATTGCCCGAGTCGTCGGTGATGATCCTGTATTCGTTGGAGCAGGCATAGTGGTTGAGGCGGCATCCGTCAAAAAGGAACTGTTTCCCGGTTATGCTTTCCACGTTCGCGGCGTGTTGCCAGATGCAGTCATCGGGATTTGCGCTTGTGGCTCCGCCCTCGCCGGCATAGAACACATATACGTTGTCGATGATTCCGTCTGAGTCGCGATCATATTCGCTGAAGTCTATCTGAGAGTCGAGCGCGCGGCATGCTTCTTCCACCATGTGCCACGCGTTAAGGTCTTCACCATTGATTTTCTGGGCATAGAAGCTCAGATCCTCGGAGAGTGTGACAGGTCCGAACACGTCAAACGTCAGGTCAAGAATCCCGCTCGATGCATCTATGAAATAATCTCTTACGCTGCCGGTGGCTCCATCGGTGTCGAACCCTTCTTTGTTGAGCATGTCGTCAAAGTGCTGTCGCGGGTTGTCGATGGTGAATCTGCGTCCGGATGGGTGTTTGTCGGTTTCGGGATATTCCACAAGGATGGCCAGAGCCTTTTGTCTGCCGTGGGTCGGAAATCCGTTTCCGCCCGACAGTCTGCGTGATGCTGGCGCGTTTTGTCGGTGGAATCCGGCCAGGTCAAAGGCTTCGCCGGTGATGTAGCGTCCGTCTGGGTCGCGTCGCAGAACGCGGCTGCAGTCTGCGGTGGTTATGACCGAGTGATGCTCGTCGCCGTGCAGACGTATTTCTATGATTGATCCGTCTGGCTGCCGGACCTTTATCGGTGACGGTGTCGCCGGAATGGCCTGCGCCGTTTCAGGACAAGCAGCGAAAGCAACGGTTGTTAATACCGTCGCTTTCGCTATTTGTGACAGAATTGAGTTCATCTATTGTTGATTCTGGATGAGAAAATGTCAGCGGACTGCAATTTTGGTCACCTTGCTTCCGGCTTTTACCAGATACAGGCCGTTGCCGGGTGTCGGGATGAATACTGAGCCTTGGGCAGTCGCTGCGCCGACACGCAGTCCGGCGGTATTGTAGACCTGCACAGATTCTCCGTTGCCGCCGTCGATTCGGAGTCCTCCGTCGGTGGCAGTGATGGTCAGAGTTGTGCCGTCGGCGCATTCGATCGATGCTTTTGCTTTGACGACAACGGTGTTGGACAGCGCTGATTCGCCTTTGTCCCACACGGCGGTGACTGCATAGGTGTAGTCCCGTCCTTCCTCTGTTTCAGTGTCGGCATATTCGTTTTCTGTTATCAGTGCGTCGTTGATGCGTTTTCCGTCGCGATACACGTTGAATCCTTGAAGTTCAAGCGATATCGGCTGGCTGCCAGCGGGGATATAGGTGATGTCATCAAGGAGCATCACCAGCCTGTCGAACGATTTGTGGACGATTGCGAAATAGCGTGTGCCGGCTGGAACAGTGTAAGAGAACTCGGTCCATTCCGAGCCTTTGGTATAGGGGACTTCGACGTCGGTTTCAAGCGGCTGGAAGTCAGCGGCGTTATTGCTCTCAGATGAAATCATGAAGTCGAACAATTCGGGTGAGTATGCCGACATGGCGGTGCGGGCATAGAACGAGATGACCTGTTGCGAGCCGTTAAGTTCCGGCGATATGAGCCAGTCGTCGGATTCGAAGTTGCGCTGGTTGTTTACGCAGGCCTGGAAGCTGACAAGAATGTTGGATCCGGTGCGTGGTGTCCATGCTTCGAACGGGATGCCTGCCTGTGTCGGGTCGAATACCTGCCATGCCATGGGTTTTCCGATGTTGGGGTAGTCAAGAACTCCAGACTCAAGAGCCAGTACCACGGTGGCTTGTTTGTCATTGTCGAGCAAAGTCCATTCACCGATATTGCTGATTGAGAAGGCTTCATATGATTCAAACGACTCGATGACCTGAGTGCCGGGCATGTCCGATGTGCTTGGGTCGGACCATTGCAGAGTGACACCGTTCATGGACTTGCCGCTGAGGTCGGTGACAGTGGGGTAGTTGGGGGTGATTATGCGTACGTTGACGTTCTGGCTTTTGTTGTTGGAGGTGTTGCTGTCCTGGCCATAGCTGATCTCGGCTCTGTATTCCGACGAGGCCTGGTCGTAGACGGCAGGAGTGTCTGTCAGCTGGACGGTCAGTTCGCTGTCGGCATTGATCTCGAGGCCAGGAATTTCGTCAATCATTTCGCCGTTCTTATAGAACAGAATGCTGTAATCTCCGGCAGCCACTTTGGCTGCGCCGTTGTTGCGTAGCGTCAGGCTGAATGTAAGTTCTTCGTTGATGTTGCCGCGGGCCGGTCCTGAGAATCCTTTCACTGCCAGATCTTTGTCGACAAAGTCAGAGATGTTGATGTTGTCGATTGCGAAAACCGCACCTTCGTCAAGTCCGTGGCCCGAGAATGCGAGTTGAATGTATTTCTTGCCGATGAACTCTTTGAGAGATACTTCATGGCGTATCCATTTGCTTGTGTTGCCGTCTGTCGTGTCAATTGTCTGAAGAGTGCGTATTTTCTGGTCTTCGACAATGATTTCCAACTGACAATCGCGTGCGTTTGCCGTGTACAGACAGTAGAATACCGCAGTCGGGTTGTCGGAGTTTTCCAGTGAGAACCGCGGGCTTAGGATGCGGTGTCCTCTGTCGGCCACTGTGTTGGACAGAATCATCATTCCTCCGTCGTTGTCTTGCGGTTTGATGGTGAATCCGGTGCCGTCGCTGATGTTCCAGAAGGAGTCGAAAAGATCCTCGTTGTCATCTATGCTCTGCCCTGTCCACAGTCCGCTTTTTTGCGACATATCCTTCCATGATTCCTGGATCGGAATGCCGATTGCAGGTCCGAAGGTGCACACGTTTGAACTCCAGCTCTGTCGCAGCTCGCCTTTCTGGTTTGATCCGTAGATGCTGCCGGCAAACACGTCTTGTGAGGTGATGTTCATCGGCAGGGTGAATGTGTGGGTTGTGCCGGTGCCGAGATTGGTTTCTCCTGCGGCTCCTCCCATTACCAGATAGTCGAGTTTATAGCTGATATCGGCATGGTTTACGTAGCCTCCGTTATAGCCATATTCTGGAGCGTCGAATGTTATGTGGATCAGTCCGGGCGTGGCGAGGTCTTCCCATAAACGCAGGTTCATCGGAGTGCCTGGATAGTCGAGACCGCGGTATCCGTTTATTTCGGCCATTGGGCCTTCTCCTGAGGTATTGACTGCGGAAATTGAATAGCTGTGGTTTCCGTCGCTGACGGTCTCTTTGTCAGTAAAGGAGGCTTCAGAGCCTGCTGTCAGTCCGGTGGTGATGCTGCCGATCAGAGCGCCGTCGCGATAGATGCGGGCTTCTTTGAGTCCCGTGGCGGCGTTGCCGTTGATGGTTTTGGCCGGAAGAGTGAATTTGACGGTGGCTGATTCAGCCTCAGGAATGAATGTCACGTTTTCAGGTATGGCAGGCAGGTCGCCGCTGTATTCGCTGACGTTCACCTCATATATATATAATATTTTGGAGTTGGCGCCGCTGCATGCGCTGATGGCGAAGTAATATTCGTTGTCGGTTTCCGGCATGAAGAGCTTCGAGAGAGTTTTGTCGCCCTCCATCGGGTTGACTCCGGTGATGGGTATGAACTCTTCGATGGCGGCTTTGCCGTCATCGCCGAATGTTGCGGTGTAGACAGCCACGTGTTCGGTCATTGAGTGACCGCCGGCAAGCATTCTGAACGAATAAAGTCCGCCTGCTTTCATTTTGAACGGTCCGATCAGCAGATAGTCGTCGGCCGCGTTGCTGTTGCCCTGATATACGGCGGCTTTGCTGTTGAGGTTTATCTCCCAGATGTTGCCGTCTTTATTGTTGTCGCTGACCGGATAGAGCAGGAAGCGGTCATTGTCGGTGAAGTCTTCGGCAAATGGCATCTGGAAGTATGAGCCGATATATCGTGCGCGTGATTCTACGGTCGCGCCTTCTGTTTCGCCTGCAATCGGGGTGATTTCATAGTGGTAGCGGATCTTGAAGTCCGACTCGATGTAGTCTGTGGTTTTCAGGTCGGTGCACTGGTCTGTGACAAGTTGTTTGTCGGGCATACGCACGACTTTATATCGCACCGGGTCGAGATTTCCGCCGTTTTCACTATAGGCGGCCGACCATGAGACTGTCACGTTCTTGCCTGAGGCCGAAATGCTGGGCTTTCCGCCGATCACCGGGGTGTCAGGTCCGATCCATTTGCTGTCGGACGCGGGAGCGCCGTTCACTCCGTTGATCGACGCATAGACTACAAATGACGTCTGGCCTTTGGCCGGCAGGTCTACTGTCGTGGATATCGGACTTCCGGCCTGGGCTTCGCCGGCTGCTATCTCAGAGGCGCCGTTGAGAATGCTCCAGTGCATGGCGCCCGACAGTTTGTTGCCTTCGGTGTCTTCTGTCGGAAGGGTGAAGCTGACGTTGGCCTTGAGCTGTGTGCCGGCCGGAGTTACGGTCAGGTTGCCTACCGCAGCCGGAGCATGGCCGCCGACGGCCGTATTATGAGTGAAATATATTCCGGTGAAGATCTCGCCTGTGCCAGATCCGGAGGCATAGCTGAAGTCGGAGACGATGTCGACTGTTCCGCTGGAGATGTCAATGCGGGCCACGTAAGTGTCATCGACATAGTCTCCGTATGCCATGTAGAAATAGCCTGATTCCCAGTCTACCGCGATCGATTCGCGTCCATACGTGCTCCAAGGCTCTGAATTATAGTCCAGATCAGGGTCCGACGACGGAAGCAGAAGGTCGGTCAGCTTTTCTGTCGCAGCTGTGAATTTATTGATCTTATATAACGCTCCTGAAAAGCCTATGCCATATATCTGTCCGTCCTTGTCGGTGGCGAGCGCGCGCATGCGCTCAGGCAGATCGCCGATGATGTTTGTCGGAGATGCCGGATTGTCGGAAATATATCCGAAGCGGGCGTCGTCCTGCATTATCCAGTTTGTTGTGCCCTGGAAGAAGCATCCGTATACGACTCCGGAGGTGTGGTCATATGTCAGGCCGTAAGGCAGAATGTCTTTGGTTGACGGTGTGTATTCCGTTTTCGATATCGATGACCAGTTTGCTGTATCGAAATATTCATACTGCACATTGCCTGGATCGTTGGTGTTGTAGAACACAGCCAGATATCTGTCGCCCATATAGCATCCTTGGAATGCTGGCCTGTCGAACTGCCTGATCCATGAAAAGGATCCGTTGCCGATTTTCGCTATGCCGATGCCTTGATCTCCATAATATGAATCGCAGTGCAGGCCATACAATTCTTTGCCGTCGATGTCGCCTGTCATTCTTGGTGACGCGACTGCCGATCTGACTTTTGTCTGACGTGGGCGTTCTGTCTGCGGTCTTGCGGTTTTTCCCTGGCTGCGTGGCCCTTCCTGAGCTGAGGCAGTCAGCAGACCGCCCGCCGCCATTAAAGCCGCGATTGCAATGTGTGAAAAGCGTTTGATCATAACTATATTTTTTAAAGTATTTAAGTATTTTTATTCCGTGACTATGATTGATATATTTGAGAATTAAGAAACAAAGGTAGGTGATTTTAACGTATTTTTGCTGTCGCGCGTAGTTAAAATTAGTTAATTGGGTTTCGTATGTTTTGTGTCGGCTTTGTCATTGGTCCGGGTGTAACCTGTTTCCCGGATTTGCTGGATTGTGAGGTTTGTCTCTTACTTTTACTGCGATTTTGCAAAATGGGATTTTTTTTGTACCTTTGCGGCTCAAAATTATAATATGACAGTCACATACGACAACATTGACTTGCTTTTTGAAACGAGCTGGGAGGTGTGTAATAAAGTCGGTGGTATTTATGCCGTACTCAGCACTAAGGCCCGCACATTGCAAGCTCTGTATAAAGACAAAGTAATATTTGTGGGTCCTGATGTGTGGACTCTGGAGAATCCGTCGCCATATTTCATTGAGGTGCCGTCGTTATTGTCCCGCTGGCGCAAGTCGGCTGGGTTGCCTGACGGTGTTGAAGTGCGCGTCGGCCGTTGGAACGTTCCCGGCAAGCCGATTGCTGTGCTGGTCAAGTTTGACTCCATGTATGAAAAGAATCCGGAACTGTTTTCCAGGATGTGGACTTTATATGGTGTAGACTCTATCCATGCCTATGGTGATTATGATGAGGCCTGTGCGTTCAGCCATGCTGCCGCTCTGGTGATCGAGAGTCTGATACGCTACAATGGCGGAACCGAAGGACGCAACGTCATAGCTCACTTTGACGAATGGACAACCGGAATGGGGCTGCTGCATGTCAAAGCCGAGATGCCTGACGTGGCGACCGTGTTCACGACCCACGCCACCTCCATCGGCCGCAGCATCTGTGGCAACGGCAAAGAATTATATGCTTATTTCGGCGGTTATAACGGCGACCAGATGGCCGCCGAGCTTAACATGCAGAGCAAGCATTCGCTGGAAAAGACTGCGGCTCATCAGGCTGATTGTTTTACCACGGTCAGTGATGTCACCGCCCGTGAGTGCCGTCAGCTGCTTGAGATCGATCCTGTTGTGACGCCAAACGGTTTTGAACCTGACTTTGTGCCGTCGGCAAAAGAGATGCCGGCCGCCCGCCAGGCCGCCCGCCGGGCCATGCTGAATGTGGCTTCGTCGCTGATAGGCTCGAAGGTGCCGGATGACGCCTTCCTCGTTGCCACATCTGGCCGTTGCGAATACCGAAACAAGGGAATCGACGTTTATCTTGACGCCTGCCGCATTCTTGCCGACCGTCTCCGTGGCACTCGTCGCCGAGTGGTCTGCTTCGTTATGGTGCCGGCCTGGTCTCGCGCCGTGCGGGAAGATCTGGTCGTGGCCCTTCCATATAAGCGCAAACGAATGCGCCTGGCAGATCCGACAATCACGCATACGCTGAATAATTATGACTCAGATCCGATCATAGGTGGCATTCACAGCCGGGGCTTCATGAACGAGCCGACAGACAATGTCGCTGTGATTTATGTGCCATGCTATCTGGACGGATCCGAAGGCCTGTTCGGCGGACTGAACTATTACCAGCTGTTGCCCGGACTTGATGCCACCGTCTTTCCGTCGTACTATGAACCGTGGGGCTACACACCGCTTGAATCGGTGGCATTCGGAGTGCCCACAGTCACCACATCGCTCAGCGGATTCGGAATGTGGGTCAGGGGAGCTTTCCCGTCCGGATTTTCTGAATCGGGTGTGCACGTGGTCGAACGAAATGACGCAAACTATCACGATGTCTGCCACATCATCGCCGCCGATATCATGGCGATGATAACGGCGTCTGAAAACACAAACGCAGCCAGCCGCGACGCGGCCGCACACACCGCATCGCAAGCCACATGGCAGCACTTTATCGGCTGCTATCTGTCGGCATTTGATTCCGCACTTGACCATGCGCGGGAACGCAACAGAAAATAGCGAATATCACGAATATCAGAAAAACAAAACAAAATCCAAATATTCATAAAATCATTATGAAACTTCAAGTCAGCAACGCAAACTCGCCAATATGGCGTGACGTCACGGTCAACCCCCATCTGCCCGAAAGGCTGAAGGCTCTTGAAATCATGGCTCACAATCTCTGGTGGGTTTGGAACAGTGAAGGCAAAAACCTGTTTCGTGAACTCGATCCCGATCTGTGGAGGTCGACGGGCGAAAATCCGGTGATGCTTCTGCAGCAACTCAGCTCAGAGCGCCTTGAAAACATCATGGCCAACGAGAATCTGATGCAGCGTCTCGATTCATGCTATGCAAGCTTCCGCGACTATATGGACACCCCTATGCGCGACGATCTGCCGTCGGTGGCCTATTTTTCGATGGAGTACGGACTCTGCAGCGCTTTGAAGATATACTCCGGTGGCCTTGGCGTGCTTGCCGGCGACTACATCAAGGAGGCTTCTGACAGCCGCGTCCCCATGACTGCAGTCGGCTTCCTCTATCGCTATGGCTACTTTACCCAGAGCCTCAGCGTTGACGGCCAGCAGATCGCCAACTATGAGGCACAGAACTTCAACCAGCTTCCCATCGAGCAGGTGACCGACGAAAACGGCGCGCCTATGATTCTGGAAGTGCCATTCCCCGGACGTGTCATCTACAGCCACGTGTGGCGTGTGAATGTCGGCCGCATGAATCTCTATCTGATGGACACGGACTTCGACATGAACTCTGAGTTTGACCGTCCGATCACTCATCAGCTCTATGGCGGGGACTGGGAAAACCGCATCAAGCAGGAATATCTGCTCGGCATCGGCGGTGTGCTGATGCTGAAAAAACTTGGAGTGAAGGCTCAGCTCTATCACTGCAATGAAGGACATGCCGCTCTTCTAAACCTCCAGCGTCTGGTCGACTATGTGCAGGAACAGAAACTTGACTTCAACGTGGCACTCGAACTGGTAAGAGCCTCAAGCCTCTACACAGTCCACACTCCCGTGCCCGCCGGTCATGACTATTTCGACGAAGCTCTCTTCGGCAAATATATGGGCGAATTCCCCGAACGTCTCGGCATCAGCTGGCAGGATCTCATGAACATGGGACGCGAGAACCCTGACACCAACGACAAGTTCTCGATGAGCGTGTTCGCGCTCAACACCTGCCAGGAAGCAAACGGCGTGAGCTGGCTTCATGGCGAAGTGTCCAAAAAGATGTTTGCAGGAGTGTGGAAGGGTTATGACTGGCGCGAAAGCCATGTCGGTTATGTGACCAATGGCGTGCATATGCCAACATGGGCTGCGTCGGAATGGAAAGCCTTCTATGCCGAAAAACTCGGTCAGCAGGTATTTTCGCATCAGGCCGATCCTGAAGCCTGGAACGGAATCTTCGCTGTCAATGACGAAGAGATCTGGAAAATGCGCATGACGTTGAAAAACAAGTTCATCAACTTCGTAAAGCGCGACTTCAAAGCCAAATGGCTGGCCAATCAGCGCGATCCGTCGGCCGTGCTCGGCATTCTTGATCGCATCAACCCTAATGCGCTGATCATCGGCTTTGCCCGTCGTTTCGCCACTTACAAGCGCGCACACCTGCTCTTCACCGACCTGGACCGTCTGGCAAAGATCGTCAACGATCCGTCACGTCCCGTGCAGTTCGTATTCTCCGGCAAGGCACATCCCGCCGACGGCGCCGGCCAGGGTCTGATCCGCCGCATCATGGAAATCAGCCGCATGCCTCAGTTCCTCGGCAAGATCATATTCCTTGAGGACTACAACATGATCGTGGCCAAGCGTCTGGTGACCGGCGTTGACATCTGGCTGAACACTCCTACCCGTCCTCTGGAGGCTTCCGGCACATCAGGCGAAAAAGCCGAAATGAATGGCGTGCTCAACTTCTCCGTGCTTGACGGATGGTGGTATGAAGGTTATAAGTTTGACGAAAAAGCCGGTTGGGCGCTGACAGAAAAGCGCACATACACCGATCAGGCCCAGCAGGACAAGCTTGATGCCGCAACCATTTACTCGATGCTTGAGAACGAGATCATACCTCTCTATTTCGACGGACGCGGCGAGCGTGACTATAATCCCGAATGGGTAAAATATATCAAACGCTCTATCGGCCACATTGCGCCTCATTTCACCATGACCCGCATGATCGACGATTATATCGACCGCTTCTATCTGAAAGAAAGCCGCCGATTCACCGCCCTGAGCGCCAACGATTGCGCCATGGCTCGCGAAATAGCCCTCTGGAAGGCTTCCGTGGCTGAAAAGTGGGACGGAGTGAAGGTGCTTTCTATCGAAGACTCCGAAGGTCAGGGGGCAATTGCAGCCACCGGCACTCAGCACAAGGCTTCAATCACTCTGGACACCAATGGCCTCGGCACTGATCTCGGTGTTGAAGTTGTGGCCTATAAAGTCGAGGACGGTCAGCAGGAGTTCTTTGAAGCCATAGATATGGCGGCTGTCAAGGCAGAAGGCTCGATTGTGACCTATGGACTTAGCCACAAGATGAGTGCTCCCGGTGTATTCCGTTTTGCATACCGCATATATCCTAAGAACACGCTTCTGCCTCATCGCCAGGATTTTGCCTGGGTTCGCTGGATCTGATGCCGGCGTGTTGAAAAAAATATCGACATGAAAATACTGTGCGTCACACGCTCTCTTATTCGGGCAGTGACGCACAGTCGCTTATTGATCATTTAATATGGAAATGTCACAATTGCCGGAAGATCCTGTGATGCTGATGAGCGCGATCAACATGAAGTTGCGCGACTATTATTCAGACCTTGACTCATTGTGTGATGATCTGCAGCTTGACCGCGCGTCGCTTGAGGCGTCGTTGTCGGAGGCGGGGTTCTCGTATATGCCTGAAGCCAATCAGTTCCGCTGAATCAGAATGATATAGACCTACAGAGTCACAACAGAAGCGGCGCCGCAGAATTAAGGCCCCCCGACAGTAATTTATTGGAGGAATAAAAAATAGAGCCAAAAT
>CAMWTI010000015.1 GCA_947177135.1 uncultured Porphyromonadaceae bacterium | reverse complement strand
AAAACAATCCTTTACACCCCATGTTTTATTTTTGATTTTAACATTCATTAACATCGATCAGAGCGAACAATTCGCGAAAAACACCCAAAAACACAGCCATAGACAACTGCCGGCACACCTTCAAAAAAACACAGATAAAGCTCCGGAATAAACCCTCGGCACCTCCTCTAAAGGCTCTTCTCAAGAAAATTTGGTGGTCTTTTATATAATGTGTAATTTTGTGGGCTAATATAAATATAGCTTCAACCATGAACAGATTACTGATTTTAATCATCGCGATCACGTCGCTGACCGGCCTGAATCTCCATGCAGATTCATATTTCCCATATCCGGCCGTGCCGGAATCGCTTCCTGTCGGGCGCGCGCGAGCAAACTATATAATCGAACATTTCTGGGATCATTGTCCATGGAAAAGTGCTTTCTCTTCTCATAAAAAGATGGAGAACGCACTCCGTGAATATGCCGAAATTTTCCCGCTGGCTGCTCCCGATACCGTTTTCGCCTCTATCGACAATCTCATTGACAAAGTGAGCAAACGCCCAAAAGACCTGATAGAACTTGCCCGGATGGCCGAAGCTCTGTTTTATGCTGACAGTGCATCTTTTCCAAACGATGAGATCTATGCCCGCTTCGCCAATGCGGCCTCAAAGCACAAAAAAATATCGGCAGCAGACCGTGAAAGGCTAAAACGGCAAGTCCAGGTGATCAGCCACTCCAAAGAGGGCGCAGCTCTGCCAGCCATTCCAATGACACTGGCCGACGGATCAACCGTTATGCTGAACGACACCACCGACACATACCCGGGAGAATATATCCTTATCTTCGACATCCCCGATTCGCCCGACGGCAGAATGGAGCGCCTGTTTCTGCAGGCCAATGCCTCGGCGTCTGCCATGATCGAATCTGGATGGATAAAGCCGATATTCATATATCCCGGCACTCCCGATCCGTCATGGTGGAAAACATTGGAGACTGTGCCGCAAAACTGGATTGTCGCAGCCCTTCCTCAAGCTTTTGACTATTTTGACCTGCGCCATCTCCCAAACATCTACATCGTTGATTCCAACAAAGTGATCACCCGCAAAAATTTGAGCATACCGCTTCTGATTCAGACATGCGAAGAGATCATGAACCAAATCCGCAGAGAACAATGAGAATAGCAGCACTGATTTCAGGCGGAGTAGACAGCGCCGTGGCTGTACACCGTCTCATCGAACAAGGACACGACATACACCTATTTTATATAAGAATAGGACTAGACAACGGAGAGGGAGACTGCTCGGCCGACGAAGATATCGAAATGTGTCAGATGATAGCCCGGCGTTACGGGCTTCCGTTCGACGTCGTCTCGCTACATCAGGAATATTGGGATTCGGTTATGGAATATGCACTCCGCACTGTGCGCGAAGGTCTGACACCCAATCCCGACATCATGTGCAACCGCATGATCAAACTCGGATACTTCGAACAGCGATGGGGAAAAGACTTCGACAAGACTGCCACCGGACATTACGCCACAACGTTGCGTGGCAATGACGGACTGACATATCTCGGCACAGCGCCAGATCCGGTTAAAGACCAGACTGATTTCCTGGCGCAGATAACCTATCAGCAACTTAGCCATGTGATGTTTCCGATCGGCGACATTCCCAAAAGCCGCGTGCGCGAAATTGCCATTCAGGAGGCAATGCCCAACGCATACCGGCGCGATAGCCAAGGCATCTGCTTTCTCGGAAAAATAAATTACAACGACTTCATACGCCGGCACCTCGGCGAAAAGACCGGACCGATCATTGAACTGGAGACAGGACGCAAATTAGGCGAACACCGAGGCTTCTGGTTTCACACCATCGGCCAGCGAAAAGGACTTGGCCTGAGCGGCGGGCCATGGTATGTGGTCAAAAAAAACGTTCATGACAACGTGGTCTATGTGTCACAAGGGTATGACACCGAAAAGCAATACGGGCACACCCTGCACCTTGACGAAATGCACTGGATCACCAAAGATCCTTGTCTCACCGAGATCACATTCAAAAACCGCCATACCCCAGAATTCATTCCGGCTACACTCACCCGCCTTACCGACCGCGAATTCGTGATCGAAAGCCAGGAGAAGGTACAAGGCATTGCTCCGGGACAGTTTGCTGTCATATACGACCGCGACCGGCGCATATGCTATGGCAGCGGCGTTATCACCGGACAGAACATCAACCGATAACGCAATATGTCAACAACAAGAATCAGACTCAAAGTGCTCGGACTATCGATCGGACAGATCCGCCAGGGCGCATATGCCCTAATTCTGGCCCAGGCCGACGGACCGATACGCATACCGGTGGTGATCGGTGTGCCTGAAGCAAACGCCATCGCGGCACGCCTGGATCAGTCGGCAGCGTCACGCCGTCCGATGGTCCACGATCTCTTCTCCACAATGACTCATGCATTCGGCATCGCCCTACAAGAAGTATTCATCTACAAATTCGAAGACGGAGTATTCTACTCTGAGCTCAGATTCACCGATGGCGAACGTCGTGTAAACATCGATTCCAGGACATCTGATGCCATCGCAATCGCGATGCGCACCGGCGCTCCGATCTACACCACCTCCGACATCCTTCATGAATGCGGATTTATACTCGAAAACGACCCTATGCCATCACCCTCTGCAGAGACAGTCTCTGATGACGAACCGACTGAAGAACAGCTGCGCCAGATGCTGGACGAAGCGATCAAAGCAGAAAACTATGAAGAAGCGGCCCGCATCAACTCATTGATAGACAAAAAGAACAAAAGACCATAACCGACAATGAACAGAATCAAGACAAAACTATCGGTCATGAACTTCCTCGAATTCGCAATCTGGGGAAGCTATCTGACCTGCATGGCGAACTATCTCGGCCCTCATGGACTCGGAGAAAAAATTCCCCTATTCTATGCTGTGCAAGGCATCGTGTCAATCTTTATGCCAGCAATAATCGGCGTGATCGCCGACAAATATATCCAGCCGCAACGGCTTCTCGGTCTTTGTCACGCACTGGCGGCGATCTTCATGGGATGCGCATGGTGGTACGGATCCACACACCCCGCATTGGAATTCGCTCCATTCTTCACGCTCTACACCATGTCTGTGGCTTTCTTCATGCCGACTATCGCGCTGGCCAACACCACAGCTTTCTCCATACTGAAAAGATCAGGCCTCGACACCATCAAGGACTTCCCGCCGATCCGTGTGCTCGGCACTGTAGGATTCATCGCCGCCATGTGGTTTGTCAACAGCTTCTATATTACTGATGGCACATTCGGATTCTCACTTTCCAACCCTCTTGGCGAAGGCTCCTCCTATGACCCCCGCTTCCAATACACCGTCAACCAGCTGCTGGTGTGCGCCATTCTCGGACTCTCTCTGGCCATCTACTGCCTGACTCTGCCGGAATGCCCGCTTACAGGCAATGTCGCCGGAAACAAAAATCAGAAAAAAACGCTGGCTCAGATGCTCGGCTTCGACGCCCTCCGTTTATTCAAGACCCGAAAAATGGCCATCTTCTTCATCTTCTCGATGTTCTTAGGCGTATCATTACAAATCACTAACGGATATGCCACCCCGTTCATCACCAGCTACCTCCCCGAATTTCCTGACTCCTTTGCGGCACAAAACGCAACTCTGCTAACCTCTCTATCACAGATTTCCGAAGCATTCTGCATCCTGCTGATCCCATTCTGCCTGCGACGCTTCGGCATCAAAAACGTGATGCTGATGGCCATGGGAGCATGGGTGCTCCGCTTCGGTCTATTCAGCATCGGCGGACCTGAATTTCCCGGAGTGCTGTCATTGATCCTGTCAATGATAGTCTATGGCGTGGCATTCGACTTCTTCAACGTGTCGGGCGCATTGTTCGTCGAGCGCGAAACCGGCCCAGAGATCCAGGCATCGGCCCAAGGCCTGTTCATGCTGATGACCAACGGAATCGGCGCTACAGCCGGAATGATCGCGGCAGGCGCCGTGGTCAACCACTTCTGTCACTATGAAGGCAACTTCATGGTCGGAGACTGGAGCAGCACGTGGCTCATATTCTCGGCATACGCCGCAGTGATCCTTGTGCTTTTCGCCATCTGTTTCAAATACAAGCACCAGCCACAGAAGTGATCCGGTTCTACGCCCCCGACATAGCAGTCAGCCCGATACTTCCTGAATCTGACTCCCACCACTGCGTGAAAGTGCTGCGCATGCAGCCCGGTGACGAACTTGAGCTATCCGACGGCAAAGGCCGGCTTTATCACTGCCGCCTCCTGTCGGCACATCCTAAGCACGCCACAGTCGAAGTGATCAACACAACAGACCATCCCTTGCCATGGCGCTACCGGCTCACATTGGCAGTGGCTCCGACCAAACACCTCGACAGGATGGAGTGGCTTATGGAAAAACTGACCGAAGTCGGAATCAACCGCTTTGTCCCGCTCTTGTGTGCACGCTCCGAACGACGCGAACTGAAAACCGAGCGCCTGACCAAAATCGCCGTCAGCGCCATGAAGCAGTCTCTTAAATCCGTGATGCCGGAAATTGACGCAATGACTCCAATAAAGCGCTTCATCACAGAATGCGACGCCACCCGGAAGTTCATCTGTCACTGCGACCAGGAGTCTGAACGCCTGCTGCTGGCCCGTCAGATCATTCCGCAAACCGACACTGCCGTGCTAATCGGACCCGAAGGCGACTTCTCACACGAAGAAGTGCAACTGGCACTGGACCACGGATTCACCCCCGTCACACTTGGCGACAACCGGCTGCGCACAGAAACCGCCGCTTGGTTTGCAGCGTCTACGGTCCACATAATCAATCAACTCTAATCCACATCCCCAATGAATTTCAATAAAACAATCATAGCCCTGCTCTTTGCTGCCGCAACAACCGCCTCGACTCCTCATTCCTCACAGGCGGCAATACCCTACGACAACATCTCACGTGCGGTGATGAACACCTATGAAGAGATGCTTCGCGAAAACTATCGAGACTATGAGGTACTGTATCGCCGTGCTAACGACTACTACCACCACGAAGAATACCTCAAAGCCATTGACGACCTTGACCGCGCGGTGAAATACTGTCCGGAGACAGACACCGAGATGCTCTTCCCCATATATGCCCTGCGCTCCGCTTCCTACTGGCAACTGAAACGATACACCCAGGCCCTCGACGACATCGACCAGGCAATCACAATCGACCCGTCCAACTCAGCCGCACTGCAGATGCGGGCAGACCTGCATCTGGAACTGGACAACATGTCGGCCGCCAAAGCCGACTATGAGCGACTGCGCCGCATGAATCCGCGAAGCACAGAGGCCCTGTTCGGACTGGCACGCATCGCCGCCAAAGAAAAAAACATCGGCATGGCCAATGAATATTGCGAAATGGCTACGGGACTCTCCCCGGCACAAAGCGCCGTATTTGTCGGACGAGCCGAAGTAAAACAACTGATGGGCGACTACAACGGAGCAGTCGACGACCTGCTGCTCGCACTTGCCACCGACGCATCCGACCCTCTCGCACTGCCAAAACTGGTGGAAATGGCCAATGGAAACTATGCCGCTGTCATGACCGGGCTGAGCAACGCCATCAAAACCGCTCCGCGCACTCCTCTATACTACTGGCTGCGCGGATCCATCGCTGCCGCACACTATCACTATGTATCGGCAATCAAAGATTTCAGCCACATCATCGACAACAACCTCTATAACTATGCCGGGCTTTACACCCTGCTGGCCGAATGCCACCATGCGCTCGGCGACTACCGCACGGCACTCGACAACATAGAGCTGGCAATAACAAAATATGACGAAGACGACGACGTGGCCCACTACTATGCCGTGCGCTCCAGAATTCTGCTTGCCCTCGACGACAGCGAACGCGCACTCCAGTCGGCCGAACGGGCTCTGGACTTCAACCCCGATTCAAGCGAAGCCCTCATGGCCAAAGCAATGGCACAACTGAAACTGAAACAATACGACGATGCCCAGGCGATTGTCGGAGAAGTACTCATGAACGAGCCTTACAACCCAATGCCATACTTCTATCGCGCATGGATTCTCAACGACTTCCTCAACCAGCCCGGCACAGCCAAAAACTACTACACCCGCGTCATTGACCTCGGCCTCGACCACAGCGAACGCATCAGCACAATGCTCGGTTTCGCACGCCTCTTCGCCGGAGAGACGCCAAGAGCCACGGCATGGATGGACGAATGCCTGTCGCAACCCGACTACGACGGTCGCACACACTATCTTGGCGCATGCTTCTACGCATGGGCCGGACGCAAAGAGCGCGCACTCGAATGCATGGAAAAAGCGCTGGAACTCGGCTATGCCAACTACCACGACTGGACCAGCAATTCAGACGCACGCATCAATGTCGAACCCATTCGCTCACTTCCACGGTTCAAAGAGCTTCTTGACTCATATGCATCGATTTTCGGCAAATAATCCGCTTCGACGCATAATCATTTCAGCCACATTATATATCCTGTGGCTGACAGCCGCATACCCGTCGGCCCCGGCGCCAAAACGTGACTTCCGGGGCGCGTGGATCCAGACCGTATTCCAGGAACAATATCAACGCCGGAACTCCAGCCAGAACCAAAGTGAACTGAAAGCCATGCTTGACCGCCTTCACCGCGCAGGCATCAACGCCGTCATCTTTCAGGTACGCCCGTCGGCCGACGCATTCTTCATATCTGAAATCGAGCCTTGGAGCCGTCACCTCACCGGCCGGAACGGATCCGCCCCCCAACCGCTGTGGGATCCGCTACAGTTCATGATCGACGAATGCCACGCCCGCGGAATGGAACTCCACGCCTGGCTCAATCCATACCGGGTCACCGCATCCCCAAACGAAAAACTACCAGACAACCACTTCACAAAGCGACATCCCGAACGTTACATCACATTCAACCGACGACTCTACTTCAACCCGGCCTTAGAAGAAAACATACGCCACATAGTAAAAGTGGTCACTGACATCGTGACCCGCTATGACGTTGACGGCATACACTTCGACGACTATTTCTATCCATACCCCAACGGAGCCGAAAAATTCGCCGACGACAAACACTACCGCGAATCCGGATCAAAACTCACGCTCGGCGACTGGCGGCGACAAAACGTCGACAGACTGATCGAACAAGTCCACACGGCCATATCGTCAGTCAAACCATGGGTCAGATTCGGCATAAGCCCATTCGGCATCTGGCGCAACAAAACGTCCGACAAGCGCGGAAGCGAAACATCCGGCCTGCAGAACTACGACGACCTCTATGCCGACGTTCCCTCCTGGGCCGAAAAAGGATGGATCGACTACCAGATTCCGCAACTATACTGGGAAATGGACCACCGCAGAGCATCCTATCGCACCTTGTGCGGATGGTGGGCCGCAAACGGACGCGGACGCCACGTATACATCGGCCAGGACGTGAAGAAAACGGCCGACGCCGACGAACTCGCCGACAAACTGGCCATGACAGCCCAAGCCGACGATATACAGGGCAACTGCTGGTGGTATGCCGGCAACCTTGACGCGATATCCGACAAACTCCGCGCCGGAGCATACTCGCAGCCGGCCCTGGTGCCGGAATACCTGTGGCTTCCCGTTGAGCCAGCCGACAAACCATCCGACCCGACATTATCCGACGGCCGACTCCACTGGAAAAAAACGCCCGGCGCGCGAAAATGGGTCATATACCGCTTTGACGACCCTGAAATGATTGACATCGACGATCCTGGCGCGATTGTCGGCATAACATATTCTCCGGAATTCACCCCGACAACATCAGGCTACTATGTCGTGACAGCGCTTGATTACGCCAACAGTGAATCCGCGCCGGCCATGCCGGTTTATATCCCATGAAAAATGATTTCAATATCCATCTGCACATATCACACCGACACCCTGGAACTTGACCGCTGCCTCCAGTCGCTCACATCGCCGAGAGTCAGACGCATCACCATTATCGACAACGGACAGGAACAACGCCTCAAGACATTCGCCAGAGAACGAAACCTTGACTACATACCGCTGCCGAATCCTGGATTCGGTGCGGCACACAACGCCGACATGATGCGCACATCAGAGCCATATCATCTGGTGCTCAACGCCGACGTGTTTTTCCAGCCAGAAATCCTCGACGAACTGACCGACATCATGGAACGCAACCCGGAAATAGTACAGATTCAACCCCGGGTACTCCTCTCCGACGGCACTCCGCAATATTCCTCCCGCCTGCTCCCCTCGCCCCTGATCCTGATGGGACGGCGCTTCTTTCCGGGACTGATCCGCAAAGCCAACCGACGATACATGCTCATGGACCGCAACCTCGACCAACCGATGGCCGTCCCCTACCAGACAGGATGCTTCATGCTCCTGCGGACTGCCGACGCACAAGCCATCGGCGGATTCGACGAACGCTTCTTCATGTACCCCGAAGACATTGACCTGTCGCGACGCATGCACTCACGCGGCATCATACTCTACTACCCCGCCGTCAGCATCACCCACGCCCACGCGGCAGCATCATACTCCTCAGGCAGAATGCTCCGCATCCACATCTGCAACATGCTGAAATATTTCGCCAAATGGGCGTTCTCACCCGGACGGCGACGCATCAACAAAACCATCAGACCATACAACCCGAAATGAAAAACCGACGACTTGAGGCCCTTGACGTGATGCGCGGACTCACCATCGTGCTGATGATCATGGTCAACACCGCCCTGTGGGGAACACCCGTCTACTCCCAGCTACAACACGCCCTATGGAACGGACTGACTGCCGCCGACCTCGTCTTTCCGTTCTTCATGTTCATCATGGGCGTCAGCATCAGCCTGTCGCTGCGCCCGTTTGACTTTAAGCCATCGGCCATCGTCGTCAAAAAAATTCTGCGCCGCACCATGCTGATATTCCTCGTCGGCATCATGCTCGACCTGGCCGAAAAAGGCATATCCGGCGCCATCAGCGGACTCGACTTCAGCACATTGCGCTTCACCGGAGTGCTGCCCCGCCTTGCCTTCAGCTATGGAATCGCATCCCTGCTCGCCCTCTGGCTCAGCCGCCGGAGCCTGCGGATCGCCGTGGCGATGCTCCTCATCGCTTATGCCGTCATCCTGCTGATGTTCAAAGGGTTCGAGCCTTCAATTGAAAACATAGTGTCAAAAGTCGACGTCGCAATATTCGGCTCTGGCCACATCTACCATGACTGGGTGCCAGGAGGCCGCATCGCACTCGATCCCGAAGGACTGCTCGGCCTGCTGCCCTCGGTGGCCCACGTGCTCATAGGCTATCTGTGCGGACGCACCATCGCCGAAAAAAACAACGACATAACCCGGCTCATGCTCGTCGGCGCCGTTCTGACCATAACCGGCTTCGCCCTGAGCGCCGGAATCCCTATCAACAAAAAAGTCTGGTCTCCGACATTCGTCATGATCTCATGCGGCATGGGCGCGTCACTGCTCGGCATACTCATTTACATGATCGACATACGCAAGGCCACACGCACGTGGATGACACTGCCATTCCGCGTATTCGGAGTCAACCCGCTCGCTCTCTATGTGCTCAGCTCTCTGCTCGGATGCCTGCTCTGGGAAATCCCCGTCGGCCAAGCATCACTCCCGGCAGCGCTATACACAAACCTGCTGCAACCGCTTTTTGGACCCGACTCGGCCATGCCGTCGCTGATATACTCACTGCTGGTAGTGACAGCATGCTACCTTGTCGGACTCATATTATACCGCCGGCACATATACATCAAACTCTGACGCCGCAGCCGCACAACAACCGATCAATCAGACTATTCCGGCGAAAATTTGCTAAGCTGTCGGAAAATTGTTATTTTTGCACAAAAATTATTGATAAACGATGAAACCCTCCATACCCAAAGGAACCCGCGACTTCTCCGCCTGCGAAATGGCACGGCGCAACTATATTTTCGACACTATCCGCTCCGTTTTTTCACTTTTCGGCTATCAGCCGATCGAAACTCCGGCAATGGAAAACCTGTCCACCCTGATGGGAAAATACGGCGAAGAAGGCGACAAACTGCTGTTCAAGATACTGAACTCCGGAAACTTCCTCAACGGCGTGGACCGATCGCTGACCGAAACGGAAAACGTCGGCAAACTGACATCACAGATCTGCGAAAAAGGATTGCGCTATGACCTGACTGTGCCGTTTGCTCGCTTCGTCGTTCAACACCGAAACGAACTTCAGTTCCCATTCAAGCGATACCAGATTCAGCCGGTATGGCGCGCCGACCGACCGCAGAAAGGACGCTACCGCGAATTCTACCAGTGCGACGCCGACGTCATCGGCTCCGACTCCCTGCTCAACGAAATCGAACTCCTGCAGATGGTCGACGAAGTATTTGCCCGCCTCGGCATACGCATAACCATCAAACTCAACAACCGCAAGATCCTGGCAGGAATAGCCGAAATCATCGGCGCACCCGACAAACTTATCGACATAACGGTCGCTATCGACAAAATCGACAAAATCGGACTCGACAACGTAAAGGCCGAACTGACCGAACGCGGACTGGGAACTGATGCGATCGAGGCCCTCACCCCGATCCTCGCCATAAGCGGCACCCCGGCAGAGCGCCTCGCGGCCCTGCGCACTCTGCTCGCTCAAAGCGAAACCGGCACAAAAGGGGTTGACGAACTGGAATATATCATTGCCGAATCCGACCGTCTCGGACTCCGTGCCGAACTTGAACTCGACGTCAGCCTGGCACGAGGCCTGAACTACTACACCGGGGCCATCATCGAAGTAAAAGCAAAAGATGTGGCCATCGGCAGCATCACCGGCGGCGGACGTTACGACAACCTGACCGGAGTCTTCGGCATGCCCGGAATCAGCGGAGTCGGCATAAGCTTCGGAGCAGACCGCATATACGACGTGCTCAACACTCTCGACCTATATCCGGCCTCCATGCTCCGCGGCTCAAAAATCCTCTTCCTCAACCTTGGCCGAGCCGAAGCCGCCGCATCGGCATCATTCGTCAAAGCAATGCGCCAGGCAGGCATCGCAGCCGAAATCTACCCCGACGCCGCAAAAATGAAAAAACAGATGAGCTATGCCGACAACCGCGCCATCCCGTTCGTGGCCATTGTCGGAGAACAGGAACTGGCCGAAAACAAACTGACGCTAAAGAATATGCAGACCGGCCAACAATCTCTTCTGACAATCGACGAAGCCATCGCTTCACTCCTTTCATGATGGAACTGCGCGAAGCCAAACAGCAATTCTTCGCCCTGCGCAACGGACTGCTGGCCGACACCATCAGACAACAGACCGCCGACCCTCACAGGCTGATCTTCGGACTCAACCTGCCTCAACTCACAGAAATCGCCGCACAAACCGACAAGGACGAAACCCTGGCCGACACGCTGTGGGCCGACGCCGACTGCCGCGAATCACGCCTGCTGGCACCGATGGTGTGTCCGCACGAAGCTCCGCGCACACAATGGCTCGAACAAGTAAAATCGGTCGAAGAAGCCGACATTCTGTGCCACCGGCTGCTGCGCCATCAGCCAGAAGCCGAAACCACGGCACTGCGGCTGACAGCATCATCCGACCCGCTCATGCGCTATGCCGCCCTTCGGCTGCTGCTCAACCTCATGCCGGCATCGGCCGACACAGCATCAAGCGTGATCGGAACCATCCCCGAACATCACCTCACATCAGGCATAGTCCGCCAGATCAACGAAGAACTACAATGGCTAAAATAATCTACCTGCACGGATTCCAGTCAGCCGGATCATCAACAACGGCCCAACGCCTGCGACGGTCGCTGAAAGGCCATGATCTCCTGTCGCCCGACATACCCGTCCAGCCCGAACAAGCCATGATCACAATGCGCAACATTGCCGGAACTCTCCGGCAGGGCGACATCGTTGTCGGCACATCACAAGGCGCATTCTACGCCCAACTGTTTCGAGGATGGCACCGACTCCTGGTCAACCCGTCGTTCCACTCATCCGGAATCATGCGCAGGCACTGCGGTGAACGCCTTCCTTTTCACAACAGCCGCAAAGACGGCGCCACCTCATTTGAAGTGACCGAACGCATGTGCAAGAAAATGGAAGAGATCGAAGCAAGACAGTTCGACCCGAAATTCGGATTCATCGCACCATGGGGCGACAGACCGGAACTTGTGCAGGCATTTTTCGGACTGCACGACGACGTTGTCAACTGCAAAGACGAATACCTGGCCCACTACACAACCTTCAATGACTTCGAAGGCGGACACCGGCTGGACCCCGACACCACCCTTGCGCTGATCCTCCCGGCCATACGCACCCTCATCAGACAATAAAATGAGTGCGAGAAGCGTTTCTATCACATGAAGCTTCTCAAATTCATCGTCCTGCTGCTCTCAGCCGCCGCACTCGGCGGATGTTCCGGCGCCAAACTTTCTGTGGCCGACGAACAGATGGCAAGAGGCGAATTCTTCAATGCCGCAAAAACATACCGCAAAGTCTACGACAGACTGCGCAAACCCGACGAACGGCCGCAACGCGGACCGATAGCCATGAAAATGGCCGAATGCTACCGGCGGCTCGGCCAGGACGCACGAGCCTCGGCGGCCTACCAGAACGCCATGCGCTACGGAGTCACCGACTCAACTGCAATTCTGCGTCTGGCCCAATGCCTGCACTCCGAAGGAAAATACCAGCCGGCAATCACCAACTATGAAAAATTTCTGGAACTCGCCCCCGGCAATGCCGAAGCCGAAGCCGGACTGACAGGAGCGCGGATGGCGGCAAAGCTCAAAGCCGAGCCGACACGCTATGTCATACGCCGCCACAAAACGCTGAACTCATCGCGCTCCGACTATGCCCCCATGTTCGGCTCGGCTGATCTCGACGTATTATACTATACAACCACCAACGAAAAAGCCACCGGAACAAACAAATCCGAAATAACCGGAGCAAAAAAACCCGACATATGGGTGATGCGCAAAGACGAAAGCGGAAAATGGCTCCGCCCGGAAGCTGTGGAAGGCGAGCTGAACTCCGACGCCGAAGAAGGAATAGTCAGCTTCTCGCCCGACGGCACCACCATGTATCTCACAAAAGCCAGACGGGAACCGAATTCCCCGACCGGCGTCGAAATATACACCTCACAGCGAAGCGATGCATCATGGAGCGCACCGGTGAAATTCGAGGTAATACCCGACACAATCTCCAACTTCGGCCATCCGGCCGTCAGCCCAAACGGAGAATACCTCTATTTCACATCAGACATGCCAGGCGGACAAGGCGGATACGACATCTGGCGAATCAATCTCAAAGACAAAGTCGGATCGCTTGAAAATCTTGGAGAATTCATCAACACACCAGGCAACGAACAATTTCCCTACTGCCGGACAGACTCCGTCATATACTTTGCCTCCGACGGACATCCGGGCATGGGTGGACTCGACCTGTTCAGAGCCGAAATGACCCCATCCGGCGGTTGGAACGTGGTCAATATGGGCTACCCAATGAACTCGCCGGCCGATGACTTCGGAATCACATTCGGAGCCGGCGAGAGCGGATTTTTCAGCTCATCACGCGGAGACGCGCGCGGATTCGACCACATATACACATTTGAACTGCCTGACCTGCGGATCATGATCTCAGGATGGGTGCTTGACCGCGACGAAGAACCCGTGCCCGACGCAACCATACGCATCGTCGGCAACGATGGATCAAACCAGAAAGCGGTGGCACGCGACGACGGATCATTCTCCTTCCCGCTTCAACGCGGAGTAAAATACACAATGCTGGCGGGAGCAAAAGGATATCTCAACGCCAAACAGGAATTCACGTCAGACTCCGCCGAAGAAGACGCCGAATACGGAGTTGACTTCATTCTCGCCTCTATTACCAAACCGGTCGTCGTCGAAAACATATTCTACGACTTCGACAAAGCCACTTTGCGCCCTGAATCAAAGACCGCACTCGACGAAATGGCACAGATGCTACGCGACAACCCCAACGTCACGATTGAAATGGCATCACACACCGACCGCAAAGGATCCGACGAATACAACATGGCCCTCTCGGCCCGCCGGGCACAATCCGTGATCGATTACCTCATCGCGGCCGGCATCAGCGCCGACCGCCTCCAGCCTCAGGGCTATGGCGAATCCAAACCCAAAACCATCACCAAAAAACTGGCGCGAGAATTCCCGCAGTTTGAAGAAGGCTGCACCCTCACCGAAGAATTCATCCTCACCCTCACGCCCGAAGACCAGGAAATTGCCGACCAGATCAACCGGCGCACAGAATTCCAAGTACTGAGCATTGATTATCAAATGTTTTAATGAACTTTCGAACTGCCTTACAGATACCGGCGGGCACAGAGATCACACACCGTGACCGACTGCTGATGCTCGGATCATGCTTCTCGACAGAAGTCGGATCCAGACTGTTGCGCGACGGGTTCGACACCACGATCAACCCCACCGGCACACTCTACAACCCGATGTCCGTAGCAAAGACAATCGGCCTGCTCGAATCCGGCGCGCAGATCTGCCCTGACCACCTGTTTGAAAACCAGGGCCTGTGGCGCAGTTTCGACCACCACTCCTCGCTTTCAGACCCCGACCGCGACAAAGCTCTGGAAAAAATAAACTCCGCCATAACCGCCGGACACAATGCCCTGAAAAAGGCCACCCACGTTTTCGTGACGTTCGGCACCGCATGGGTGTTCGAACTTCCGGAAGGCGGAATCGTGTGCAACTGCCACAAACTCCCGCCACGACAATTCATCAGAAGGCGCGTCACCGTCGACGAAATCGTCGGCACCTGGACCACGATCCTGCGTCGTCACCCCGACAAGTTCTTCACATTCACCGTCAGCCCTATCCGCCACACGGCCGACGGACTGCACGGCAACCAGCTTTCCAAATCAACTCTGCTGCTGGCGGTCGACGAACTTTGTGCCGGAGGAGCCGCAGAATACTTCCCGGCATATGAAGCGCTGATAGACGACCTGCGCGACTATCGCTTCTATGCCGCCGACATGAAGCACCCGTCAGACGTGGCCGTGGACTATATCTACTCCCTCTTCGCCTCCTCACGCTTCTCCAGCGCCACAATGGCACGCGCAGCCGAAGCCGCTCGCGCCAACCGCAGATCATCCCACCGCCCCATGCATTGAGCCGGCTCTAAAGCAATGCCTAAAAAAACAAAACTCCGGCGCGACCATTGATCTCGCCGGAGTTGTTTTAAACACTTATATAGTCCAGATATAATTCGTCAATCGCCTTTTTTTCACAACATGACACGCCGCGTCTGCCGTGAAGTCTGCAAAATGTACAGACCTCTGGGAGCTGTCAGTGTCACCGTTCCGTTGCCGGAAGCGGAAACGACTGTACGGCCTGACACATCAATGAGCGAAGCGGCTACCATTCCGTCCGCCTCGATGACAACGGCACCACTGCCCGGCGTCACAACGACACGCTCGTCGCAATCATCGGCGCCGACACCGACAATTCCAGCCGGATCAGCAGTTGAAACCTGACAGGCATTGACAACAGCACCCGTGCTATCATCAATCAGCATAGCCACTATCTTGGATTTTTCCACATTCACTCCGCCAGGAATAGTAATGCGCTTGGTGAAATTATATTCCTGACCTGCCACAAGCTCATCAGGAACAGATCCTTCAAGTCCGAAATAAGCATTGTCGACCACAGCGCGGGCCACGTGATCAAACGCGAAATTCGACGTGATCACTTCAGGTAAAAAGGTGAAATTTCCAACGGGAGCCCTGTTAGGAAAACTGGCCAGATAATTGTTCTGGTAGTAATTGCGATTCCAGACACCGTCCTCCACAAGCACCATGGCAATGCGGTAGCTACTGTCGGGATTCTTAACAAATCGTGTCGAAGTAGTAACCTCCACCATACGGAATCCGCGGTCAGTGACTTCAATGTTTATCTCTGCATCCGGAAGCTTGGCAAAACACTCTTCGGCGAGAGATCCGAATCCGCCACGATCCATCACATAACGCTCAATCGGACCGGATGTGACAAGCACCAGCGGCTCACCGGTCTCTTTTGTACGGTCAAACAGACCGGATGGCGCCCCCTGCTGCTTCAACGCCACGGCATAATCATCGAGGGCAAGCACATCAGCTCCGGCATTTATATGAATGGCAATGGGAATCACGTCATCGCCATATCTCATGTGGAGACTGTCAAGGGCAACAATGCCAAGCGGACACCATCCGCACCACATTCCCGTCACCTCTTCAACCAGAACGCGCTTGCGCGGCATGAACGAAAGCTGGGTAGTGGTACAGGTCATCACATCATACGGTTCTCCATTGACATACGGCGTAACGGAATAACTGATCGACGATCCAAGCTCGATATTAAAGATTTGATCTATCATCAACTCCGTGCTGGCTCCATCAACCAGATTCAGACCGTCGGTCTCGGCAGTATATGTCGTGCCGTCAATCTGGCAACTGAGGCCCACAGAAGTAACCGGAATAGTTGATGAAGCTGTGAATGTGGCTCCGATCTGGAATCCGTCATTGCTCAGGGCATATTCGCCGGGAACCAGCGAAACGGTGGCGGCACCGGGCATTCCCGACACCACAATATCGTCCAGGGCAAGCACCTCTCCGTTTGTGGTATTGTTGACAAAGACAATGTTGACACGCTCGCCTTGAAACTTCTCAAGCGAGATCACATTTTCCTGCCATGTTCTGCCGACTGGCGCCTCGGCCTTGTCGACAACCGTCTGGCCGTTTACGATGATGGAATACGTGGACGGGGTATTGGACTGTTCATTGATCGAACGAATCTTCCATCTGAGCCTGGTTCCTCCGCCGCGCAGGAATATTTCGGGCAGAGCCAGCCGGTCGTCAGCCGGAGTGTTGGCAGTCTCATGCATTGACGGACTGGCCACGTATTTATTGCCCGACGGACGTTCCGTAAAAATCTTCCAGCTGTCGCCCTGATCAAAGCCGGCCTGAATCATCAGAAAATGAAGTTTCTGTCCGTCTTCATCGGAAACAGTGACTCCGGTGGGCACTCCTGCCGTAAAATCGGCATTGAAGTAATCGACGACTCCGTCGGCAGCCGCACCAGCCGCTGTCAGGCCGGAGATAAAAGCGGCTGAAATTGCGATTAGTTTCAGATTCATTAGCGCTTGATGAATTTTCCGGTGGTTTGCGATCCGTTGGATGTGGTCACCACATATACATAGACTCCTGTAGGAAGCGATGCGGTCGAAAGTGTTGAGCCGGAAGTGCCGAGCACTTCCACTCCGGTTACCGCACATACCGAGATGGCAGCGGCTCCAGGTGCGGAAATCTCGCTGTCAGAAACGGTTACGCTGACCGGTTCGCCAAAAATTTCAGCTATGCTGTTCACCTCTTCGCCCATATCGTCGCCACGGCGGACACGGTAGACGCCGGAAGTGCTGTTAAAATAATCGTGCTGTGCGGCAAACAGATAATTTTCCGAAAATGCGAGCTGAACGGTACGGTCGGCAAGAATTTCCGGATATTGCTTGTGGATAGGCAGTCCTTCACCGACAGATTCCCAGGTCTGTCCCAGATCTTTCGTTCTGAAGATTCCGCGGTTTATGGTAGCGGCATAGAGATATTCGCCATCATGATTAATAGCGCGCACATAATTGGTCACAATAGTGGCGGGACGGGAAGCTACAGCACCCCAGTTGACCATGTCAGGAGTATACATGATGAACGGCATATCCTCATCATCGTCCTCCATGCCGCGCGACGCATAAAGAATGCCATCATGAACTTTCGTCACAGCCAGGAAGTTGGTGTTGACCTCATATCCGTCCTTATTGCGCATGCAGTCCCAGGTGTCGTTTTCTGCATCATAGATGAAGATACGATAAATACCATAGACCTGCAGCTGGCCGTTGAAAAATGTCGAACTATAGAAATTGTCGAACACTGTTGTGCCATCTTCAAATCTGAGCAGCAGCGACTCGCGGTCTGTAAAAGACCAGGTGACACCAAAGTCATCGGAATAAATCACACCGACGGTGCTTGACCAGACCGGCAGGTAAATGCGCTGCTTTTCGGGATCATACGATGCCGAATATGCAACCAGCTCGTCCTCTTCTTTCGCATCGATATAATCTTCGACATAGCGGGTATAGTTGAGCACGGTCCAAGTGTGGCCGTCATCTTCAGAACGGGCCAGACGACCGGATTCACCGAGCGCAAACACGTAATCGCCGGCTTCAAAAAAGTAATTATACAGCCATTGGCCTACAGAGGCCTGGGTCCATGTCTCGCCTTCGTCGTCAGAATAATAGATGCCACTTGTCTCCGGATACATAAAATCATTGTCGGCGGCAAGCACGGTGCCTTTGGATGTGACATAGACGGCGTCGACAGCTTTAAGCGAAAGCGAAAGTTCCCACGGAGAAGCGGCTGACGCGGTCGTTGCCGCTGTCAGGCAAACTGTAGCGGCCAGAAGCGATTTCAGATTGGATGTAAAGAATCTCATAAGCATTTTAGGTTAGATCAAACAAAATTTTGACAAAGATACACATTAATAACCAAACATGCGGCGCATTATTGTTAATCTATGTTAATAATCCGTTGCCGGATCGATAATTGCGGAAAAATTTCAGTAATTAAATATTCTATCGTATCTTTGCATCCGTAATTCTAACAAAAAACAGAAGTATATGCAGACTAAAAAGCTGAAAATACGTGATCTGACAATGCGTGACGGACAGCAGTCACTGTTTGCCACCCGAATGTCACAGGCCGACATAGACCGACTGTTGCCTCTATATGAAAACGCCGGCTTCTTTGCCATCGAGGTATGGGGCGGAGCTGTGCCTGATTCCGTGATGCGCTATCTTGACGAATCGCCGTGGAACCGCCTTCGTTCAGTGAGCAAAGTCATGCAGGGCAAATCACTGCTCACTGCCCTGAGCCGCGGACGCAATCTGTTCGGCTACGTGCCATATCCCGACTATGTGCTTGAAGGCTTCTACAAAGAGGCTATCGCCAACGGGCTCAACGTAATGAGAATATTCGATGCGCTCAACGACATCGACAATGTCCGTTTCTCGATCAAAAAATTCAATGAACTCGGCGGCATACCCGACGGAGCGGTGTGCTATACAGTCGACCCTAAACCCGAAAAGAAAACCGGATTCTTTGCAAAACTTTTCGGCAAGAAAGAAGAGAAGATATTCACCGACGAATACTTTGTCGACAAAGCCCGCCAGATGGAGGCACTCGGCGCCAAAATCATAACGCTCAAAGACATGGCCGGACTGGTCAACCCGCTCCGCGCCGCATCAATCATATCCGCACTGAAAGCCAACCTGAAAGTTGACGTCGACTTCCACACCCACTGCACACCCGGCTACGGACTGGCATCGTCGCTGATGGCCATTCTCAACGGAGTCGACATCCTTGACACCAACATCTGGTATTTCGGCGGAGGTTCCGCCGCTCCGGCCATCGAGCTGATCTACATATTCTGCAAAAAACTCGGCGTGGAAGTGGAAGCCAACATGGAGGCCGTAGGCCGCATCCGCGAGCAGCTTGTCGACATCCGCCGCAACCTGGCCGCTTTTGACTTGCAGAAAGACCACTTCCCCCGCCGGTTCGATCCGCTCACCGATACCCTGCCCGCCGAAGTCGACGCCTTGTTCGACCAGGCGATCCAGGCCGCCAAGGCCCTCGACGAACCCCGCCTGCTCGACCTCTGCCACCGCATCGAGGAATACTTCGGATTCCCGAAACCAAACGAACTCGTGCGCGAGGCCGAAGTGCCCGGAGGCATGTATTCCAACATGGTGGCCCAGCTCAAACAGCTCCAGGCTTCCGACCTGCTCGACGACGCGATGCGCCTGATTCCGAAAGTGCGCCGCGATGCCGGACTGATCCCTCTGGTAACACCCACCAGCCAGATCGTCGGCTCGCAGGCAGTCAGCCTTGCCCTCGACCGGAAAAAAGGCAACCCCGACTACTCCAACCCCTCCATGCAGTTCATCTCGCTGGTCAAGGGTGAATATGGCCACACCCCCGTGGCCGTCGACCCGGAATTCCGCCGCAAACTCACCGGAGCGCCCGAAGAAGTGCCTTACGACACCTCAAAATACAAACAGCCCGAAAACCCCGTGCTGCCCGAATTCGGCGGCGTGAAACTCGCGTCCAACCGCGAAGAGGAACTGCTGCTTGAACTGCTTCCCGCTGTGGCCACAGGCTTCCTGCGCAAACGCCGTCAGGAAGAATTCAACGCCACTCAGGCCGCATCGGCTGCTGCTGCCGCCGCCAAAGCTGCCGAAGAAGCAGCCAAAGCCGAGCCTCAGGAACCGATCACCGGCGAAGTGGTCAAAGCCCCGATGGGCGGCACCATCATGGAAATCCGCGTCACCCCCGGACAGACCGTCAAGAAAGGTCAGGTCATCCTGGTCTATGAAGCCATGAAAATGGAAAATGAAGTCGAAGCCGAACGCGACGCCGTCATCAAACGCATATTCGTCAAACCCGGCGAAGTTGTCGGACTCGAGGCCAACCTCATCGAATTTGCAGACTGAGGCAAAAACATCTGCCGTTAAAAAACGTTATCAAGATATATGAACGATCTTGTTAACACCCTATACCTTTTCCTGCCACGCACGGCGCTGCGGTTAATTCTCGCGGCGGCGTGCGCGGCTTCGCTTATACTGACCTCATGCGACGGTTCTCCGGTGGTCAGGCCAAAACCCGTCATCTCTGTGAGCATTGAGCCGCAACGCTGGCTGCTTGAGCAGATCGTAGGCGATCGGATGGAAGTCAAGACCCTCATGGCCAACGGAGGCAATCCCGAAACCTATGAACCGTCATTTTCCCACCTGGCCAACATATGCCGTTCGATAGCCTTCTTTCAAGTGGGCAATCTGGGATTCGAGACCGCGATCATCGAGAAAGTCAGGGCCAACAATCCGGATATGCCGATTTTCTGCGTGTCGGAATCAGTGGATCTTATCCATGAGCACGAATGCGAAAACCACTCGCACGGAGCGGTCGACCCCCACACGTGGACATCGGCCGTCAATGCCAAGATAATGGCCGCCAACATGCTCCGCGGCATGATCGCGATCGACTCGCTCCACTCCGCGGAATACATCAATAACTTCATCGGCCTCTCGGCTCGCCTGGACTCGCTCGACTCACGCCTCAGGGACATTCTCCCCGACAGTGCCGCATTCATCGTGTGGCACCCTTCTCTGTCTTATTTTGCCCGCGATTATGGCCTTCGGCAACTGGCTCTCGGAGCCGAAGGACGCGAACCATCAGTGGCCGACCTGCGCCGCCTGATCGGGAAAGCGCAAATCTCAGACGCACGTGTTTTCATGATTCAGCGCGACTTTGACCGCAATCAGGCCGACGCCATTGTGGCCGGACTCGGCGGAGAGGTCACAGTAGCCGAATTTTCACCGTTAAGCTATGACTTCGATACTCAGCTCATCTCAGTTGCCGAATCAATCGCATCAGCAGCAACCGCTGATTGAACTCTCGCACATCGGAATGTCGCGCCACGGACGCAAAATCCTTTCCGACATCAACCTCACAGTCAACAAAGGCGATTTCATTGCCCTGACCGGGCCTAACGGCAGCGGAAAGACAACGCTGCTGCGGATGATCCTGGGTCTGCTGTCGCCCACAGAGGGACGCGTGGTCCGCTATCCCGCGCTCACCTCGGTCGGCTATCTGCCGCAAAAAAACCGCATTGACTCGATGTTCCCGATCTCTGTGAGCGACGTGATCGCCTCCGGCCTGCTCGGCCGGAAATCTCTCAGCCGGGCTGAACGCGCCGCGCGCACCGAGGCCATGATCCGCAAGGTCGGTCTGGAACAATGCGCCGACAGCGCCATCGGCGCCATCTCAGGCGGCCAGCTGCAACGCGCCCTGCTCGGCCGCGCCATCATATCCGATCCCGTGCTACTGGTGATGGACGAACCGCTCAACTTCCTCGACAAAGAATTCGAGCAGACCATCTACTCCATAATCCGCGACTGCGCCAGCCGCTCCACCATCGTCCTCGTCACCCACGAAATGACCGAGATCGCAGCCATGGCCACCCGCCACCTCCTGATCACCGACGGCACGCTCACCAACTTATAAGTTCTTCTTCATCTGCTCTCTCATCGCGTCCAGAACCTCAGCACGCTCGCAAGAAAAAATGCGGACCGAATTATAATATTCTTTATTGGATTCATAGTCAAAGTCTGAAGATAGACCCGCATCATATATCAACTTCAGACGCCGCATCTGTTCCTCCTTGCAGTTGTCATCCACAAAGCCCTCTATGCCGATTGATGCTTTAAACTCATAGAACGGTTTATAGTAGATTATTCCATCGGCAAAGGTTTCCCAACTTTTTCCGCTGAAAGGGCGCCATGTGTTGTGATATATGGCCTGTCCAAAAGGATTGCCCTTAATGTCGAAAGCCACAGGACGACAGCCGATAAGTTCAAACGCAGCATCCCAACGCCCTTCATCAAACAGCAGAGAGGGATAATCCGATGAATTTGACATGACATAACAATTAAGGCAGACTATCTTCACGTTGTCAGCCCCGAATTCCTGCTTGATTCTGTAACCCTCATTCTTACTGTAATCATCGTTCACGGCATGTGGATGATTTGTTATGACCAAGGCTTTTCTTGATCCGTCTATCGGCTTCTGTCGTCTGTACAGTCTGCTGAAATTTTCGGCCATGATCCTGTCGCGTACACATTGCTCTTCCGGAGTCTTGTCGGGATACAGCATCGCATAGTCGTAATACCATTGTCTGTAATATTCCGGCGACATGGTTTCATACCAGTCAAACTCCGGATCGGTGAGGCCCAATGTAATCTTCGTGCTGGCCGGCAAACGGTTGTTGATACAATAAAGACTGTCCAAAAACACCGAGCGGTTTGTCTTTTCCCAGCAGAACGAATAGTCCTCATCTCGCAGATAAGCCAACAGAGTTTTGCGGAAATCCTCGTCTGACTGATATGTATCCTTGACCAACTCGTTAGCCCGTTGCGTCATATTAGTCACTCCGACTTCGGTGTAGACATATCCCACACGCTCTGCAAACCGCGGATCCGCCAGCAGCTTCGTTATCAACTCATATTGCGTGACGTCCCGGTGATCGCGCTCACCTATGATAACAATATCCGCGCCTTCAAACAGTCTGAACACATACTCGACAGGGTCCTCCCCATTACGCATTGTTTCGACATATTCCGTCAGCACCGCCGCATCGACCCCAGCGGCATTCGACCCCAACGCACATCCCGCAAGCATCACCGCCACGACACCAAACCTACTCAACATTTTCATATTATTTTTCATATTCTATTTCCTGTCAATATCAATTCGTGTGATTTCATGCGACTCCACCCTAATACATTTTGCAGCAGCTTCGTCAAATAAAACGTAATTCCGACCGCCTTTATGTAAAGAGCTTTCAAAAGTAATTCCATCGGCAGTAGACCCGTCTGCACCAGGAATATCTTTACAATACTCACAAATAAGTTGAGTCGGGACATATTCTATTTCTGAATCATATCTACGAAGAGGTCTTGACAGATCTGCACTAATCGCATCGATGACTTTCTTTTTGATAACGATTTCTTTTAAGGGCACGCCACCATCATTATAGGATAAAAATAAGTTCACATCATACACAAAATCTATTAATGTCAGATCCCTTTCTATCCTGAATGTCCCTACACTCAATTTATCCAGATATACAGCTCGAACCTCAAAATATGTAGTTTTGGCAGAATCACTTAAATACAAGTATGGAATTCCGACAGGATTGGCACGACCGGCAATAGCCAATTCTTTTGGCGGACAGCCCATCTTTTCACATTTAATTTTTTTCTGACCGACCGGAGTAACACGGGATCGGTACAATTGTTGACCTGCATATAAACTTTTACCCGCAGTAAGATAATTATATTTCGCAAATTCATCCATATTGGTGAAAAAGCGGGAATTCTCCTTTACGCTGGTCTTTAATCTATCCCACACTGCCACCCGCTCCTGAATATCGATCGTGTAATCAACTTTGTCATTTATTGAGTATCCAGGATTGAATTTCGCCATTGCTTCAGATAACAGTTTAGTCGCAACGGCCATTTCCTTAAAAAGATGCCACTCATCTTGGATTATGTTGGCTATGGTTTTATCGCTTTTACTGCTTATGGAGAATAACGAAAGTAACGCCTCAAAGAAACTTTGGAACTCACAAAAGTCCATCAACTTCCCTGAACTTCCACACGCTTCACATACGCCATCTGCATCAGCATTGGCATTCACTTCCGAGCGTAATTCTTCATCTAAGAAACAATCTCCACATATTTTCATATCCGTAATGTTATAATGAGAGAATCAGCTCCAAGTGATTTTTTATGGATAATTTTTTTAAATACCCAAGTCCTGGATAACCATCAGGATCATTGGCCTTTTGTATTAATTCTCTAACTGCGTCCGTCTGATTTTTATGCTCATAGAATGGTGCGACTTTCCTTGCCGCTTCTCTGAATTTTCCTCGAATATCACTATTCGACTCATTGCTGTCGGACACGAAATGATGAACATATAATTGCTCTTCATTCCGTCTGTACGATAAATGAATAGCCAAAGCGTAAGGCAACATACCACCTTCTACATATTCTGATGGCAATGTCGTGTAATCGGAATATCCGTCAAGACTACCTTCTTCTGCATAAAAGAATGGTTCTTCAGAAAACAGCTCATCTGTTACGAGCGCATAATCTGCATTGCGTACCTTTGATTTGAAACAGTCATCCAATCTGATAATTTGTTTCCCTGTTTCTCTTAACTTGCTTCTTAGACGCCTCGATATCGTAGAGCCAAAGGAATTCACTACATATCCGACGTGTGGATTGTTGACAATTGTCCACGCATTCGTATCGTCCATATCCATACAGGTACGGAATATTATCATCACGTTTTCAAGCCCATACTTGTCTATCGATGATAATATATCATTGAACTTACAATTAGAATAGATAAACGCCGGAATCCACTTATCCTTATTTCCCATCAGTTCTTCATTTTGATGCCACGCGTCATAATGAACCGTAGGATGCTTGAAATCCCCATCTTGAGGATTTAAGATCAGGGCAAACGATAGTCCATTGCTAAGCATATCAGCTATCGCAATATTCAATGCGTTTGGCTGCTGTTTAACCGGCTCTAAAATTGGCGTTATAGAGTTTTGTCCTTTATGTGCTTCCGAAAATTCTCTTAAAGCCTTTAGTTCGTATTGCTTGGCGCGTAGATATGGATAATACATATTTTTTATGTGTTGTTTATCGTGATATTTAATTGTCCCAATAATTTCTCAGCTTTATCTGCCGGCAAATTTAAACTCAGCATCATTTGCCGGATAGGCATAGGATACTTACGCAGTAGTAACGTATTATTCCTGCGTTTTTTCACTTCATGCAAGAACAACTTCTTT
Source organism: uncultured Porphyromonadaceae bacterium (assembly GCA_947177135.1). GTDB lineage: Bacteria > Bacteroidota > Bacteroidia > Bacteroidales > Muribaculaceae > UBA3263. The sequence goes on along the minus strand of CAMWTI010000015.1, from coordinate 6,105 downwards.
ACTGTTTCGGGATCTGCGTGAGAAATGACATTATAACATAAAGTGTACATATCATAACCACCGACTCCATCCAAAGATGTGCCCAATGCTGTGGCGATATTTTTATATTCATTCGTCCTAAGGCAAGACATTAACGCCTCTGGATCAAATTGGCTGTTCTGAAGCGATTTTTTGACATTCTTAAGTATTATGCGCCCATTATCACAGCTCACGGTTATAATTCCGGTCGTGGACTCAACGATTCCGTAATAATCATCTAATTTGCTTTCTGGTATGACTATATAGCATTTGTCAAAAAAGCGCTTATAATCTTCCATTTGCTTATCCAGCCTGCGATGCGTATCATATTCCGTCTTTATTTCAAATGCCTTGCTTTCGCCGTTAAACATAACCATATCGGCAATGGAGTTTCCGACTCTGAATTCGTTGAAATAGACGGAATCTTTTGATCCATAATGATGCAACAAGAGCTTTATCAGCTCGTTTTTATACACATACTCGCAGCGGTAAGATTTTGAAATCAACGAATATGCCTTCTTAAGCAGTTCTAAGTAAGTAACACATTTGATTGTATCGTACTTCGAGAGCAACCAATTGAAATGCGAATAATCTTTGAATTTCAAGACGTCCTCAAATGCCCTGCGAGAGAAGGCCGAAGATAGATCCCTCAGCCTGACAATCTCGTTGTTCACATTTGCAGTCATCATATCTTAATTCGCCTAAAAGTAAACTTACTCTAAAACTAAATTGCAAAAGTACATTTTTTTTTATAATAAACAAAACGTTATTTTGCAAAGTTGGGCAAGTGTGGTATTATGAAGATATAGAAACTGAAATTACAGTTACACAGTGAAATAGCGGGCGGAGGGGTGCAGGATGATCAGACCGGAGGTGGATGCCGATGGACTCATGGCTCCGGTCGAAGTCAGCGCAATGCCGAGATCACCATAGCGGATCATTTCGTCGATCTTGAATATCAGCGACTGGTCGGGCAGCGACGGATAACCGACGGCCGGACGTATGCCCGAACGCTCGGGCAGGCCCCACAATTCGGTGCAGACACGGCGATGGAGCCATTCGGTCGACGCCTCGGCCAGACGATGAGCCACGATCTGGCGCATCATGTCATGATAGTCCGTAGAGCCTTTCACCGGCAACATGGCCGTAACGGCAAAAAGCGCGATATGATCATCTGTCAGCGCCACAAAGTCACTGAGAGCGGGACAACGTCCGGTGACGGCGTTTGGCTCCAGAGAACGCGCCATCGGCAGGACCAGCTCCCCGTCGTTAACCACGATTTCATCATTTTCAGTGCGGTGCGCGTCACACACGACAACTCGCGCGCCAATAACCTCCTGGCCGGCAAATTCCTCTATAACCTTACGCGCGTCGGCGATCAGGCGCCGGCTCTCGTCTGACTCCTCGGCCGGACTCATGCCCCATTCGCCGAGAAACGCGCGCCAGTTAATCAAGTCAGCCACCTGCTCCGGCGCAAGAACATAGTCGTACACTCCGGAAGCGACTCCAGGAGCCGGCGCAGGCCGATCAACACCCTCGCCGCGGGTACGAGCCTCATCCAGCGACAGAGCCGGAATTTTTCCGTCATGCAGCCGGCGCAACCGTTCCTGCTCAATGGCTATTTCAGCCAGAGCCGAGTTCCTGAGAGCAGGATTGGACAGCAGTCCTGCCACTCGCGGCAGCGACGCGGCATCGGAAGTATGGACGACTCCGCCCGAATACAGAGGTGCGAGTTTCACCGCCGTGTGCATCGCCGACGTGGTCGCGCCGCCAACGCAGAGCGGCACAGTCAGCCCCTCGGCCTGCATCAGCGAAGCCACCTCGGCCATTTCACGCAATGACGGTGTTATCAGACCGCTCAGGCCGACAAGATCGGCGTTCTCGCGCTTTGCCGCTTCTATGATTTCGCGGGCCGGGACCATCACGCCAAGGTCTATGACGTTGAATCCGCTGCACCGCATCACTACCGCGACAATATTCTTGCCGATGTCGTGCACGTCGCCCTTCACAGTGGCGATGACCATTTTCCGCCCGGACACGGCCAAATCCGGCGAACCGGCATTCTCGGCCTCAATGCGGGGTGTCAGAATCTCAACGGCCCGCTTCATCACAGTGGCGCTGCGCACCACCTGCGGCAGAAACATTTTTCCGGCACCGAACAGCTCTCCGACACGGTTCATTCCGGCCATCAGGCAGTTGTCGATCACAGCCAGCGCAGTTCCGTGGCGTTCAAGTTCGTCGGCCAGTATCTTTTCTATTCCTTCGGCATTGCCTTTGACAATCATGTCCTCCAGCGTCACGACGCTCTTCTGAGCCGCGGCATCCGCGGACTTTGCCGCCGGAACCGCAGGTCCTGTTTCCGCTACCATGCGCGCGGCAACGTCGAGCAGCTTCTGGGTGGCGTCAGGATGACGGTTAAACAGCACATCGTCGATCGCTTCGGCAGTCTCCCGGTCAATCGTGGAGGGATCAAGCGAAGTTGCCGGATTGACAATCGCCATCTCCATGCCGCGGTCCATGGCGTGAGCGATAAAGAGAGTGTGCATCGCCTCACGCAGCCGGTTGTTGCCCCTGAAAGCAAACGACAGGTTGCTGATTCCGCCACTCACCTTCGCTCCAGGCAGATTGGCCCGGATCCATGCTGTGGCATCAAGAAAATCAAGAGCGTAATTATTGTGGGCCTCAATGCCGGTGGCAACAGTGAGCACATTCGGATCAAAAACAATGTCGCGGCCTGCAAATCCGACCTTTTCGGTCAATATCCTGTATGCCCTGCCGCATATCTCCGTGCGCCGCTGCAAATTGTCGGCCTGACCCTTTTCGTCAAATGCCATGACCACCACCGCCGCTCCGAGATCACGGATGGCGCGGGCGTGGGCAATAAAAGCGTCTTCGCCCTCTTTCAGGCTGATGGAGTTGACAATCGACTTGCCGGGCAGGCGTTTCAGCGCCGCAGTGATGACATCCATGTCCGACGAGTCGATCATCACCGGCACCGGTGCCGTCCGGGCGTCAGAGCCGAGAGCCGACACAAAGCGTTCCATCTCGGCGCGTGCGTCGAGCATTCCGTCGTCCATGTTCACGTCAATAACCGCCGCGCCCTTGTCGATCTGGGCGGCCGCAATATCGATCGCCTCTCCGGTGTTTCCCTCCTTGACCAGCCTCAAAAACTTGCGCGAACCGGCCACGTTGCACCGCTCGCCGACTTTCAGAAATCCGCTCTGCCGCATCTCCTCGAGTCCCGACAGGCGCAAACCGTCGGAATCATCGCGGCGCGGCACTCGCGGCACGGCCTTTCGGGCCAGCCGCGCTATCGCCTTTATATGGTCCGGAGTAGTGCCGCAGCATCCTCCGACAATGTTCACAAGTCCGTTGTCAAGCATATGCCCCACATCGGCAGCCATCTTATCCGGAGTCTCGACATAGCAACCCATTTCATCAGGCAATCCGGCGTTGGGATGCGCACTGACATAATACGGCGACTCAGCGAGCATGGGCAGGTGGCCCGACATGATGTCGGCTCCGAATCCGCAGTTCAGCCCCACGGAAAGCGGCCGGGCATGTTCGACAGCAGTCACGAATGCCGGAAGCGTCTGACCTGAAAGCAGGCGCCCGGTTTCAGTGAGAGTAACCGAGATCATCAGCGGCAGCTCACGCCCCGACACCTCCATGGCTCGTCTGATTCCCGCCACCGCCGCCTTGGCGTTTATCGGGTCGAACACGGTCTCGACAAGAAGCAGATCCACCCCGCCCTCAATCAGCGCCGATGCCTGGACGAAATATGCTTCGGCCATAGAGTCAAACGTCTGGCTGTGGCCTGTGGGCATTGACAGCGACACGTTGGTAGGGCCCATCGATCCGGCCACCCACGCGTTGCCGCCGGCCGCCTGTCTGGCAATACGCGCGCCGGCCAGATTTATGTCGCGGACACGATCCTGCAGGCCGTAATCGGCCATTGAGATGGCATTGGCATTGAAGGTGTTGGTCTCGATGATGTCGGCTCCGGCCTCCAGATACCGACTGTGTATGGCGGCAATAGCGTCAGGACGCGTCAGACATAGCAGATCATTGCATCCTTTCAGCGACGACGGCCAGCCTGCAAATTCAACACCTCGGAAATCAGCTTCGTCCAGTTCCAGACGCTGGATCATTGTTCCCATGGCGCCGTCAAGCACCAGAACACGTCTTTTGAGCGCTTCGGTGATATCGGTCATCAGCTTCAAAGTACGTTTTTTGCCACTTCGCGAACCGCATCGGAAGCAAGCAGAGTATAGAAATGCAGCCCTGGAACTCCGTGTGCCAGCAGATCGCGACACTGTCCGACGGCCCATTCGGTGCCGATCGCCGCCGCATCGGCATCAGTCCTGGCTTTGCGCAGTTCAGCCGCCAGAGCCTCTGGAATATCGGAACGGAACACTCTGGGAAGCACCGTCAGCTGATTGCGAAGTACAATCGGCTTTATGCCTGGAATAATCGGCACGTCAATGCCGGCGGCACGGCATCGGTCGACAAACGAATAGTATTTCTGATTGTCGAAAAACATCTGGGTCACAAGATACTGCGCACCGGCTTCGACTTTCATTCTGGCATAATGCAGGTCAGAGTCGGCGTTAGGCGCCTCCTCATGTTTTTCAGGATAGCAGGCCATTCCATAGGCAAACGGAGTGTCGATGGCCTCGAGAGCCGATCCGTCGAGCGAACGTCCGGTGTTGAATTCATTGACTTGCCGTTGCAGATCCGACGCGTGCTCATGAAACATGGACGGATCCTGACTCGCCGTGTCGATCGACTTCGAGTCGCCTCTCAGCAGCAACAGATTGTGTATGCCGAGAAAGTTCAGGTCAAGCAGGGCATACTCCGTTTCCTCCTTTGTGAAGCCCTTGCAGATAATGTGGGGCACGGCCGGAATGCCATAGCGGTTTTGCAGCGCGGCGGCAACGGCCACAGTTCCCGGACGCTTGCGCACGGTCACCTTGCGGTGGGTGCCGTCGGGCTGCGGCACGTATATGCTCTCGCTGTGGTGCGATGTTATGTTGATATATTTCGGATCAAATTCGCGCAACTTGTCAACGATGCGATATACCCGCTCGATGCTGTTGCCTTTGAGCGGCGGAAGCACCTCGAATGAAAAAATGGGCTTTCCCCCTGCGGTTCTGATTGATTCGGCTACGGTCATGATTCTGTTGCTTTTAAGATTGCTTGTGTCAGATCGGCAATGATGTCGTCGGCATCTTCCAGACCGACAGACAGACGGATAAGAGTCGGCGAGATATCCATGTCGCGACGCTGCTCTTCGGTCAGCGGGCCGAAAATGGTGCTTGCCGGATGAATGGCGAGCGAGCGGTTGTCAAACAGGTTTGTCGACCGGTGCACCAGCTTCAGGGCGTCTATGAAACGGAAGCACGCCTGCTGCGACGGCAGATCGAAGGTGACCATCGCCCCTGTGTTGCCACAGAACTGCTCCATGCAAAGCTTGTGATACGGGTTGTCTTTCAGTCCCGGATAATTGACCCCGACAACCCCGGGCAGACGGCTCAGCGCGTCGGCCACAGCCATTGCTCCGGCCTGCTGGCGGGCATAGCGCACGTGAAGCGTCTCCATTCCGAGAGTCTGCATATAGGCGGCATGCGGCGTCATATATGCTCCGAGATTCATAACCATTTCTTTGCGCATCCGGTCATTGAATCCGTCAACTGTGCCATAGTCTATCACCAGACCGCCGAGAGCGGTGCCGCCACCGGTGAAATATTTTGTGCTCGACACTATCTCGACGTCTATGCCAAGTCTGCTTGCGCTGAAATGTGTGAACGGAATCATTGTGGTGTCGGCAAGAAGAGGCACTCCCTTGCCGCGTGTCACTGCCGAAATGGCGGCGATGTCGGCCACTTCCATCTGAGGATTTGTCATGATCTCCATGAACACGCAGCAGGTATCGGCGTCGATAGCCTTCTCTACAGACGAGGCATCGGTCATGTCCACAAACCGTGTCTCGACGCCGAAACGGCCGAGCAGATCGCTGAACAGCAGAAAGGTGTTGCCAAACAGGTGGCGCGACGTCACTATGTTTTTTCCGGCACCGGCCAGCGC